>CAZWJK010000015.1:0-5195 GCA_964634035.1 uncultured Candidatus Cloacimonadota bacterium | reverse complement strand
AAACTTCTGGCCTGTGATTATGAAAACGTCCGCCCGGACGTCCTGATCCTCGGCAAAGCCCTTTCCGGCGGCGTTTTGCCCATATCCGCCGTGCTGGCTGACAAAGACATCATGCTGGTCATCAAACCCGGACAGCACGGTTCCACCTTTGGCGGATTCCCGCTTGCCTGCGCAGTGTCTCAGGCCGCTTTGGAAGTGCTGAAAGAGGAAAATCTGGCAGAAAAGGCCTACCAGCTTGGCAAATACTTCCGCGCTGAACTCAGAAAGCTCAACCATCCAATGATCAAGATTGTGCGTGGCAAAGGCCTCCTGAACGCCATCATAGTCGAACCCAAGGACGGAATCGAGGCTTGGGACGTCTGCCTCAAGCTGAAAGACAAGGGCCTGCTATGCAAACCGACGCACAGACACATCATCAGACTTGCTCCGCCTCTTGTCATCACTCAGGAACAGCTTGATGAATGCGTTGCCATCATCAAATCGGTCTTTTCCGAATTATAAACAACAATATGCAATCATTACTGCCACAGGCTCTGCCGACACAAACAGGTCTGTGGCAGTAATTTTATGAAAATTATGAAGAAAGCAGATTTCAGAAGCGGTTACGTAGTTATTGTCGGCAAGCCCAATGTCGGAAAATCCACTCTGATGAACCGTCTGGTGGGCGAAAAACTTTCCATTACATCTGACAAACCGCAGACTACACGGCTCTCCATCAAAGGCATTTTCAACGATCCGGACTGCCAGATCATTTTTCTGGACACGCCCGGATTCCTCAAACCGCGCTACGAAATGCAGCACCGGATGCTCAAACAGCTCACCGACACACTCAATGATGCCGACGCTGTCATCTTTCTGACGGATAAACCGAGCTTCCCGACTGACTATGACAATGAACTCATCACCATGCTCAAAAGCGTCAAGCGTCCTCGCCTGGCCATCATCAACAAATCCGATCTGCAGGGCAAAATCACTGATCTTGAAATCCGTGAAAGACTGACGCAGGAGTTTGAGGAAATCCTCTTTGTATCAGCAAAAAACGGTGATAATGTCGATAAAATCATTCCTGCCATCACAAAATTCATTCCCTTCGGTCCGCCCTTCTACGATACAGACCAGCTTTCCGACCTGCCGATGCGTTTCTTTGCCCAGGAAGTAATCAGGGAAGGGGTCTTCCGTCAATTCTCTCAGGAAGTGCCTTATGCGACTGCCGTTCTGATCGACAGGTACACCGAGCAGAGCGACAAAATAGTCATCGAAGCCACCATCTGGATCGAACGTGACAGCCAAAAACCCATCATTATCGGTAAGAATGGGACAGGATTAAAAAAGATCCGGGAGTATGCGGAAAAACAACTTACAGACTTCAATCAGGCCCCTACGGAGATCCACCTTTGGGTCAAGGTTAAAAAGAACTGGAGAAAAAGTCCCTCTGCTCTCAAAGAGATAGGGCTGACCGATTAAAATAGTTTGACATAAAATTTGCAGACTGTTTTATGGTATTAATAGGCTTAGTTTTTCATTTTTATCTTTATACCCTGATCATCATAATCTGAGGTAGATTGTATATATGAATTTAGTCGTGGACATCGGCAATACAAACATCGTCTGTGGTATCTACCACGAGGACAGAGTGATCTGGCACGCCCGCTTCAGGACTGACAGCCGCCGCACCGCAGACGAGTATTTCGCTTTGCTGAATTCACTGCGTGACAGCACTTGGGAGATCTCTGGAATCAGAAATGTCATTATTGCCAGCGTGGTTCCCGACTTGACCAGGATGTGGCAACACCTTTCAACCAAGCATTTTAACAAGGAAGCGTTGCTGCTGAATGCTTATTCGAAAATCGGCCTGAGCTATGTTGTTCCGGATCCCGGTTTCATTGGAGCAGACCTGGTTGCCAACGCTTTTGCGGTATGGAAAAAGTATAAGAGTAATGCAATCATCATCGATTTCGGAACTGCCACTACACTGCAGATGGTTTCTTCAGAAGGTAAATTTATGGGTGCCATCATAGCTCCCGGTATGAAAACCGCAGCCGCTGAACTGTTTGAAAAAGCTGCCCTGTTGTCAGAGATCGAACTGACCTCGCCGACTGTGCTGCTGGGCACCAATACCAAGGATGCCATGCTGTCAGGGATCGTCAAAGGCCATGCTTTTATGGTGGAAAGCTTTGTTCAGGAGTTGTTGAAAGAATATGAATCTCTTAAACCTATTCAGGTCATAGCCACCGGTGGTATATCAGATCTGCTGGCTCCCTTCATACCATCCATTACACTGATCGACAGAACTCTTACGATAGACGGCATCCAGTTAGCTGCCAAAACACTGCTAAACTCAGACAAGCTTTAAACAAAACTATGCATAAACGGATTCTGGTGCTTCTGACCCTGCTGCTGATCTTTGTGCTGCCCAGCCTGGCTTTGGTCTACACCAGACTCTACCTACCCGGATACTATCCTCTGATCTATAATCAGGTGGAAATCTATAAGATCAATAATGGCCAGAACCGAATCAAAGCAAATCCTTACCTTGTTCCCACCCTGGGGCCAACATCTAAAAAAACAGTCGATCTGGATAATAAAAAAGTCACGATCTCAACCAAGATCGGTGAGCAGGAACTTCATCCTGATGTTATTATATCTATGGATAATTACTATGAGAATCTTAAAACCAAAGTCTTCCGCAGCACACTGCTCTCCAAAGTCCTTACCATCCAGGCACAAACCACTGCCCAGACCGGCGGATTGATCAAAGATATCACAATCGATCTGCCCAATGTCGCCATCCCGAAATCGATCAGAAGGATTTTGGGCAACAAGGCAGGCAGATTGAATCTGGACGGCACGCAAAGGATCACGCTCTCCGGAACCAGCACCAAAAGAAAACTCATACCGATCTATGAGACCAATCGCGGCAGCAGATTCGATCTGCAGATGCAGCAGAATACCAATCTAAGACTAAGCGGAACAATCGGCGAAAAAATATCTGTCAACATGCAATACAACTCAAATCAGGACGAGACTTTCTTTGATCCCAACAACATCATTATCAAATACACCGGCGATGAAGATGAAATCGTCCAGTCCATAGAAGCGGGAAACATTGGCCTCAGCCTGAGCGGATCACGCTATATCAGCTATTCGACCAGTTCCCAAGGGTTGTTCGGAATTGTTTCAAAACTCAAGTACGGTGCGCTTGACGTAACCATGATTGCCAGCAAGGAAGAAGGGCAGAAAAACACAATGTCCTACATCGGTCAGAGTCAGGCGGATTCAACCATTATCTTCAGCAAAAACTACGCCACGCGGACCTTTTATTATCTTGAAAGACCGGAACTCGTCTACAGGCTCTACAACGATGATGATGGCCCCACGCCCAATGGCTGGAAAGGCAATGCCGTTAAAATCACTGCCGGTAACTGGGAAATCCTGAATCCCGCTCTCTTGCCGAAAAACGGCTCTGTTAAAGTGTACCTGGATGATGGTGACGCAACGAATAACGTGGCAGCCGTGCCTGGCGATACTGTTTATGTCTCACAGACTGAATCTTACATACCTTATTATGATGAGTTGATTGAGGGAACTGATTTCGTCACAAATTATTCATTAGGTACTATAGAAATCCTCAGAACGGTTGACCGGCGCTACACCATTGCCGTCAGATATGTCAGGCAGGATGAAACTCCTGTTCCACTTAACAGCGATGTATTGGATGGAGTTTTACACGCAAAAGTCATCAGAAAGAGGAATCAGGAGTATTCACCAGGCAATCCATTGAGCACATGGGATTATCAGATGCGCAATGTCTACAGCATGGGCATTACCAATATCAAGAAAGATGACTTCATGCTGGAGATTTATACCCAAAACATTGACAGAACCAGAAACTACAATGTGCCAGACAGCGTCTCTTTTGCCGGCATCACCACCTATAATGATTACCTGAGATTAGACACCAGCGGCGACGGAAGGGTCAATGGTGATGATACAACTGTCAATCTCGCATCCGGATACGTCATAATACCTTTCATAAAGCCCTTCTATCCTCTCAGCGACACTTTGATCTATCAGGAAGAGAATGAAACCATAGGTTATGACGAATTCAAGCACTACATTTCCGTGAAAGGAAAAATCGGGTGCGACATGATCTCGCTAGGCCAGATTGGTATTCTCAAAGGCAGCGTCACAGTCAAGGTCAATGGAACCACTCAAAAGGAAAACAGTGACTACATTGTTGATTATGACATGGGCAAGATCACCTTCCTGACTGCTGCCGGAAAAGACCCTGATGCCAGGATTGAGATTAATTATGAGTTCCGTTCCGGTTTTGCCGTGGCACAGAAATCGCTGGCAGGTGTGCGTGCCGATTGGAATATATCTGACAATGCAAAGATAGGCAGCACAGTGATCTACCGCTCTGAAAAAGTCAGTGAAAAACGGCCCAAGATCGGCAATGAGAATATTAAGCTTTTGATGGCTGATATTGATGGCAGCTTAACCTGGAAACCCGGTTTCATGACACGCTGGATCGATGCCATCCCTCTGGTCAAAACAAGCGCTGAATCAAGGTTTTCTCTGTCAGGCGAAGTGGCTCTGACCGTACCCAACATCTCAGGGGATTCTCAACACGAAAATGAAGCTTTCATTGATGACATGGAGGGCATCCTTGACTCCTATCCGCTGGGCTTGTCTTTTTCCACTTGGGTAAAGGGCAGTAAGCCATGGCAGACTTTTTTGCCAAATGGAAGAGTTAATTGGTATAATCCTCTTAATATCAGAATGCGGCATGTCTATGATGAATCAACCCTGACAGACAGTGAAAAGGACGAAAACGTCACAGTCCTGGCGCTGAAAGTTTTTCCCAACACATTGCAGCAACCGGGTATCGAGACAATGAGCTATGCCGGTGTGATGAAGTATCTGGGCAATCAGCTTGACTTTTCAAATAAGAAGTACATTGAGCTCCTGGTTAAAGTTGACAAGTATGGGGAAGCGCTTCCCAACATTATTCTGCATGTCGATTTGGGAGATATCAACGAAGATTTCTATACTGATTACGGCGGATTGAATGTTTTAAACACCGAAGATAAGAATAGTGATGGTGAACTGACACTGGCTGAAGACACTGGTCTGGATGGCATTCCAGATGGCCAGCCAGGTGACGATCCCAATGACAATGCACTCTTTGAAGA
>CAZWJK010000014.1:15952-29179 GCA_964634035.1 uncultured Candidatus Cloacimonadota bacterium | reverse complement strand
GTCAAAGCGCTCCACTTGGCTGTCTGCTCCGTATCGGTGAACCATTTGATGAAGTTCCAGGCGGCTTTTTCCTTTTCCTTGTCAGCATTGCGGAAGATCACCACGTTGCTGCCGCTGATGGCGCTCTGATTGGTTTCATAGGCGGGGAGAGCGGCATAGCCCATGTTAAAGTTGATGGTCTGCTGTTTCATATGCGTGATGCTGACGCTGCTGCCTTCATACATGGCGACCTTGGAGGCGAGGAAGTCGTTCTGTCCGGCATATCCGGTGACCAGATAGACGGATTTATCCTTGTTGATCAGGTCGGTGATGAAGGTCAAAGCTTCCACACCGGGCTTCTGATTGATGACAACCTTGCCGTTGCTGTCAATGACCTGCCCGCCTGCCTGATAGAGCAGATTGATGAACTGCCAGGCGTTGGGATTGTAGTTGGTGCCATATTTGTCAGGCTGCTTGTCTCCGTCCAGGTCCTGCGTGAAAGTTCTGCAATAGGCGCGGAAAGCGTTCCAGTCGGCAGGAGGCTGATTGGGATCGAGATTGGCGCGCACAAAGGCATCCTTATTATAGAAAATGACGCGGACGCTTTTATTGAAAGGGAAAGACCACAGCCTGCCGTTGAAAGTGTTGCTGGCAACAAAGACGGGATAGAAGTCCTCCAGATTTTTATCCAAGAATTCCTCATCCGCCTTTATGAGCTCCTCGATCGGGACTATGACATCCGCTTCAATGAACTTGGAAGTCCAGCTTTCAAACACCTGCGCGATGTCAGGCTGCTTACCTGCCTGGATGGAAGCCATCAGTTTCTGGGACAGAGCTTCGTAACTGCTGACCTGATTGAGCACGACCTGCCCTTCGGGATGGGTCTTATTGTATTCTCTGACCATTTCAGTAAGTGCGTCTCCCAAAGGTCCACCCAAGCCGTGCCAGAACTGCACGCTCGTCCTGGAGGAAGACTTCTTGCCGCAGGATAAGGTGAACAGCGTCAGGGCTATCAACAGCACGATCAGTGTCTTTTTCATTTTAAACTCCTTCATTCAATATATAATCAGCGTATTTAAGATGTCCTGATTGACAATAATCAAGCAATCGATAGAATAGCTTTTGTGTCAATGATATTTTACTGAAGCCTAAAAAAGACAGACCGGGAGACAGATTATGATCGAACAGACAGATTTTTCCAAAGCCTACCCGCTGATACATCTTCCTGCCAAAGTGACTCTGATCGTGACTGAGAAACCTGTGGGCGGCTACAACATCATGACGGCTGAGTGGTATATGCGGACCTCGATTCAGCCACCAATGTTCGCCATCTCCATCGGACACAGCCGCTTCACCAAAGACTGCCTGGAAACCGTCCGCTTCTTTAATCTGGTCTTTCCGGGCAAGGAACTGCACGCCTTGTGCAATCTGGCAGGGTCCAATTCGGGACGTGAGATGGATAAATTCACAGAGGGAAAGATTGAATATCTGCCGGGAAAACTGCACAAGCTGCCTGTGCTGAAACAGAGCATCGTGACCTTTGAGTGCGAAGTTGTGACGCAGGTCAAGAGCGGAGACCACACCATCTATGTGGGACAGGTGCATTACAGTTGGATGAATCAGGAGAAAGAACTATATTACTACGAAGCTAAGAAGTAGGATAGATCAGGGATTGTTCTCAAAGCGATAAGTGCCCTTGACGCCTTTTTTCATCGTCATGGTTTCCAGCTTGCCTTCAGTATCGAAAGTGGCGGAGAGAAAACTGCCGGAAGCATTGTTGGAAAAGAAATCCTTCTTCTCATCCTTCTCCTGCTGATAAAAATATGTAACTCTGTTTTCCGCCTCAAAATCATCGAGATTATCATCTGTGATATTCATTGAAATGAAGTCTGCTTTTACCCAGTTGGTCTTGGGCTTGTCCTTTTCTTCGGCAAACCAGACCAGGCAACTATCCTTCAGTTCAGCCAGATAGAGCTTTTTCTCCTTGAAAAATAGATAGAATTCTTTTGCTGTCGCATCAGCAAAACCGGAAGTGAACTTCGGTTCGCCCTGGAAGAGGGCTTTCTCGTCCTTGAGGAAATAGAGCAGGAAATCGCTGGTGGCTGTGTAGTCCTTTGTCTGGGCCAGCACATCGAAAGTGGCGATCACTTTACGGTCGTCATCAAAGAATTCCATCTTTTCTGAGCGGATGTATAGAGTATCCTGGCCTTCAGACCAGAGTTCCGGATTCTCCAATAAATAGGCATAACCGTTTTTGCGGTCCCAATGTGCCAGATTGCAACTGGCACGAACTTTGTCCTTTACGCTGAGGGCTCTCACATTGCCGCGGGCGCTGACCACATCATTGAGCTTATCATATGAGCCGAAATCAGCAGCCATCTGGTTGAAGACGCCGCCGGTCTTCTGTTCCGTGATGATGATATTGCCGCCCATGTTCATAAATTCCGTGATCCGATAGTAGGAAATGCTGTCTGCATCCGTGTTCAATGTGTCATTGCGGACTCTGACATTACCGAACAGACGGGCAATTTTCTGCCTTTCAAATATGATAGCCCGTTGGCAGCGGAACTCTGTGTCACCATAATAAAAATGCACTCTGCCATTCAGTTCCAGGATGTTTTCGTTATTGACCTTGTTCAGAAACAGCTTGTCAGCATTGATCAGCCGGAAATCCTCTCCGTCTGAAGAAGTCTGGGCAGGCAGAGACAGGTACGATGCGAGACAGATCAGAATCAACAGGAAAATCTTTCTACCAGTCAATTTCGTCGCCTTTGACTTTGCCTTCCGCCGAAACGGTGGTAAGTTCAGCATAACTGATCTGGGAATTGGTTCTGAGGTCATATCCGCGCAGGGTCTTGCCTTCGCGGATCAGGGTCACAAGCTGGTCAGTATAGATTTCATTTATGTTGCGGTCCCAGTTGATGTGCTGGGATTTGATCGTGCCGTTGGTGGATTCGAGCACGACATTACCCATTGCCTGCACAAAGTTGCGCGCTTCATCGACATAGGTGGTATCGGCGGAAAGAGTGCTTGTAATGTTCATTTTGTCATCATAGGAAACGATCTTCACCTTCCAGGCATTGAGTCTTTGAGTATTGTAGAAGCGTTCTATCCTGTCGGCAGTAAGGATATAGTCGATTCTGTTCTCTTTATAGGAATAGAGAGTAACATCGCGGCTGGTCTCGTCCGGCAGGCTTCTGTTCAAAGCAGGCGTGGTCTGATCCAGAACGCTTTTGCCGCATCCTGCCAGCAGTATGATTGGTATGAACAGAAGTATTATCTTTCTCATTATATGAAGACGGTCAGGATCAAAGTGTGATTTCCTGCAGATAAGCATCGACGACCTGATCATAGACGCCTTTTTTTCTGAGGATCAGGTCTATCAGTTCACGTGCTGCACCTTCGCCGGCTTGCCTTTCAGTGACCAAATCTGCCAGTTTTTGGATCTCAGGCATGGCGTCAGCCGGAGTGGCTGAGAAAGCGGCTCTCTGCATGCAGGGCATGTCATTCCAATCGTCACCCATATAGACAACCTGATGCCAGCCAAGGTTAAGCTTGGCAAGGAGTTTTTCGGCTTTTTCCAGTTTGTTCTGAATCTTCTGAAAGACATGTTTGATGCGCAGGTCTTTGCAGCGTCTGGAGAGGGCGTTGGAAGTCCTGCCCGTGATCACGGCAGATATCAGTCCCGCCTTATGCAGCAAGGCAAAGCCCATGCCGTCATGTGCATTGAAGTTTTTGAATTCGAGGCAGCCGAACCTGTTATCCTGTCCATAGATGATCTTGCCGTCAGTCAGCACACCGTCGCAGTCAAAGATGACAAGCTGGATCGATTGCCAGTCCGCATTGGGTTTGATTACTCTATTCATATTAACCTTGTAATGCCTGTTTGATTCTGATGCAGCTTTTCAGCAAATCAGGCAATTTCTCCAGAGCCAGCATGCTGGCAGCATCGCTGAGCGCTTTTTCAGGATATGGATGAGTTTCGATGAAGAGGCCATCGACACAACCTGTTGCCAGAGCAGCCTGAGCCATCATTTGAACAAACTCAGGTGTGCCGCCTGATTTATCTGATAAAGACGGTTTCTGCAGGCTGTGAGTGACATCATAAACAACCGGAAAACCTATGCCGTGCATGATCTGAAAACTGCGGAAATCCACCACCAGGTTATGATAACCAAAAGTGGTTCCCCTTTCAGTCAATAATATTCGTGTATTGTTTTCTGAAGTTACTTTGGCAGAGGCAGAACGCATGTCTTCAGGAGCCATGAACTGTCCCTTTTTCAGATTAACAATTTTACCGGTCTGCGCGGCAGCCTGGATCAACAGAGTTTGTCTGCTCAGGAATGCAGGGATCTGGATGATATCGACTACTTCATTGACAGCCGCAATATCAGACGTTTCATGCACATCAGTGAGCAGCGGAACTTTGTAAGTGTCTTTGATCTTCTGCAGTAGCTTCAGACCTTCTTCCAGACCTGGTCCTCGGAACGAATCACTGGAAGTTCGGTTGGCCTTCAGAAAGGAAGCTTTGAATACAAAAGGCAGGGAGAGTTCGGAGGTTAGTCTGGTCAGAGTTTCTGCAGTCTGCAGCATGGTTTTCTCATCTTCAATGACACAGGGTCCGGCGATCAGAAAGAAGGGATTGCTTTCTTTCAACCGCTCAAATAAATCGTTGATCATATCTACCGTCCGCTTGTAAAAGTATCAGGATCAGAACTTGATTTCTTTCACCTTTTCCCAACTCAGGTCCAGATCCAGTCTGCCGAAGTGGCCATAGCTGGCTGTCTGTCTGAAGATGGGCTTACGCAGATCTAAATAGTCGATGATTCCTATTACTGTCAAGTCAAAGTTGTCCTGGATGAGCTTTTCGATCTGTTTATCGGGCAGTTTTCCGCTTCCAAACGTGTCCACCATGATGGATTCCGGTCTGATTTCACCGATGACAAAACTGAACTGGATCAGACATTCTTCCGCCAGGCCGGAAGCCACGACGCTTTTGGCTATGTGGCGCGCCATATAGGCAGCGCTGCGGTCAACCTTGGTGGCGTCTTTGCCTGAAAACGCTCCGCCGCCGTGCTGAGCCCAGCCGCCGTAGGTGTCAACGATGATCTTTCTGCCCGTCAGGCCCGTATCGTTGGCAGGTCCGCCATCAGTCCACATGCCCAGGGGATTGATCTTCACAATGCAGTTCTTCACGGCAAACTGATGAATGCTTTCTATCTCGATCTCATCGATGGAAGGGGCTACCACTAACCGGTTGATCGCATCTTTAAGTTCCGCAAACTGAGCTTCATCCATTTTTTTGTGATGAGTCGAGATCACGATGGTTTGCAGATCAACAGGCAGACGGTTGATAAAGCGGAAAGTGACCTGTGATTTGGCGTCTGGCAATAGTTGTGGGATCTGGCCATTCTTTCTGACTTCGGCCAGTTTCTGCAGAAGTTTATGCGCCAGGGCAATGGGAATGGGCATCAGATGATGGGTCTGGTTACAGGCATAGCCAAACATCAGACCCTGGTCTCCAGCACCGGTTTCATCCCTGTCTCCGATCGCTTTCAGAGCGCCTTCCTGCTTGTGTAGAAGGTTAAAAATATTGCAGTCATCATCAAAACCCTGGCAGGGTTCAGTGTAGCCGATTTCCCTGATCGTCCTGCGAGCGATTTCTTTTATGTCTATCTTGTGCCTGGAAGTTATTTCTCCGGCGATGATCAACTGGTTTTTGGTGGCGAGAGTTTCACAGGCGACCCTGGAAGTGGGATCCGCCTTCAAAAACTCATCCAGAACAGCATCGGAAATCTGGTCGCAAACCTTGTCGGGATGACCTTCCGAAACGGACTCTGAGGTGAACACAAAGTCATTTTTTGCAGTCTCAGCCTGCGGATGTAAAGCTGTCATTTATTTCTCCTTATTATTCATTACAAAAAAAGCCGGCGCTAAAGCCGGCTCTGAAACAAAGCACTTTAGCACATTTTAATAAGCGGAGCAAAGAGCAAATTACCGCTGTCTATACACCTGGCTAATCTGATCTTACGCTCAGACCAACTCTTCTTTTCCATGGTACATCTTCGGGGACTCGAACCCCGGACCCACTGATTAAGAGTCAGTTGCTCTACCAGCTGAGCTAAAGATGCACGATTTTGAGGTCTATTTTCCGTTTCCTGCTTTTCTGTCAAGCCGAATGTAAATCAGGTGCCTGTATCATGCATCAAACCTTTTTACTTCCCTGGGAGTTCCCGGGCTTCACCCGGGAAGTGCCCTGGAACTGCCCGGGAACGATTTATTTTACAAGTATGGTTGAAATATCCATAAAAAAGAGAAGACAAAGCAGTCCAACCATTACGATTAAATAAAAATAAAAGGTATGATCAGGTCTTAATGAATTTCTCGATCAGGTATTTTTCTTCGCTGTTGATGATGACTTCCAGGTCGATGACCGCTTCGGTATATTGTTCAGATAAAACCTGGGCAGTTTCATGCAGGTGCGAAACCAGTCTTGCTTCAGAATATGGAATGGAAAGTTTCAAAGTCACAGCTTTGAAAACGGTGTCATCAATCTTCTTCTGCAGAAGCTCCAGATTGGTTTTCTCAGCAGCTGAGATAAAGACGCCATAGGGGTATTTCTTTTTGAGAAGTGAGAGCAGATTGGCATCGATCAGATCGATCTTGTTGAAGACCAACAACTGAGGATTGTCCTGTGCTTCGATTTCTTTCAGCACTTCATCAACCTGGGCAATGTAATCTTCATACCGTTCATCGGAGCAATCGACCATGTGCAGCAGCAGATCAGCGTCCTCAACTTCCATCAGAGTGGCCTTAAACGAGGCAACCAGATGATGCGGCAGATTGGAAATGAAACCGACAGTGTCAGAGATCACGACATTGCCGCCGAATTCCATTTTTAGCTGGCGCGTCGTGGAATCCAAAGTGGCGAAAAGCTTGTCTTCAACCAGAACGCCGGCATCGGTAAGGGCATTGAAAAGAGTGGACTTTCCGGCATTGGTATAGCCGACCAGACAGATCTTTTTGACCTTTTCGCGCTGCTTGCGCTGAGTCAGTTTCTGATGGACGATTTCCTCTATGTTGCGCTTAATGCGCGCAATGTCCCTTTTGATGATGCGGCGGTCGATCTCGATCTGCTTTTCACCCATGCCGCGCGTGGCGGAACCTCCGGCGGAGCGGACACTGCCGCGTTCCTTGTCAAAATGTCCCCACAGCTTGCGCAGACGGGGAAGCTGGTATTCGAGCTCTGCCAATCTGACTTGCAGTCTGGCTTCCCGGGTGCGGGCATGATTGTGGAAGATATTGAGAATCACCTCTGTCCTGTCAATGACGTGGATGTCATAATCCTGTTCGATGTTGCGCGCCTGCATGGGGGAGAGCTCTTCGTTCACAACAAGCAGTCCGTCGCCTGCCTGCTTCATGGTTTGGGATGTTTCCTGCAGCCAGCCCTTGCCGAAGAAAGTTCCCTTTTCCGGTTTGTTGCGGCGCTGGAAATATTTGCCGAGCACAGTGATCCCGGCAGTGTCAGCCAGGCGTTCAAGTTCATTGAGAGAAGCTTCGATCTCATCAGGTTTGTCATTCTGTCTGCCCAGGGCAGCTAAAAAGGCATTGTCAGAGGATTCGGAAAGCTCTTCCCATTCGTCGATCTGTGATTCTATTTCAAAATCGTCAAACTGGTCAAATTCATCGCGGTGCATATAAACTCCTTATTATAGATACAGTATTGTTGTCTGTTGGTATGGTCCGACAGGTCAGGAGTTTATTCAATCATCATGTTACACCTCTGTTGCTACTAAAAATCAACTGCGTTTTTATCTGTCAATAAAATTCGGTGTTACAGTTTGATAAGTCTGCTTAAGATGATTCCGCCGGCATATCCACCACCAGCCTGGATCAGATTGGCGGGCAGTTCTGCCAAAGCGCCGCCAATGCCGATCTGAGGCATCAGAGTCTCTCCCGCAAAATAGACCGCGACCATGACCAATACTCCCAAAGCCGGAAAGAGAAAGAATCTGAAGCCTGTTTTATCCTTTGCCAATCCGCTGAGCAACCCTTCCAGGCCTTTGGCGATCAAAGTCAACGGAGCAAAGAGTGGAAACCCGCCCAAAATATCTGCCAGGGCAGAACCGATCCCGCCAGCCAAAGCTCCGCCTTTGAAGCCGAGAAAAAGACCTGAAAAGACAACTGCCACATCGCCAAAGTTAAAGTATCCTTTGCTGGGCAGGGGAATTCTGATAAATAAAGTGATAACCATCACGGCAATGGTGATGCCAACCAGGTAATACCATTTCATTCTTCCTCCCTCAGGATTTTTCGTTCCTATTGATAGTATAACAATGTTGGATGCGGTTGTCAATCAGTTCGCCCTTGAGTTTTGCTTCCCGCAGGAGCATGCAGATAATGGCAAAGGACTGCTGCAGCTTGAAACGGAACCACTGCTTGAGACTTAGCCTGGATCTCTGAAATTCAGGCAAGAGCCTCAGATGCAGTTCAATATTGCCGATTTGGGTAATGGCATGATTAAACAAAGCTCTGCCCAGGATCAGGTGCTTTTTGGCATCGATACTTAAGGGCAGGGTTATGATGTCGTTGATCGAGACATAGGACAGGATGATCTGAATGAAGAAAATGGTGTTGATGAAACTGAGGCTTCTGAGCAGGCCATACATTATCCAGTAAGGCAGCTTTACAGTGATCAGCCCGATCAGGACATAGACGATGAACATGGTGATAATGAATGGCAGGATCAGTTTCAACTCTTTGTACCAATTTCTAATTCCGAACCTGAGCAGACCGGCAAGTATCGTAACCAGAACAAAAGCAAGCTGCCAAGGCAAGCTTTCCATCAGGCGGAAAGACACGATCCAGATGAACAGTGCCAGGATGATGAGCAAAGCGATGAGCTTCAATACAGGATTCATGGCACGATCCTCGAGAGGCTTGCAGAAACTGGTTTAGCAGCTATTGACGAAACTTCAGAGAAATGGGGAAAATCTATCTGAAGATGCGAAACATAGATCAGGCAAACTTGGTTTGTCGAATTCTTATTAAGCCAATTGACTATTTGCTCTAAACAGACCGTTTCATCCAGAATGAAAATGACAGGCTTGGGCTCTTTTTTCATCTGATGAGATAACTGATGCAACTGGTAATCAAACATATCCGTGATATTGTTGATATGCACAGAAGGTTTTTGCAGGGCAGCATTGGCTTTGACAGCGTCAAACTGGCTCTGCACCTGCTGCTCAAGATACAGGATAAACTGCGACTCAGGCTGTTTCAACAGATGGGAGATCAGGACTTGTTTGATAAAACTGCTCTTGCCCGAGCCGTTCTGACCTGTCAGATGATAACACTTGCCTGTTTCCAAAACCAGGTCGTGGTCAAGCTTCAGGCTGAAGTCAGTCCAGATTTTATAGGTTGAGGCAGGGATCAGCCATTTCATCTTAGTCACCTGATCAGGATCTCATTTTTTGTTGTTCGGTTGGAAACAATCATCTTGTTTATTTCATTATATCTGATAGAATCCAGAGAGGATTGCAGATTTACAAAAACAATGTTTTGGGCCGGAGATGCCAAAGCCAGCAGGATCATCAGGATAACTTTCTGCCCGCCGGAAAGGTCATTAATGTCATAATCGGCTGAAATCTGTTTGCCGGTTAAGGTCTGAAAGTCAGAAGTCAGTTTTGAGGTTGATTCTTTCTCCAAATTATAGAGGATGGCTTCTTCTTTCAGAGTTGTACTGGTGATAAGAGGATAGGAAGCATCACAGATCAGATGCGTCTGAGCCAGAGTATCCATCATTGAAATATCAAAAAATGCAGTCATAGCTGATGCCTTCTGCCGTATTCTGCTAAGAGCAATGCTTCAGCCAGGCCGTCTTCAGTGCTTTTGAACTTCATACTGAACAGCTTATCTGCCACTTGAATGGAACGCAGTTTCATATCATGACGGGATTCTTTGTAGTTGCGGTTGACGTCGAACTCTGCTTTCCAGACTTTGGGAGAAATGATTTGCAGTTTATGCTTCAGGCAGATGCCAAAAAGAGCGCCGCAATGAAATCCGAAACTGGTGGTCGGGCTGGCAGAATGTTCCATGACGCCAGGTTTCAGCTCAAGTATGATGTTGGTGCGCTCAGGCAGTTTTTCTATCATGCCGGCTATGAGTTCATAGTTGTAGCCCTTATCCAGCAAAGGCATCGGCTCAAGATAGATCAGATTCTTGTGTTCATCGATCAGGGCAAAACCGCCTTTGCGTCCGGGATCTATGCCAAGGTAGTACTGCAATAAAGTGTCCTTACTCCACTGTTACGCTTTTGGCCAGGTTGCGAGGCTGATCAACATCCAGGCCTCTCAGGTCGGCGACATGATAAGCCAGAAGCTGCAAAGGTATCACTGTCAGCAAAGGCTGCAGGTTGGTCAGGGTATCAGGGATGTAGATCACGTGTTCTGAGATGTTCTGCAATTGTGTGTCGCCTTCTGTGGCGATGGTGATGATCCTGGCTTTGCGTGCCCGAACTTCCTGCAGGTTGGAATAAACCTTTTCATAGAGAGGGTCTTTGGGTGCAATAACGATGACAGGCATGTTCTCGTCGATCAGGGCGATCGGTCCGTGTTTCATCTCTGCAGCGGGATAGCCTTCCGCATGGATGTAGGAAATCTCCTTAAGCTTGAGCGCGCCTTCCAGAGCCACGGGATAGTTTACGCCCCTGCCCAGGTAGAGAGCATTTGATGTATCGACTATGCTTTTTGCTATCTTGCGGATAATATCATTATGAGTTAAAATCTTTTCTACTTTGGCAGGTATGGCTTCCAGTTCTCTCGTGTATTCGAGACCCTGCAGAGGGGAGAGATTTCTCATTCTGCCCAGAAAGATTGCCAACAGGACCAGGATGGTAACTTGAGAGGTGAAAGCTTTGGTGGAGGCGACTCCGATCTCGCTGCCGGCATGAATGTATGTGCCGCCGTCTGACTCGCGCGCTATCGTGCTGCCGACCACATTTGTAATTCCCATCACCAAAGCTCCCTTGGCTCTTGCTTCTCTGAGTGCTGCAAGTGTATCTGCCGTCTCTCCGGATTGGCTGATGACAAAGACCAAAGTCTCTTCCGGAATGATGGGATTGCGGTAGCGGTATTCAGAGGCATACTCTACCTGCACCGGTATGCGTGCCAGGTCCTCGATGACATATTTACCAATTAGTCCAGAATGGTAGGATGTTCCGCAGGCGACAAGATGAATGTTTTTTATGCGTCTGAGTTCGCTGCCTGAAAGATTCAATCCACCCAGCCGGCTGGAACTGATCTGCTCATCGATCCTGCCCCGGAAGGCGTTTTCTATGGTGATGGGTTGCTCAAAGATCTCCTTCAGCATAAAATGTTTGAAGTTACCTTTTTCGATGGCGGTGATGTCCCAATCCACGGTTGAGATCTGTGGTTTAACGCTTTTCCTGTCCAGAGTGGTGAGTTCGAAACCATCAACTGAAACTGTGCAGATCTCGTTATCCTGAAGGTAGATCACTTTCTTGGTATGAATGAATGTGGCTCCCACATCGGATGTAATGAAATACTCGTTGTCGCCAATTCCCAAAATCAGCGGACTGCCTTTTCGCACTGCAATGAGTTTATCAGGCTCCAATGATGATATAACGACAAGGCCATAGGTGCCGACCACCAATTTCATGGCTTCTCTGACAGCGTTGTCAAAATCATTGCCATCAGAGATGAACTGCTCGATCTGGTGCACAACAACTTCTGTATCGGTTTGGCTAGAGAACTTGTGACCCATTTCGATCAGTTTATCGCGCAGCGGTTTGTAGTTTTCTATGATGCCGTTATGCACGACAGCAATCTGATTTTTACAATCTGAATGCGGATGAGCATTAATTTCATTAGGCTCGCCGTGCGTCGCCCATCTGGTATGTGCGATGCCAATGGTGCCTGTGCATTTGGCAGGATCAGGGATAGAGCGTTCCAGTTCGATTATTTTTCCCTGTTTCTTGATGACAAGAAGTTCACCATTATGAATGATGCCGCAGCCTGAGCTGTCGTAACCCCTGTATTCAAGGCGTTTCAGAGCTTCGATCACGATGGGGAGGGCATTGCGTTTGCCTACGTATCCAACTATTCCGCACATATCTGTATTCCTTTATAATTCAGTTTCTGCGGGTTTATAATTGATAATATTGAACGAATAAATACTAACAGATAAGAGTAACAAAGCAGGAACCGCCAGCCACCAAGTCAAATTTTCATCTGAACTGATAAGAGGTTTCATAAAGTTGAGTCTGGAAAGATGCATCACGGCCAGGGCAGTGGCATTATTCAGAGCATGCGACAGCATACTGGGAAAGATAGATTTGGTTCTGTACAGCAACCATCCGAGCAGCACTCCGAGAAAGATAACAGGAATAAATCTATAGGGATCAAGATGAAACAAAGCAAACATAGCAGCACTGATCCATATGGCATACCACTTGTTTTTATGCTCAAAAAAGCGATAGACAAAGCCTCTGAACATTACTTCCTCACATATCCCTGGAAGTAAGGCAATCAGCGCAAAAACCTGCCATCCATTCAGACTTGGCATCTTTAGCAGTTCAGACATCTGTTCCAGATATTCTTTCGGGAACGGATAAATGAGATTGATCAGTTGCCCGATCAGAGCTGCAATAATTGCACCCGAAATAGCAAAACAAGGTACAATCAGATAATTGGCAAGAGGTGTATTATTAAGTCTCAAAGTTTCCCTAATATTAAATTTACCGATTCTCAGAATAACCAGGATAGGCAGAAGGATGATAAAAGCCTGAGTTTTAATCAGACCGGATACAATTTTATGATGCTGCCATTTCCCACCTAAATAATAGAGAGCCAGCAGAGCCAACACGAAATAGATCACACCATAGAAGGGCGTGAAGAAAAGCTTTTTGTTTTTCTTTAGCTGCTTGAGATTGGTATCAGTTTCTGAGCGAAAGAGCACGGCTTCATTACTGAACAGCTTGACGGTCATGATAATGGCGGCAATGTCAAGCAGCAGAGTGCTGCCGATGGTCAGAAGCAAATGCGAGATTTGAAAATCACTCATCATTACGGCCTTGAACAGCAGAGAGATATTGATCACAGGGATCAGCGCCAGACCGTTGTTAAGTTCGATGGCGGGGAAGAAACTGCTCATTGCCAGCAGCATCGAAACAAGCATGATCGGCTGTTCATAAGTGCGCGCTTCTTTCATGTTGCGCGAGAAAGTGGA
>CAZWJK010000014.1:0-15852 GCA_964634035.1 uncultured Candidatus Cloacimonadota bacterium | reverse complement strand
CCGGCAACCAGATCACCCGCCACCACAGAAGCGCCAGCGATCAATAACATGATCAACAGGTAGGGCAGGATCGCACCCAACAGCGAGCCAAGTTTCTTCTGCGCAGTGGAGGTGTCTATCTGTTGAACTTTAATAGTGCTGACGATTTCAGAACTGAGCCCATGTTCCACCAGCCTGAATTTTACAAGGTCGCTTTCAGCAATACGTAGAGCTCCGCTCACTTTATCATAGATCAGCTTGCCGCGGTCAGTGGATTTGTCCATTTGGATGGTGATTATATAAACGGGTATGCCGCCTTTCTGCAAGGAGTCTCTGACGCTTACAATGCCGTGCACGTTCTTTTCAGAATATAGTTTTTGGGTGGAATCGCTGTATGGGATGAGATCGAAATTTTCTATTTCTTTAAGTTGTTTGGTGATGATTTCGGAAGCAATGTTGTTCACACTGTCGGCATAAGCAATCACTGCGCCCTGTTTTTCAAGCTTGGCGGTCTGGCGCATCATCAGGGAGGAGACTCCAACAAACAGCAGCGGATACAAAATAAAGGGCAGGATTATGGTGGAAAAAATCGTCCTTTTATCGCGGAACATTTCCAGCATTTCTTTACGGTAAACTGTCAGGGCGCGCTTAAAATTCATTGTTCATAACCTCCGCTTCCATATTCTGACGATTCACATAGGTGACAAAGATATCGTCCAGATCAGTCTGTTGAGTGTCTTGCCTGAGAGCCTCCAAAGTGCCTTCTGCCATCAGTCTGCCGCGATGGATGAGAACGATCCTGTCTGCCAGCCTTTCCGCTTCGCGCATGATGTGGGTGCTGAAGAGAACGCATTTACCTTTAATCTTGCATTCCCGAATAAATGAAACGATGTTTCGTGCAGTGAGAATATCGAGTCCGGAGGTCGGTTCATCAAAGATCATGACCTGCGGATCGTGGATGATGGAGCGTACGATCGAAACCTTCTGCCTCATTCCTGATGAGAGAAAATCGATCTTCTTATCCAGGAAAGATTTCATGTCCAAGAGCTCAGCCATTTCTTCAATATGCTTATTGATCTGAGATTTGGTCATCCCATACAACTCACCGAAATAACTGATGAATTCTCTGCCCGACAATCTTGTGTAAAGACCTGTGTCGCCGGACAGGAAACCCAGATTCTCTCTTACCTTTTGCGGTTGCCTGAGTATGCTGTAGCCATTGATCAGAGCGGTTCCGGAAGTTGGTCTGAAAATCGTGGAAAGGATTCTCATCGTGGTAGTCTTACCGGCTCCGTTCACACCCAGCAGACAAACTATCTCACCATCATTGGCAGTGAAGGATAGATTATCCACAGCATATAGCTGACTGCCGTCTTTCTGCAGGAATGTCTTGGTCAAATTCTGAACTTCTATCATCTGAAACATCCTTCTTGTTGCATTATCCAAAATACAGCGACAAAATAGAGCACGGCTTTTTTTCGTAAAGAAAATAAAAAAAAGCCCTCATATATCTGAGGGCTTCGCATAAGGGGTGATGGTTGTATGACTATTTTTTGGGAGCCGGTTTAGCTTTGGGCTTGGCGACAGGTTTCGCCTTGGGTTTGGCAACTGGTTTAGCTTTGGGCTTGGCTACCGGCTTAGCCTTTGGTTTTACAGTTGGTTTAGCTTTTGGCTTGGCAACTGGTTTCGCCTTTGGTTTTGCGGCAGGTTTAGCTTTTGGCTTAGCTACGGGTTTAGCTTTCGGCTTTACGACCGGCTTAGTCTTTGGTTTCACAGTCGGCTTAGCTTTTGGCTTGGCAGCTGGTTTAGCTTTGGGCTTTGCTACCGGTTTAGCTTTCGGCTTAACGGCAGGTTTTGCTTTGGGCTTGGCAACTGGTTTGGCTTTTGGCTTAGCAGCAGGTTTTGCTTTGGGCTTCGGTTTAACAGCTGGTTTTACTTTAGGCTTATCATTCATATTAACTCCTTTACCCCTCTTGCTTTGTAAGTCTGATATTATGAAAGTGTGTTGCAGATAATAATCGATGTGTCATTAACAAAATCCTTATATATTTATACTGCAATGGAATGCCAATCTATTTTTCTGTCAACTAAAATTGTGGTTGTGGCTGTAAATTATTATTTGCAACGTAATTACCGATTGGCGTAAAACCTCTATAAATCGTATGTTTTTTGATGTCAGCATATCTGATATTTTATCAAAAAAAAACTCCGTCACCCGAGAAAAATCTCGAATGCGGAGATAATTTATAGCGTTATAATTTGGATTGTTTTACTAATCAGTTGCCAAGAATGCCAAGCAAAACACCTGCTGCCACTGCCGAGCCGATCACACCTGCAACGTTGGGTGCCATGGCATGCATCAACAGATAATTTGATTTGTCATATTTTTTACCGACGACCTGAGAAACCCTGGCAGAATCAGGCACGGCGCTCACACCTGCACTTCCGATCAGAGGATTTATTTTATCTTTTAGAAACAAATTCATAAACTTGGCAAACAAAATTCCTGTCGCTGTGGCAACACAAAATGATAACGCGCCCAATACGAAAATCATGATTGATTTTGGTGTAAGAAAAATATTGGCACTGGTGCTTGCACCAACAGTGATGCCGATCAGAATCGTAACCACATCCACTAAAACAGTTCTTGCAGATTGCGCCAAGCGTTCTGTCACTGTGCTTTCTTTTAACAAATTACCAAGGAACAGCATTGCTAAAAGTGTGATGCCGCCAGGTGCGATGAATGTGGTGACGATCAAACCGATGATCGGGAAAATTATTTTTTCACGTTTGGAAACTATGCGCGGAGTTTTCATCCGGATGACTCTTTCTTTTTTGGTGGTCAGCAGTTTCATGATAGGCGGCTGGATAACAGGTACCAGCGCCATGTATGAATAAGCCGCAATGGCGATAGGTCCCACCAGATGAGGTGCCAGTTTGGAGGAGAGGTAGATAGAGGTGGGGCCATCAGCTCCGCCGATGATACCGATCGAGGCAGCTTCAAGAATATTGAATCCGAGCAGAAGCGAACCGGCAAAAGTGGCAAAGATCCCGAACTGAGCAGCAGCTCCTAAAAGTATCAGTTTGGGATTAGCGATCAGGGTGGAAAAATCAGTCATTGCACCGATACCAAGAAAGATCAGCGGAGGATAGATGCCTTTATTCACACCGAAATATAAATAGTTCAGAACAGAACCTGGATTGTAGACACCGTGGCCTTGTTGATATACACCGGGGATATTTCCAACCACAATTCCAAATCCAATTGGAACGAGCAAAAGCGGTTCAAATTCTTTGAAAATTCCCAGCCAGATAAAGATCAAACCTACAACAATCATCAGCGCATAACTGAGATTGATATTGAAAAAAGCAGTGGTATGAAGAAACTGGATGAGTTCCTGCACGCTAAACCTCCAACTCGATCAAAGCATCGTTTTCTTTTACTGATGTTCCTTTCGATACATTGATCTTCTTCACGGTTCCGCTGACGGGACTGTGTATCTCTGATTCCATTTTCATGGCTTCCAGGATCAACACTGTCTGCCCGGCTTCAACAATTTCTCCGATACTGACTGTGACATCGATGATAGTTCCCGGCAGGGGAGCGTGGATGATATTGTCCTGGGCGGCTTCAATTTTATCAGAAGCGCGTCTGCCCTTGAAAGGTTTTTCCTGTTTGGCTTCTTCCGCGGCTTCGTCGCTCTGGATCGTGATCAGGATCTCACCTTCCTGCACCAATGCTTTTTCTTTGATATGGACTTTAGTAATTTTACCGGAAACCGGTGCAGCGATCTCACTCTGCATTTTCATCGCTTCCAGGATCAAAATCGGATCGCCTTTCTTGACCTCATCTCCTTCTTTGACAGCTATGGAAAAAACCA
The DNA here is from genome assembly GCA_964634035.1 of uncultured Candidatus Cloacimonadota bacterium. Lineage (GTDB taxonomy): Bacteria > Cloacimonadota > Cloacimonadia > Cloacimonadales > Cloacimonadaceae > UBA5614. The sequence goes on along the minus strand of CAZWJK010000014.1, from coordinate 11,992 downwards.
GGCCGGGTAAAGGTGCTTTTACCGCACCGCTTTTGACATTGAAGGAACTGGAGAATTGCGGAGCCACCGGCAAAGCTTTTTCGGCGCGTTCCAGTTTGGGAATGGCAGGCGCATTATCGGGTTCGATTTCAACGTAGTACTCAGTTCCGTTCAACAATATTTTGGCATGGTCAACACTGAATTCTGAAATGGATGCTTCGAATTTCTGACCATTGATGGTGAGTTTGTATATTTTCATAATTCTATCCTTCAATCTGCTGTATTACTTTTTTGTGAAGTTGCGGTTGGGCATGGCATAAAGTCCATCAGCACGCCAGAAATTGGCTTTTTCACGATGAAAGGTCAAAGCCAGACGCCGACGCTCTTCCAATTGATATTGAAACAGATGTAGAGCTGTGACGACTGCTGCTATGTCATTATTGGATACATGGGGTTTGGCGGATAGCAGCTTGCCTGATTTGGTGATTTTAATATCAGCTTTGGCAGGTTTTTCCTGAGTCAGAAAATTCAGATGACGCAATTGCATAATAACCAGACTGGTAACCAGCAATGATAAAAAGACTACTAATACACCAACCAGGACAATGTTCCCGCCGGTATTGAGAAGAGTCTCATTATATTCATTAATTGCGGCTCTAACGCTGTCAAGAGAGATTTCCAAAGACTGGATGGATCGTTGATTCAAAGTTATGTCATTGGGATCCAGAGCGAGAAGTGATTTGAGTTTTTTAATTGGAACTGAATACTGAGCTGAGATATGTGACAAGGATGAAGTAGTATTGAACCCATATTGGATCGTCTCATGCGCCAGCAAAACCTGATAAACAGAGACCCCCAGTTGGCGCAGCCTCATCTTATCAAGCTGTATGTTTTTGACATCCAGTCCAAGCTGCTTTTTCAGCTCATTCAGCTCAACCTTCATCACCTCAGCAGTCTGAACCAGGGTGGAATTGTCCGTGATCCCATACTCTGATTTGACGCGCGACTCAATGATCTGCATGAGGCTGTCGGAAATTGTATTTGACTGTTCCGGAATTACATTCTCCTGAGCGAATATCAGTGAACAAAAACTGATTACTGCCATGCAAAGCGGAATAACTTTTCTCATCATAATGCGACTCTATAATGGTATGTTTCCGTGTTTACGGGCTGGAATGGAGTCTTTTTTATTGGCGAGCATTTCCAGGGCACGGATAAGACGGAAGCGTGTTCTGGCGGGTTCGATGATATCATCGATATAGCCCTTCTCGGCTGCTTGCATGGGATTGGCGAATTTTTGCTTGTATTCTTCCTCTTTTTCTTTCAGCACCTTTTTCGGGTCTTCGCTGTCCATAGCTTCCTTGCGGAAGATGACTTCCACGGCGCCTTTGGGACCCATCACGGCGATCTCAGCCGTGGGCCAGGCATAAACCAGGTCGGCGCGCATGTGTCTGCTGTTCATCACGCAGTAAGCTCCGCCATACGCTTTCCTCAATATCACCGTGACTTTGGGCACAGTCGCTTCAGCAAATGCGTAAAGGAGCTTGGCTCCGCTTCTGATGATGCCGTTATGTTCCTGACTGGTTCCTGGTAAAAAGCCGGGCACGTCTTCCAGAACTATGAGCGGGATATTGAATGAATCGCAGAATCGCACAAATCTGGCACCTTTGACAGAAGCGTCGATATCCAGAACGCCGGCCAATACTTTTGGCTGATTGGCGATAATTCCAACCGGATAACCCTGCATTCTGGCAAAGCCCACCACCAGGTTCTGGGCAAAGTTGCGCGCCACTTCCAAAAACTCATTTTCGTCCACGATGCTATGGATCACGTCCAGGATGTCATAAGGTTTATTGGGATTTTCAGGGATGATGGAATTGAGCTCGTCACAGGAACGGTTGACCACATCTGAAGTGGGGTAGAAGGGCGGGTCTTCCATATTGTTGGAAGGCAAATAGCTGAGCAGTTTGCGGATCAGGAGCATGGTTTCTTCTTCGTTATCAGTGACGAACTGCGCCACACCGCTTTTGGTGGAATGGACTTTGGGACCGCCCAGGTCTTCGTTTGTGACTGTCTCGTTCAGAACGGTCTTGACCACTTTCGGACCTGTCACGAACATATAGCTGTTTTTCTTGTCCATGATGACAAAATCCGTAATGGCAGGAGAATAGACAGCACCGCCGGCGCAGGGACCGAGAATGGCAGAGATCTGGGGAATCACTCCCGACGCCATCACATTGCGCCAGAAGATCTCGGCATAACCTGCCAGAGCATCCACTCCTTCCTGAATCCTGGCTCCGCCGGAGTCATTCAGTCCGATCACAGGACAGCCGTTCTTGATTGCCATATCCATAATCTTGCAGATCTTTTCCGCGTAGGTTTTGGAAAGTGAACCGCCAAACACGGTGAAATCCTGGGCAAAGACATAGACCACTCTTTCGTTGATGGTGGCGCAGCCGGTGACGACGCCATCTCCGGGATACTTGGTTTTTTCCATGCCGAAGTCATGGCACTGATGCGTGACAAAGAGGTCAAATTCTTCAAAACTGTCCGGATCAACCAGCAGATCGATCCTTTCCCTGGCTGTGAGTTTGCCTTTTTCGTGCTGTTCAGAGATGCGCTTTTCTCCGCCGCCCAGTTTGGCCTTATCGCGGTTTAATCTGAGTTCCAGAACATTTTTAGGAATGTCCATTCCACGCTCCTTATGAGTAAAAGCTGTTTGATTGCAAGCCAATTTAGAATACCCCTGTTTTTAGTAAAGGAAATTCAGATTGACCTTTATGCGCAAGTGGGAATATTCCTTGTTTGTAGTACGGACAATCTTGTCCTCATAGAAATCTCGGACAGGCTTTCCCGAGTCACATTTGTCATTCCGACAATGTACAGTAGACATTCAACTGCAAAGACCGGTATCTGTCATATTTCAATCAAGCAGAGTGAAGTTTAACTACAGGCAGAGATCGGGCAGTTTTGCCCGTCAATATCCCGCTGATGTATGCCTGCGGAAACGCTGTTTTATTTAAGCAGGGAAAGAAAAACAAATCACTGCACATAAGTCTGATCAAATGGCACATGAAAGAAAACAGAGAAATTTTCTCGGTAAGGGGTGGTTTTCTCGGCTCAATATAGTAGAATAGAAAAAGGAGATAAGAAAATGAAAGTGCTGTTTAAAAACCTGCTGAAGGGTTACACGGGTTGTGTGGATGACATAGTGATGTATTACAACCGTAAATTGGACAGGGTGATAATCAGGCAGAGGCCTGTTTACAGAAATCATCCTGCGCATGCCCCTTTTAAGGCAGTGATGAAAAATCTAAAAGCGCTTAACCCATCCTCCGAATACAGAGAAGACTTGAAGGCATATCTGGTTCTATATAACAAACTGCCGCAGAACACATATCATCAGATCCAGAGCTGGAACAATCTCTGGCAGAAACTGATGTGGATGCTGGCCAGAATTAATCCGGAGGTCGATCTGGCTACTTTGACTCGAACGGATATCTACAATCTGGATTTGCCCTGTATCAGTATGAAAAGAGCGGTGGAGGCAGGACTGCTGCCCAGGGTGAAAGGGTATGAGATGCTGACTAGTTCGATATGATTAGGTGACCGGTTATCAGTTATCAGTTAAGAACTGCGACTACCGTCGCTTAGCCTGGATTCCGTCCTCCGACTAAATGACTGGTTTGTAATTCTGCCTTCAGGCAGTTTTGCTGACAACGGCAGCGATGTGTGACTTTGGGCAAAACCGCGTAAACGCTAGACTACGAACCAAAGTAGCTCGGACAATCCTGCCCTGGGAAAGATCACGGACAAGATTGTCCGTGCCACAAATTGTAGGTCCAGGCGTCCCGCCTGTACATAGACAAGCGGGGACGCTTGTCTCTACGGGTATATATGATACTGGCCTACGCAGGAATGACAATAAAAAAGCAATCCGCATGAGGGATTGCTTTTAAATGATGTGTAAACTACATTGTTTGCTATCTGATGCAACACTTACTATATTGAAGCAGCCAGATAGATCAGATACCTGTGGAGATCAGGAAAGCGGCGGCAAAAGAGATGATGGCATAGAGCTCCGGGAAAACGGCAAGCACGAGAGTCTTGGAAAAGACGTCGTTGCCGTTGCCGATGCTTTCAATACCGCTGGCTACGACTCTGCCCTGCTGGATGGCGGATAACAGACAGACCAGGCCGACGATGAGGCCGGCTCCCAAAATTGCTACGGCTGATTCCATCGGCATGCCGGGGACGATCTTGGCTTTGAGCAGAAAGAAAGCGCCGAAGCCATACAGGCCCTGCGTTCCTGGCATGGCGGAAAGCAGCATGCAGTTGGCAAAGATATCGTCTCTTTTCTTCATGGCAGCTATGGATGACTGGCCGCCGATAACGGTTCCAAGGGCGCTTCCTGCTCCGCTGAGCGCGACCATCAGGAACATTCCGATCCAGGCGGTGTATAGCGCAATATTGGATGTGACCGCTACTGCTGCTGTGGCTAAACTATCAGGGGACATATTTCCTCCTATTTATTTTACTGATTTTGATTTGCCGAAAGGTTTATATGCTATGCCGGGTCCGGAGAATCCGGCATTATTAAAGAATTCCACAAAAGTGAGACGCATGGGATGGACAAAGGCTCCCAAACTGCTGAGGGCTATGTTGAGACCGTGCCCTCCCAGCATGAAAAGGAGATAGATCACAGGGCCGATGTATGGAATGGAGCCGAACTGCGCTGCCATAGTATTGATCACATAACCAAGGATACCGCTGGAAACGCCCAAAGCAAAGAGACGGATGTAGGACAGGATGTCGCCGAAGAAACTGGTCACCGTATTATACATGATCCAGAGGCCATTGGCGACATTGAACAAAATGTTCTTGCCGGGGCTGTTGAGCAGAAAGACCATCGCCAGGCCAAGGTAGATCCCGTAAGGCGCGTAGTTCAGTATCTTACCCGGTTTGGCACCCAGCATGGTGGAACCCATCAGGGAGATGGAAATCACGAAGAAGATTATCCCAATGGTCGCCAGGCCATGCATGAAGCCGAACTGCATCATGCGTTTGACGGCATTGATAACCTTGCCTACTATGATCTGGATCAGGCCCAAAAGCAGAGCGAAATTGAAGATCATATTATGGTCGCGGATGGGGATCAGGGGATTGAGGAAAGGCACCTGTTTCAGGTCAAAGGCAAAGAAACTGCCCAGAATAAAACCCATGACGACCGTTCCGATACCGAGAACCTGAACCAGAGTCAGCATCGGGTGAATGGCTTTGTCCTTGATCTTCTTTTTGAGCAGCCAGCCGATCAGGAAAAGGACGATGCCATAACCGCTGTCACCGCTGCAGAAGCCGAAGAACATCATAAAGAACGGCGCCAGGAAGGGAGTCAGGTCCAGTTCGTTGTAATAGGGCAGCATGAACATCTTGCCGATGGGTTCGAAGATGCGGGCAAACCTGTTGTTGCGCAATGAAATGGGCGGGTTGTCATCTACCGTTCCGTCTTTGGAAAAATGCACTATATTATATTGATCGAGAAAAGCCAGCAGTTCAGTTTCGAGCCGAACGGGAATCCAGCCCTGCAAAATCAAAACCTGATTGTCAGCTTCGGGAATGCTCTGCAGGGTGGCGTCCTCAAACTCATAATCATGGGAAAGCTCTTGCAGCTCCTGGGAGAAAATCTCAACTGCGGCAGCGGAGTTATCCCTGTAAAATTCATCGATCGCTTTCAGTTCCTCAGCGATCTTTTGTTCCTGTTTTCTGAGCTCTGCCAGGGTGCGGGGCGGCATCTTTAAAGTTTCCGCATCAATTTCCAAAGGTTCATCTATCTTATGCAGAACGGCAAAGTAGATCATATGAGCGATGGTGTTGATAATGGTCAGAGCATACTTTTCAGCCCATTCTGGATTGAAGTGGTGAAGTGTGCAGGAATAAAGCTCAACCCTGAGACCGTGCTCCTTGAGAGCTTTGAGCGCAACCTGGTCAAACTCGCCCCAGGGCTCGAGATCGGCGATTTCCTTGGCGAGGACATTATATTGCATCTGCAGGCGTTCTTTTTCCAGATGGGCGTTTTCGATCTTCTGGCGCATCTGAATGGGCAGCAGGTTGGTAGTCTTGCTGCCTCCGTTTTCCGGGATCCATTTCTGCATGAACTTCAGAGCTTCGCTGTAGGACTGGATCTCCTTCTGCACAGAAAGCAGCTTTTCACTCTTTTCAGAGGTGCTCTTTTCAATGTGCAGCATACCCAATTCCTGCAGGCCTGTCATCACCTTCAGATAATCCGAGTGATGCAGGATGAGGGTGAACTTGCGCATTCTTTCGATCATAACTCTGCCTCAGTCTGCATGCGGTTTTTTAGTATCTTCTGGCTGGACTTGGAAAGGTTTTCCTCATCTTCCAGGAAACGCTTGATCTTCAGAATGGCATCCTCAAAGCCGGGGATCTGAACCTTCTCATAAAGATTGACCTTCTGGGTGGTCTTCTTCCTGACCGTATCAAGGATATGCATCTTGCGCAGATAAAAAAGGCGCTCGATCTGCAGTTCGGAAACTGATTTGAGCAGATCTATCCCGTCCAGGTACCAGGTCGGAGCATTGAACATGAAGAAAGCTTTGATCTCATAATCGATTCTGCTCAGGACGGGTATTTTGACACCGGCAATGTTGCGGGTGATGATCTCCACATTTCTGATGCTGACCAGTGAGGTATCAAATTCCTGCCAGAGACGCATGAACCGGCTCAGCTCATTGGTCTTGGTTTCCACCTTGTGTTCCAATTCAGCTGCAGTGTCCTTTGCCTTTTTCACTTCCATGCGCAGGGCTGACTCCTTATTCTTCAAGGTCGGCAAAGCCCGCAGGCGTGCGTTAAGTTGCTTGCGCAGCTCATGCAGGGAAGTTTTGTTGTATTGGAACTTGATATTCATTTATTCTTTGTCTTTCCAGTGGATCTTCATGAATTCTTCTTTGATGCCGACTTCCGCTTTGGAGAAGTATTTTTGGAAGAGCGACCAAGTCGTGTCAAGCATGTCATCGACTTCCAGATTGACGTCAATGGCGAGCAGATGCATGGAATAGTCCTTGGCGAATTTGAGCACGCGCTCATCATAGTCGGTGAGGTCAAAGCCATTCTCCATCTTGGTCTTGGCATTGGCAGCATCAGCATATAGCCGGATGGCTGTGTTCATCACCTGGGGATGGTCAGCCCTGGATTTTTCGCCGATCACAAGCTGTTTAAGGCGTGACAGCGAACGGAACGGATCAACAATAACCTTACTGATGTCTGTATCGCGTCTGAGGAAAAGCTGTCCTTCCGTTATGTAGCCCGTGTTGTCAGGGATTGCGTGCGTGATGTCTCCGCCGGAAAGAGTGGTCACCGCCACGATCGTGATGGACCCACCATCAGGGAATTGCACCGCTTTTTCATAGATGCGTGCCAGGTCGCTGTAAAGAGAACCGGGCATACTGTCCTTGGAAGGGATCTGGTCCATACGGTTGGAAACGATACTGAGCGCATCGCAGTAAAGAGTCATGTCAGTAAGCAGCACCAGAACCTTTTCTTTCTTTTCCACGGCAAAATACTCAGCGGCGGTGAGGCACATATCAGGAACCAACAGTCGTTCCACAGGGGGGTTTTCCGTTGTATTCACAAAAGAGATAATGTGGTCAAGCACGCCGGCGTTTTCAAAAGTGTTTTTATAATAGAGATAGTCGTCGTTACTGAGTCCCATGCCGCCCAAGATGATCTTGTCAGCTTCCGCCCTAAGCGCTACCAATGCCATGACCTGATTGAAGGGTTGGTCGGGATCGGCAAAAAAGGGTATCTTCTGTCCGGTAACCAGGGAATTGTTCATATCGATGCCGGCGATACCGGTGGTGATGAATTCGGATGGCTGCATACGGCGCACGGGATTAACTGATGGTCCGCCGATCTCAACTTCGGTTCCTTCCACTTCTGGGCCGCCGTCGATCGGGTTGCCGAAAGCGTCAAAAAACCTGCCTGCTAATTGGTCGCCGACTTTGAGAACCGGCGGCTTGCCCATGAAGACGACTTCAGCGTCGGTCCCGATGTTTTCTGTACCTGAGAAAATCTGCAAGGTAACCAGGTCGCCCATGATCTTGACCACCTGAGCCAGGCGTCCGGAGACTGATGCCATCTCGTCGTTACCGACATTGGTTGCCTGCACCGTGACGGTGGCTTTGGTGATCTGCTGCAGTTTGGTGTAGATGCGTTGAAAGGCTTGCGTAGTCATTATTTTGCCCTCCTTTCAGCGATGACTTCCTTGAGTTCAGACTCGAAACGGATGAAGTCAGCGGATTTATAATGTGAGTAATTCATTTGCTTGCATAGATTGACCATTTTAATAAAGTAAGGCATCACATCCTCAAAATATTCAAATTTGAATTCAGTTTTGCAGATAGAAAGGATCAGTTCCAGCATATATTTCTGGCGTTCCATAGGAGTGGATTGGTCAATGGCGTCAAACCCGTCCTGCTGAAGTATTATTCTGTCGATCAGTTCGCTTTTCCAATAGCGGTCATGATAGGCGAGAGGGACGCCGTCATCACCCAGAATATTGATCTGTTCATAGGATTCCCTACCTCTGTGTAGAACGTCCTTGGCATAGAGCACGTCATCCATCCAGGTGGGGGAGATGTTCTTGTTAAGGTTTTCTATTACTTCTTCATATTCCAGATATTTGGAATAGCTGTCGATCGGGTCAATGGCTGGATAGCGTTTGCTGTCAGCTCTTTGCTGAGAGAGAGCATAGAAACATCGGGCAGCTTTTTTGGTGGATTCGGTGACTGGTTCCTTGAGATTACCGCCTGCCGGTGAAACAGTTCCGATGAAGGTGATGGAACCTGTCTGGCCGTTGTTCAGATAGACGATCCCGGCGCGGGAGTAGAAATTTGATATGATGGCAGGCAGGTCCATGGGGAAAGCGTCAGGGCCGGGTAGTTCTTCCATGCGGTTGGACATTTCGCGCAGAGCTTGAGCCCAACGGGAAGTGGAATCAGCCAGCAGCAGGACTTTGAGCCCCATGCTGCGATAGTATTCCGATATGGTCATGGCGGTATAAACTGATGCTTCACGCGCTGCCACCGGCATGTTGGAAGTGTTACAGATGATGATGGTGCGCTCCATCAGTTTTCTTCCTGTGCGCGGGTCATCCAGTTTAGGAAATTCGACAAAGAGCTCCACTACTTCATTGGCGCGCTCTCCGCAGGCTGCTACGATGATCAGGTCTGCATCTGCATTTTTTGAAATGGCGTGCTGCAGAACTGTTTTCCCGCTTCCGAAAGGACCGGGGATGAATCCTGTGCCGCCTTCAACGATCGGATTCAGCGTATCAATGGTTCTGACCCCTGTTTCCATCAGGCGGAAAGGCCTCGGTTTATCCTTGTAAGTTTTGATCGGTATCTTGACAGGCCAGGTCTGGCTCATGGTGACATTGTACTCATTGCCTTTGGCATCGGTCAAAACAGCCATATTGTCCATAACCGTGTAATCGCCTTCAGAGGTGATGCTTTTGACGGTGTACTCACCGGAAAAACTGAAGGGGACCATAATCTTGTGCGCGATCCAGCTTTCGGGAACTTCGCCCAGCCAGTCGCCTGCCCGGATTTTGTCTCCGGCTTTGGCAAGAGGTTTGAAATGCCATTTGACATGGTCATCCAAAGCAGGAGTGTATTCACCCCGTTTCAGGAAAACGCCTTCCATCTTGTTCAGGTCGTGCTGAAGACCGTCATAATTCTTGGAAAGCATTCCGGGTCCCAAAGTTACTTCCAGCATGTGCTCAGTGAATTCTACCGTGTCTCCGGGACGCAAACCTCGGGTGCTTTCAAACACTTGGGCATAAGCGATGTTTTTCACGACTTTGATGACTTCCGCCATCAGCTTGATGTCCTGATAATTGATGTAACAGATCTCATTCTGTGAAACCGGTCCATCCACTTCGATCAGGACCAGGTTGGCAATGATGCCTTTGACAATTCCTTTGGTCATATTCTATCACCTTTTATTAAGTGCAAATTCGGGTGGAAATTCAAAACTCGATTCCAATTCGTGCAGAATCTTCTGAAAGCGTTTTTCTCCCACTAACTGGCTGAGATGGATCCATCTGAAGATGATGTGCAGCTTGATCAGATGTCCCATCAGGCGGGGCAGGGTAAAGTATTCAAAGAAGGTCTCATTATCGATCCATTTCCAGCGCAGGGCATCCAGTCCCTTTTCCTTTTCCAGGATGTCGCTCTGCTCACTCAGTCTGGCGAGGACGTCGAAATAGGGATAATCCTTGCCAAGACCAAAATCGGCAGCGCTACTCCTATGCAGACGCTCGGTCAGGTCGTTGCTTCCGATCAATTGGTCTTTGTATGGAAGGTTGTGCTTACGGCAGTTCAGCGCGATGACAATATTCTTCAGATCAGAATCAAAGCGGAACCAGTCACGGATGAACTTGTCTTCGTGAGTGGACACGGAGTCATAGAAGAGCGTGAAAAGGTCTCTGTAGATCTCTGTTTCCTGTTTTGGTTCATTGGCCATCATATAGGCATGGACATAATCGATCAGATACTGGGGGATATTATATTTTTTCAGAGCTTTTTGAGTCGGATTGGCGTCTCCCAGTTCTTTCAGGTATTGGATCAGGTCAGTCCAGTCTTCTTTTGTGATGGTGGATTCATCCAGCCAGGTTTCCTTATTGAGCAGAAGGCTGATTAGATTGGTGATCTCGTTGGGTATAAAGAGCAATCTGAGCATGTCATAATCCCGCTCTTCAAGATGATCCTGAGCTTCATGCAGAAACATCAGCGGGGGTTGCAGAAGTTTGGAGTCTTCGGGACTCAGTGCCGGAAGGCCGGACACAAAGTAATAATACTCTTTATACATTCAGGAGCTTATTCTCCAAATAGGATTTGCGCCGCTTTGGGACGCAGGAAGGATTTGAAGAAATTGGTAAAATCGTCATCAGTGAAGCTTAGTTTAAAAGTTCCGTCAGCCGGTGCGATGGTGATTCCGTTGGTCATAACGGGACTGAAATCAACAGTGTATTTTCCGCTGAAGACCTTGCTCACCTGATCTTTGAAAAAGCCTTCCAGTTCTTTTTGCCTGTTGGCGGGAACGCTCAGCACTGCAGAAGTCTCAGGCGACCATTTGCTCATGACTTCCAGGATCAGTTTCTGCAGAAAGGAGGGGTCGCTGACACTTTGCTCAGTCTGCTTGTCCAGAGTGTCGGACAGCAGGGAGGAGATGATCTTCTGTTTGAGTGAGGTCATGGCCTGTTGAGCCGCCATCTTGAGGTCGGAATTAATGTTCTTCTCCAGGTCGGCAGCTTTCTTTTTGGCATCGATGATGATCTTTTCCGCGTCTATTTCAGAATCCTTGGTCAGTTTTTCCGCCTGCTCACGGGCAGTTTGTATGATTTTTTCAGCTTCGGCTTTGGCTTTGTCAACGCCTTCCGCATAGATCTTCTGCAGCATTTCTTGTAACTGGTCAGCCATTTATACGCTCCTGAAAAGCTTTTTTAAGTGTTGATACAAAGATGAAAAAAGCCATTATATGTCAACTGCAAAATTATCAGGTCAGGTACTTGGTAAAGAAAACAGGCGTCTGCTGAAGAGACGCCTGTTAATATGTAGTGATCTTGATTCTACTTGGCTATTTCCATGCCCTTTTTAATGGCTTTCAGATTGAGTTCAAGCAGATCAGGATTCTTGGCTTTCATATATTTGGTTAGGTCGTCTTCCAGAGTCTCATATTTGATCAGGTTTGTCTTGCCGATGATAACGCCAAGGGCTAACATGTTGAGCACCATGATATTGCCGATCTCTTTGGCGAAAGTGGACATCGGAGCCGTGATCTTTATGACATCGTCACGCTTGCAGCCGTGCGGGCACATATCAGTGTCATAAATTACTATTCCGTTTTTGCGGACACTGGGTCCGAACTTTTCCAGGGAAGGCTGGTTCAGCGCCACCAGGATATCGGGATAGCTCACTATCGGGGATGCGATCTC
>CAZWJK010000013.1:0-30882 GCA_964634035.1 uncultured Candidatus Cloacimonadota bacterium | reverse complement strand
ACAAAGATCCTGCAGTTCAGATAATCGTCTTTGGTATATTCATTGGTCGCTTTGGCAGTCTGTTTTTTCCCTTTCTTCTGAGCTTGAGTTTCCGGCAGGTGAGCTTTATGACCCAATCTGATATAGCTGAAATTTTCCTTGTCCAGATGGCTGCAGATCTCATCCACGGCACGGTTGGTGAAGCTGAGGATAAGCGCTTTTTCTTTTGTCTCAGAGAGGATGTGCCCGATATATTGCATCAGCAGGATGGAGGTTTTTCCCGTTCCGGGAGGGCCCTGCACCATATAGTAATCAAGCGCGGAGATCATTCCTGCCAGGCATTCTGAGACGTCAGCGCGCCAGGAAAGCGACTTGGGAACGGGAGCTTCACTGAATTCCGGAGCTTTGCAGCCTAAAAGTTTCTCTCTTATCTCAGGCTCCGCATTCAGGAAGGTATAGATCGAGCTCAGCCCGCTGTAGAGAGAGGTTTCCATCAGGTCGGGCTCGATCGACCACAGGGTGTATTTATCCATCACGCCGGTCTGTTTGTTGCGGGAACGGGTGCGGATGATGACTTTTTCGTCATCGAGCAACATGATCGTACCCCTGATCAGTTGTTGCTCATTGACTGGAGTAGCCTGCCTGTAGAGAACAATTATATCACCCACTCTGAGGTTTGTGAGAGTGATCTCATCCTGGCGGTGGAAGGTGATCAGGTCATCTTTCACAGCTTCGATCCAGAGGTTGTCGATGATGCTGTATTGCTTTTTCTTTTCGATCAGGCTGCAGTTCCATAGCGAACTGAAGCCATAGTAGCCGATCTCGTTTTCAGCAAAGGCACCGGTCTTGACAGACCAGATCTCTCTGAACAGGAATTTCAGCTTGCGGGCAAGCCATTTGAATTCTGTTTCAGACAGGTTCTGCAGGGTGCGGCTGACGTGGTTTGCCTTTTCCGTGACAAAGGGATTGGGATAGCTGCGTGGATTGTCTTTCAGCCAGTTCAGAATGACTTCCGGATGGTCTGCCATTTTCTGCAGCATGCCGATTATCCGGTTGCGGCACATCATGAAATCCTGCTCCTGATTGACATGATTAACCACGTGCCTGAGCGGTTTATTATTGCTGCGCGAGTAGAATATGGAGCTGTTTCCGATGCGTGCCGCGCCGAAGGTTTCCTTGAGGATGAGGTTATAGCCCACCACCTGCATCGTGTGTGCGATCCAGGCGTCATAGGAAGGTGCGGAACCGCTTTTCAGCTCCATGATGGAATATTTGCCGGCCTCGTTTTCCGGGATGGTCATCACGTCAAGGCGCCCGTGCAGACCGTATTTCAGAGAGATGAATGAGGGCTCCAACTGGCAGTTCTTGCCTTGCAGGTCCACTGCTGTGGCTCTGAGCTGAGGATAATGTTCCTGTTCCACCTGTTTGAAGATGTCCTGCCAGACTTCCTCGCCCAATGCAAAGACATGCATCGGATTCCCGGCCAGGTATTCTTCATATATTTTCTTCAGCGGTTTGGAGGGTTCTTCAATCAGTTCGTCAAATACGTGATTGACAAATTTTCCACGCGCCAGAGCCAGAGTGGTCGGATCGCTGAACAACCTGTTCATTATGAATACTTCCGGATAGGTATCCTTGTTGTGGAAGCATTCAGCTATGGCGGAAACGTCCATCAGGAAGTCCTGTTCCAGCACAGCGAGCGTCATCGGAGTGGACTGATAGCGGTTTGCCATGCCCAGCACCGGTGTCAGATTATAGAAACTGATGTTGCAATATTTCCAGAGCGCTTTATCCAGCAGGGTCCAGCGTTTGCCCTGATTTTTGAGGTCGCCTTTTTCCCATAACGTAACTGAGATGTGGCCGCCGATCGCTGTCTGGCAATTTATTTCTATGAATTTAGTGCTTTCTTTGGAACGCGAGATCTTCCAGTCTGTCACCACTCCGAAAATGTGGTCTATGGTCTGTTCTGAAGCATCCCGGAAGGGGATGAGCTGCCTGGCATTTTTGGCTTTGATAAAGTCATCCAGAATCGCGCTGGCGGGTTTCGGGCTGCCAGCCAGGAATTTGATGGTCTCATACAGGATCAGCACAGCGCTGGCAAAATCGCGTTCTGTAAATTCCACGTCATCCTGATGCACGACTTTATTGGTCAGCAGCCGCAGCAACTGGAGCTGTTCATTCAGTTCGGAATTCAGGATAGACGCTTCAAAGGCATATTGCATTCTGGCGTAGAGCCCTGTGAATGATACGTTTGAGGACGAAGTCAGAGCCTTGAACAGCTCTTCCAGGATCTGACGGCAGCGGTAAAGCTTATCTGTGACAATGGTTTCCGAAGCCGTAAGCTCTTCAAGCTGAGTTATCAGCTTCTGACTGAAACCGCCGGGCAGGGCTTTTATTTCTTTGGGCATAATGATTTTACTGATTCTTTGAGTTTTTTATCTGACCTGTTCAGAATGGCTTATGAAAGTCTGGCCTGACTTTACTTTTTCCTGGCTTTGGCTTTTGGCCTGATGCCGAAAATCTGTGACTTTACCCAGTTCCAGTTAAGGATCAGGTGCAGGATAGCCAGCAGGAAAAAGATAATGCCGGCGGTCTCATGGATCAGATAAACCGTGTAGCTTTCATGCAGGATGGGTATCAAGGCGTACTTGTAAATGATCACTGCCGACAGCGCGGTCAGAAAAGCGATGAAAAGCAGGGGATTGAGTATCTTCAATAGCTTCAGATTCATAAAATTAGTTCTCCCAAACTCACGATTTAAACTGAAAAAGACTTTTCCTAAAAACTGCTTTGCTTGTCAACAAAAACTATCATCATTGCTTTTTCCTTAAAACCATTACTTGACCATTACGGTAGCATTACGGTAGCATTACGGTAAAAAACCGTATTGGTACCGTAATGGTATAGTAATGATACCGTAGTGCAATTATGGAAGGGGAATGGGAGAAGGAAGGAAAAACACAGCTTAAACAAAGCGTATGTTATTAAAACACAATGAAGTATGAAAGGATCAGGCGTTGACTTTGGCTGCCAGTTTTTCCAGATAGACGGATTTCATTTGTTTACTTGCCATGGCTTGTTTGAGCGGCGGGAGTTTGAGGATGACGCCCAGGATGGCTGCCAGTGCTCTGTGAGAGGCGAAGGCATGATTGTCAAAGAGCAGGTTCTGCAGCTTGCCTTTCTCGATTGCCATGAGGACAACTCTGTGCACAGAATTGAGTGGAGTAATGACTCTTTCGGGCCTGTTTTCCAGTTTCAGGCAATGGGTCGGGCAGGCTCTGACGCAGACTCCGCAGCCCAGGCAGACTGCTTCGTCGATCTTGACTTTGCGCGGTTCGGATGAGTTTGGATCTTCATTATCTATGAAAGAAATGGCGTCCACGGGGCAGGCTGCCACGCATTTTCCGCAGCCCAGGCAGGCGGAAGCATCTGTTTTGGTGATAAAATTGGAGGTGTGAATGGGCTGCAGGGAACCGAATTTGCGCACGTTGACCAGGAATTCGCAACAGCAGCCGCAGCAGTTGCAGATGAAATTGACGCCCCGGCGCACGTTCTCACCGCATTGCACGAGATTGTTTTCATAGGCCTGATGCAGAAGTTCCATGCCTTCCGAGACATCAACCTTGCGGGCAAAGCCATGTTTTATCAGAGCGGATCCGGCGGTGTTGAAAGTCATGCAGATGTCCATGGGAGCTTCACACGCCTTGTCCATGTGCTGCATTTTGTGACGGCAGTAACACATGCCGACCCCAATCCTGGAAGCAGTCCTGATGACCTGGCTGGCGCGCTCAAAATCAAGGATATGCACGGCGTTGTCGTTGCTGAGTACTTCTTCCTGCACAAAGACCCTGCCCAAACGTGTTTCGCTGCCCAGCAGCAGGTCTTTGATGAAATCCTCCTCCACATTAAGATATTGGTAATAAAGCTCACTCAGCAGCTTCTGGTCAATGTCGCCCCGCGTGCGCATCAGGGAAAACTCAAAGAAACCAGCCATGGGAGGCGGTAAAGTGTATTTGGTCGTGCCTTCAAACTCAGCATCCACCAGAATGGCCCTGCCGGCAAGCTCCGAGAGGACTTTCCGGGCTTCCGGCAACGTCATTTTCCAGATCCTGGCAGCATTTTTGGCAGTGAAAGGTTTGATGGGCAGTTGGGCAACAAGCTCGGCTTCCTTTCTGCTGAAGAGGATTTCCAGTATCTTATATAGTGTATCGGAAGGCGGCGCGCCCTGCGGAAAACGGTTCAGGCGTTCCTGCAGTTGAACATAGGCAGATTTTACAGAATGATGCGCCATAATCTCTCCTTGGCGGAAAGGATTTTATCAGTTTCTGAATAAAATGACGCTGTTAATCCTGTATTGTATTGTCAAGTGGTTTTTCAGTTGTGAACATGGCTTCCACAAAGGCGGGAGGGTCAAAGGGCTGGAGGTCGTCGATCTGCTCGCCGACGCCGATCAGTTTGACGGGGATGCCCAGAGCGTGCTTGATATTGAGAATGATGCCGCCCTTGGAAGTACCGTCCAGTTTGGTGAGGACCAGGCCTGTCAGGTTGGCGATCTCGTGGAAGGTCTTGGCCTGGGAAACGGCATTCTGTCCGGTGGTGGCGTCCAGGACCAACAAAGTATCATGCGGCGCGTCCGGCATGACTTTTTTGATGGTGCGGATCATTTTGGAGAGTTCCTGCATCAGGTTGGCCTTGGTATGCTGCCTGCCCGCCGTATCTATCATGACGATGTCAGTCTGTTTTGCCAAAGCTGACTGGATGCCGTCAAAGACAATGGCGGAAGGGTCTGCGCCCTGCTGTGACTTGACAATGGAAGCTCCCGCGCGGTCAGCCCAGATCTCCAATTGCTCGATGGCGGCAGCGCGGAAAGTGTCTCCGGCAATCACCATAACGGATTTTCCAAGTTGTCTGAAGCGGCTGGCTACCTTGCCGATTGTGGTTGTTTTGCCGACGCCGTTGACGCCCAGAAAGAAGATCACATGAGGCTTCGCCGTGATGCCGCCATAGAAATCCGCTGTTTCGGGATAATCTGCCAGCAGGATGTCGCTCATGATCTTTTGCAGAGCGTCCTGCACCTGTTCCGCTTCAGTGTATCTGTGCACCTTTATCTCGTCGCGCAGGCGGTCAATGATGAGAGAGGTCATTTCAATGCCTGTGTCGCTCTTGAGCAGGATGTCCTCCAGCTCTTCCATCAACTCCTCATCCACCTTGCCGCGCAGACGGATGGCATCCGCCAGCCTGCCGACAAAGGAACTTTTGGTGCGGGCGATCTTTTCACGTAAATTGCGCACGAAATTAAGCATCTGCATCTCTCCTGACAGCTATTTATCTTGACGTTATGACTACTGAGGCTAAAATTGATTTATCTGAAATAAGTCAAATAAAAAATAGGAAACTGAATATGAATGACGCCAAACTCATACCTGCCAAACTGCTCATCTCGCTGCTGATCCCGCTGCTGGTGGTGACGCTGGTGGGGATCTTTGTCTATCAGTCTCCGTCTGCATTTTTCTTTGCGGCGGAAGGGTCCGCTGCCGCTGAGAGCAACGGTCCGGCTGTGATCTATTATGCCCTGACGCTGGTAATTGCTCTGATGTTCTTTCTGATGCTGCAGGGCTATAAAGGCTATGAAATAGTCGCTTTCGGGCTGCTGACACTGGTTTACTCGCTGTCACTGAAAAGGATGACGCCTGGCGTGTTCAGGCCGATCCATATTTATATGATACCGCTGCTGGCTTTTTTCTTCATCGCCTGGTTGGTGCTGAAATACATCTTCTTCAACCGAAGGGTGCATGCCATGCGGCTGATTCTGTTTTCAGTCCTGAATTCAATTGCTTTCACGCTGGCATTCTGGATTCAGCATAGATTTTTAAAACTGCCGACGGACGGAGCTTTTCTGCAAAGCAGGTTTGTCAGCGGTCTGATGCTTTTCATAGCGATGGGATTGGGCCTATCCATAGCGCAGAACATCATCGTCCGGCTGGAATACAAATTTGCCAATAAACAGAAAGAGGATATAGTATCAAAGATCGATTCAGACAACGCTGACGATGAAGATAAAGACTGAAAATCCAGTACTGTTGAAAAAGCGGGAAGCCTTTCTGCTCAAGGTGGATCCGGATAGGCAGTTTGATCTGGTCGCCATCTTTGGAAACAGCAATCCAGTTCTGATAGAGATCGGCAGCGGTAAGGGAGAATTCATTTCACAGTATGCGCTGCTGCATCCGGAACAGAACATTATCGGCTTCGAAGTCAGGCAGAAACGGGTCGATCTCATCCTGCGCAAGCTGGATCGGGAAACTCATAAGAACGTCAGACTGGCGACCTTTCTGATCGACTCCGGGATTGAAAATATCATCCCTGCTAAATCCATCGACGGCGTTTTCATACAGCATCCCGATCCCTGGCCCAAACGCAAGCACTTCAAACGCAGACTGGTGCAGCAATCCTTCCTTGATGCGCTTTCCAAAATCATCAGGCCGGGAGGATTCATTCAGGTCTCCACTGATCATGAAGAATACGCAAACTGGATCTGGAAGGAATTTTCCAGGCGGACAGATTTTACTCCCAAAAAAGTTGACAAAATCAGCAACGAGCCGCTAATGGAGGACCATATCGAGACTTTCTACGAAAGGGAACAGCGCAGACTGGGATTTGAGCCCAAACACATGCTGTTTGAAAAATGCCGGGACTGAATTATTATGTTCTATGAAACAGAGGTGAGAATTGAAACAAAAGATCAACGAAATCTACAAACAGATCCAAAGTAAATATGACAGTGTGCTTTCAGAGCGTGCCACTCCCTGCTCCGTGGCTCATCGCAAGCGTGAGGAAGAGCCAGATATCCTGCGTTCCTGCTATGCCATCGACCGCGACAGGATCCTTTACAGCGGCGCTTACCGCAGGTATCATGGCAAGACACAGGTTTTTTCCTTCACCAATCTTTTCGACGAGGAGATGACCAACCGCAATCTGCATATTGCCTATGTGTCACAGATCTCGCGCACCATCGGAAAGTACCTGGGGCTGAACCTCGAATTGATCGAAGCGATCGCTTTGGGACATGATCTAGGGCATTGCCCCTTCGGGCACGACGGCGAACTGACACTAAGCAAATGCTGTGTCAGTCACGGAATTGGGCACTTTCACCACAACATCGAAAGCCTGCACATTGTGGACCACATTTCCAACAAAGGTAAAGGATTGAATTTGACATTTCAGGTGCGGGACGGTATCATTTCTCACGACGGCGAGGTGCATAACATGCAACTTTTCCCTCAGGCCAATAAAACTGAACAGGATATCACGGATTTCATCACCAAAAAGAAGGCGGGGGAGAAGGTTTCCTGGATGCCTGCCACCCTGGAAGGCTGCGTGGTCCGCATCACTGACACTATTGCCTATATAGGCCAGGACATTGAGGATGCCATCCGCTACAATATCCTCAAACGGGAAGACCTGCCTGCTGATGTAACAGAGTATCTGGGCTCGAAAAACAGCCAGATCATTGACACCCTGGTCAAAAGCGTTATCGTCAACAGCTTTGAGAAAGACTACATTGCCTTTGATGAAGAGACTTCAGAGTATCTGCTGAAACTGAAGAAATTCAACTATGCCAGGATCTACACAGACGAAGGTGTCAAACAGTCCAATCAGATCATCCACCGCACGATGGGAATCCTGTTTGACAAATATATGGAAGACCTGGCGCAAAACAATCAGCAGTCCAAGATCTATACCCATTTTCTGAACTATAAAGATTCGGATTACAGGGACAGATTCTCTCCTGCTGAACAGGTGCGTGACTTCATTGCAACCATGACGGACAGATACTACAACGAAGAGCTGAAGGATTATCTGCTGCCCTGGAAATGGTAGTTAGAGCGGCTGAAAAACTAATCTGACAAATAGTTAAGAGCTTCATCCAACGGCAGGACTTTGACTCCCATTCTATGTAAACGCGCCATCGCTTCTGCAAAGACCTGGGGATGGCAATTATTGTTGTAATCAAGGTTCTGCGTATCGATCTCATGAAAAAGATAGACCACCAGGTTTTCCTTCTCGATCATGGCTTGCGCGACACGATCAATTATCTGACGGGAGGTCATTTCATTAGTCACATTGAATGAACCCACCAGCGTTCTCTCTATGGGGCGATACATGGCGCTGTTGAAGCAGGTGCGGATGTTTCTGTAGTATCGGTTGATGAGGTCATAAAACTCCACGGGGCAATAGCCAAAAGTGGTGGCAAAGGATTTTGGGTTGTAGCCCCGTGCTGCCAGATTGTTGAAATCAGTGGAGATGGTGTATTCCGCCTGTTCATACGTTAACTGGGACAGCATCTCATGGTTTAGGGTGTGACCGCCGATCTCCCAATTGAATTGATGTTTCAGTGAATCCAGCATGGTCCAGGTCATTTTATTGGGTCTGCCTATCCTTCCCGTATTGGCAAAAACGGTTGCCCTGAAGCCATACTGATCCAAAATGGGCAGGGCATTTTCATAGACGCTGAGGCAGTGATCGTCAAAGGTGATACAGACCACGAGATCTGCTTTCGGGACCTGGGATGAGTATCTACAGCTCAATAGCAGCAAAGTCAACAGCAGTATGAGCACAAGTTTTTTCATCACTTACTTCATCCTGAATCTTGTCTGCAGCCCGAACTTCATATAGTCATTGCTTTTGGATAAATTCACATAATCAAAAAAAGCACCCAAAACCAAATCCTGAACGGGGTGAAAATTCAGGTCCAAGAAGTAAGTGATAGCTTCCTCGTCAGGCAGGGAGCGGGTATTCAGGCCAACATAATTCTGCAACTTCTTGTATTTCAGATCGATACATGCTTCATAAAGATGGTCTGTTTCGCTTTTAGCAAGCTGGTTTTGATGCTCTATGCTGATAATGGTTTTAATGTTATCGTTGATACTGTAGCTGAGCTCGTTGATCAGGTGCCAACCATCCATTTCAACTATATTCTTATGCTCCGGAATATGTTCAAACACATATCCTGAACGCAATTGCCAGTTTTTAAAAGCCACGGTTGCATCATATCCAAGATGATACTTTATCGTGGTATAGCGGCTGTCCTTATGCGCATATATGCCAAAAACCTGCAGGTCAACAGGATTGAGTTTGAAACGATAGTTCAGATCACTAAGAAAGATATTCACATCATTGCTGCCCACACCCAGTCCCAGACTGTGATTACTCAGTTTTTGAGTGTAGCTGATTCCATGCCAGCGATAGTTCGCAAGTGCGTTCTGATCATAAAAGGGATGATCGTTTCTACGGTTGTTGATGAAAAAAACTTTGCCGTAACCATAGTCCTGTATGGAAAGCTGAACCTCATAATCTTCACAGATGTAGTCGATGATGGCATGCTTGATGATAACTTGCGAGACAAGTCTTTTTTCCTCATTGGAAAGCTCCAGCCTGGTTCTGATCCCGTTGGCAAACAAAGTGTCGATACCCGCATTAACCTTATACAACTCTGCCAGTTTTGATGAAATGTGATCAGACAGATCATAAATGGAATAGGCAAGTGAACTCCGCCAATCCAAATAGATTGGCAGCCTCACCGCCAAAGCGATCTGGCAGATCATTGCTAAGGTTATAAATATGACCACTTTTTTTATCATAAAAACCCAATCTTTCTTTTTGATTCATGCAAAATGAGACAAAAGCCATTTGTCAACGATTTTATCAGGAGCGGAGTTCAAAACAGGCCTTTAAGGTTGACAATATGGGGTGTTTATGATTAATGGTCATCTTGACAAGAAATTGACTTAGGTTATTCATAATGAAGAAGATATACATTGCACTAATGACCCTGATCTGTCTGGCGAACCTGATGGCGGCAGATTTCCCCTGGTATTCGCAAGGGGATGAGCGCTGGAAGCAGGAACAGCTTGGCACATCCAGAAGATCGACCATCGGCAGAAGCGGTTGTGTGCTGAGCTGTCTGTCCATGCTGCTGAATGCCGAAGCCAGCAATCCGCGCATGACGCCTGACGCCCTCAATGACTGGTTGAGAAAGAACGGAGGGTACTCCGGCAGCCTGATGCGATGGCAGATTCCCGGTGAGATCGATGGCAACGGCTACGGCTTGGAACTCGTGGCTCAAATCGCCAGGCATAATGACTGGAAGTTCCTCAGCGAGCAATTGGCATTGGGCAACAAGGTCATTGTCAAAGTCAGCAACCGCCGCAGCCACTGGGTTCTGGTCACCAAACAGGACGGACCCTACAACAAAGCATCATCCTATCATATAAATGACCCCGGGACCAAGAGTTTCGTCGCCCGCACACTTGCTTACTATGGCGGATTCAAAGCAGCGCGTTCCTATTCAGGTAACTGGCTCGATGAAGAAGCTTTCAATCTCGAAACTGAAATCCAGATCGTCCCTGTCAGCAAGGATGAATTCATCTTTTATGACATCCTGAAAGCCCCTCGTCCGGCCGATGTCTATGTCCGCCTCGAAAACAAGCTTCAGGTGCCTATCTCGGGCTATTTCATCCTAGGCTTGTTTGATAAGGACGGCAATTTCCTGCGCAACCTGGATTATGAGTATTCCACGGTCGAATCCGGTGGTACCTTTGATCTGCTCTACGAGATGGATGACATCACTTTGGTCGAGGATGAAAATGCATATGTGAACATCATTTACAGCAAGTATTTCTCAAACATGCCCTCTCTGCATGATACCCTTGCCCTGGTCAAGGTGGAAACCAGTACCCCCGCCGTGGATGACGGCTCCCAGGACCTGGAAGACATCTACGGTGAAGAATAGGCTCTATTAATCTATTACAGTCCTGATATCCTGTTCCAAAATCACTGACAATTCTGTCTTTTCATCCCTGTATTTTATGATGATGGGGCAGTTCACTGAAAATCCGGAATTGCCTTTGAGAGGTCTGCTGCCCTGCACCACAACCGCATTGGGCGGTATGGTGACAGGCACTCCGGCTTCCTTTTCTATGAAGTTTCCCATTACAGAATCAAACACAGGGGTGGATGCCGTGATGATGGTTCCGGATGCTATCACTGCCCTGCTTTTGACAATCACGCCTTCATAGAGGCCGGTGTTGCCTCCCACGAAAGCATTGTCTTCAATGATGACAGGCCTGTTGCCAATCGGCTCGAGCACTCCTCCGATCATGGCTCCGGCGGAAAGATGGACATTTTTGCCGATCTGAGCGCAGCTTCCGACCAGGGCATGTGAATCGATCAGGGTTCCCATGTCGACATAGGCGCCCACATTGACAAAGGCAGGCGGCATGACAGTGACGCCCGGCGCAATGTAACATCCGTTGCGCATGGATGTCCCGCCCGGCACGATCCTGATCTGGTCTGAAAGCGTAAACTTCTTTTCCGGAAATGTGTCCTTGTCATAAAAGCTTTTTGTTTTAGTCAGCATCATTTCAGTCAGAATCCCCATCCTGAATCCGATCAGGATGCCCATTTTGACCCATTCATTGACTTGCCAAACCTCGCCCAGTTTGGCGGCAGACCTGATCTGGCCATGGTTGAGAGCTTCCATGAACTCATTGAAGAGGATTCTGTCTTCCCTCGTGTATTTGGCAGGTTTGGAATTATACAGTTCGATGATCTTTTCTTGCATATCCATGGTTTTCATCCTTGTTTGAAAGTGTCGTAAAGCCTGGCGCAGGCTTGCTCCAGGATTGATCTTGGCAAGCCGAAATTGAGACGCATGAACCCTGAGCCTTCCGTTCCATACATAATGCCGGGGCTAAGTGCCAGACCGGCTTTATTAACCAAAACTGATTGGAGTTCTTCATCACTGAGACCCAACTGGCGAAAATCCATCCAGGCCAGGAAAGTTCCCTCAGGCCTGAGTACAGAAAGGTTTGGCAGATTCTGTTCAATAAAGCTGCAGAGGTAATCCCGGTTGCTTTGCAGATAGCTGATCAGTGCCTGCAGCCAGGGCTCGCCTTGTGTGTAGGCAGCAACCAGAGCTGTGATCCCGAAAGTGTTGCCCAGATAGAGGTGCATGGTCTGGACGTAATCTGCGACAGGTTTGCGGAGCTGTTCTGAGGGAATGACAAGGGCAGAGGTGCAGAGTCCCGCCAGGTTGAAACTCTTGCTGGGAGAGTAACAGGCGATGGTGAAACTGGCAAAGTCCTCCAGACTGCCGAATGAGACGAATTCCCTCCCGTCGTAGATGATATCGGCGTGGATCTCATCTGAAACAACAACCACATTGTATTGCCTGCAGAGTCTGCCCATCCTGAGCAGTTCGTCCAGTGTCCAGACCCTGCCCACGGGATTGTGCGGGCTGCATAAAATGAACATTTTGCTTTGCATCAGCTTTGCTTCAAAATCAGCAAAATCGATCTCATATCTGCCGTCTCTCAGGATCAGCGGATTGGTCAGCAGCTTGCGTTTGTGGTCTGTGACCGCTGTAAAGATAGGA
Organism: uncultured Candidatus Cloacimonadota bacterium; assembly: GCA_964634035.1. Taxonomy (GTDB): domain Bacteria; phylum Cloacimonadota; class Cloacimonadia; order Cloacimonadales; family Cloacimonadaceae; genus UBA5614. The sequence goes on along the minus strand of CAZWJK010000013.1, from coordinate 18,470 downwards.
TCATACACAGGAGTCTGGACCAGGATGCCGTCTCCGGGTTGGGTCAGAGTCACCACTGCAGTATTGAAACCTGTCACGATTCCCGGCGTGTTGATGATCCAGTCCCTTTCTATCCGCCATTTATAGCGTTTTGCGACCCAATTGATAATGGCCTGATAGTATTCCGGCAGCCTTAAATTGTAGCCCAGGACGGGATGTCTGAGCCGCTGTTCCAGCGCTTCCCTGATCTCAGGCGCGATGGCGAAATCCATATCCGCCACCCATAGAGACAGCAGATCCGCTTTGCCAAAGAACATTGGCAGCGCATCCGCCTTGTAGCAGCCGGTCCCTTTACGGTCGTAAACCGTGTCGAAAGCGTAAATCCGCATCATTGCTCAAATTTGATCAGTGATACTTTGAAATCTGCTCTGCTGATTAAATCAGGCTGTTGAAGCGTTTGTAGCCTTCCACCTTGGGCAGCAAACCCGCATCTATGGCGTCTTTAAGAGTCTTGCAGGGCAGGTTTTGCTCCATGATCTGCTGACGCGTAATGGTCTTCAGGTCAACCTGTTCCGGTATGGCTTTCTGCATTGCCCACATCAGTTTGTTATAGACATGGCACCATGTGAAGACTGGGTTTTCCTGATTCTGCGGCAGTTCGTTATAGCTCAGGCAGTAGTCATAAAGGTTATACTTGTATTCCTTTGATGGGTTGATGGCATAGATCTGCTTCTGGGCAGTGCGGAAGGGGCTTTGTCCCGAATGTTTTTTGAACTTGAAACTGCGGCGCGCATAGATCTTTCCGGTGCGCCTGTCCATGTAATAGATCATGTTATCGGCTTTGCCGACATAGCCGTGCAGCATGTTTTTGAACTTGACTTTCATCTTTACTCCTTTGTTAATGTTTTTATTAGACACAGAGACACAGAGATTTAAAGAGAGAAAAAGCTGAGCTTATAAAGTTTTCTCTGTGTTTTGAATTAATCATTCTACTCTGTGATTTCCGCTACTTCTGTGTGTTCCGTGGTTGATGTCTTATTTTGTTCTGTTTATGAATTCTTCAAATACAGCGGGTGACACTGAATGCCCGCCTTCAAAATCAAAAAGGGTAACCTTCATTCCCTTGCCTTTCAGCACATTAAACGCTTTTTCCGCTTCGGAATAATCCACGATCCTGTCCTGTCTGCCGTGACTAATTATGATCTGCAATTTTTTGGCTTTTCTGTAATCCTTGTCTTTGAATACATCAGTTACCAGGCCGCCTCCGCAGGCGATCAGGCCGTCAAAGACCTTGGGATTTTTGATGGCAAGCATGTATCCGAAATAAGCACCCTGTGAAAATCCCAGCAGCCAGGTTTGCCTGATCTTGTATGTCTTTTCCATCTGCCTGGCCAGTTGCACGATATAATCGTCAACCATGGAATATGCCCTTTCCGAAGTCTTGCTTTCCATCGGAGTGAAGGGAGCCCAACTAAAACCTGCCTGCTTGCTTTCCGGGAAGGGATAGGGCGCTTCCGGAACCACGAATATGATGTTTTCACCGCTTATATGTCTCCACAGGCCGGAGAAATTAGTTGCCACATCGCCGTATCCGTGCATTCCGATCAGCAGTGTGTATTGCTTTGCTGCATCGAAATCTTTGGGCAGGTGCACCCAGTAATTTATGTATTGCCTGATGGGCATATACTCCATCGTACCTTTGTAAAAAGCTTCTTTCTCATTCCAGATCTGCAATGAATCCAGAGCCGCGGTGAAGGTCTTGGCTGTCCTGACTTTGTCAAAATCCTTGTCACGGTCTATGTGTTCGAGGTCTTTGAAGCCCTTTTTGTAAGCGACTTTCAGATACTTGGCAGCTTCCTTCGCGTCGCCCAGCAGGCCAAAACTGCAGGACAGGTTGTACCAACTGGAAGCATCCTCGGGATTGAATTTCAGATGCGCCAGATAATATCTGGCCGCCTGGTCGTATCTGCCTTCCTGATAAAATGCGTAAGCCCTTTCCCTGTAATCGGTCTGAACGCTTACCGCCTGCTCCGTCGGATCAAAACCGTAGATATCGATCTGCTCAGGATCGAATTCTTCAGCGCTGTTCTGCCCCCAAACCGGCGCCAGCATCAGCAGAATAAAACCCAGCAGCAGAACCCTTTTCATCCCTTTCATAACTTCTGTCTCCTTATTTATCAAACTCTTGGATCGCACTTCTTTAAATTGACCCAGACCCAGCTTTCAGACATCCGGCACACAGCTTCTCATAGATTATTCCATAAATCCCCTCTGCTTTTTTGTCAAGTGAAATACTTAACCATCACTATACCATTACGGTACCAATACGGTAATTAACCGTAATGGTACCGTAGTAGTACCGTAATGGTAAAGTAGTGCAAGCATGGTTGAAGTATGAAAGAGACAATAGCCAAAGGTTGAGCGTTACTTGTATAAGTTATGAAACTGTGTCAGATCATTGTCGATAATTAGTTATGGAGTAAACCGATCGTCCAATTGCGGGCATGCGAGTTATAAATCCCGGAATGTATCTACAGACGCCTCGTCTGTAGTTTTTTCAACACACGAGGCGTGTGTTGTTACGGGAGTTTTGAGTGTCGGTACGAATTTTGTATCTACAGACGCCCTCGTCTGTATAAAAGTAAAGCAACACACGAGACGTGTGTTGGTACGACGCATGTCTCTACTGATGTCTGCAGCAAACTATTGATGTAGCATGATGCTGCTAACAATTCTGACATTCTCCAGACACAGCTTGTTTGAAATCTAACAACATAAATACTAAATTAAGATTGACAATAAAATAACAAACAATTAACTTGAATCATTGATAGTTTATTATAAAAAAAAGGAGAAAAAGATGAGAGACATCAAGCTATTGTGTATCATTTGCGTAGTCTTAATTGCAGTACTGTCCTGCAGCAAAAAAACCACTGAAACCGAGGACAAATGTGCCAAGCCGATCTTTAGTCCGGTCGGGGGAACCTATACATCAGCTCAAACAGTGTCAATACAGAGTGAGACTTTGGGAGTAACAATACTTTACACTCTGGATGGCAGTGATCCGGTTTCCAATTCAGATATTTACTTAGGCCCGATTACAATATCAACTGACATGACAATCAAAGCCAGAGCGTTTAGAGATGGCTGGAAAGATAGTGATGTTGCCACTGCAACCTATGTTTTTGATATTCCTGTTCTGGAAGGATTTGTTTTTGTCCCCGGCGGTACCTTTACCATGGGAGACACCAGAGGAGTGGGATATTCAGATGAACTGCCTACCCATACGGTGACACTGAATTCATTTTATATCGGCATGTACGAGGTGACGCAGGCGGAGTATTCCCAGTATATGCAACCGGCTTCTAGCTGGACAAGTAACTATGGGCTGGGGGATAACTATCCTGCCTATTATGTTTCCTGGTATGCCATCCTCAAATACTGCAATTTGCGTAGCCAGAATGAATGGCTTACACCTGTTTACACTATCGGTGGCTCCACCAACCCAGCGGACTGGGGTACAGTTCCCACTTCCAGTAACGCCACCTGGAACGCGGCAGTCTGCAACTGGTCTGCCAATGGCTACAGGTTACCTACGGAAGCGGAATGGGAATATGCAGCCCGGGGAGGACAAAACATTCCTGATTATCTTTATTCCGGCAGCGATGATATCAATGCTGTAGCATGGTATCATGATAATAACACGCCCTACGGAACCAAGCCTGTGGGCGGCAAAGCCGCCAACGGCTTGGGGCTGTATGACATGAGCGGCAATCTCTGGGAGTGGTGCTGGGATTGGTTAAGCAGCACTTATTACAGCGTCAGCCCTGTAAATAATCCCACCGGACCAAGCAGCGGCAGTTATCGTTTGCTGCGGGGCGGTTACTGGGGCAACGATGCCATCTACTGCCGCGTTCCCAACCGCGACGGCAACGGCCCGTGTTACAGCGGCGACTACGGCGGGTTTCGGGTAGTCAGGGCGAATTAATTGGAGATTTGAGTTTTGAGATTTGAAATTTATCAATAACCCCTGGCTGCTTGCAGTCAGGGGTTCAATTAGTAGGTACAAGCTTGTATCTACTGTCGTACCTACAGACGCCCTCGTCTGTAGTTTATTCAACACACGAGGCGTGTGTCGTAACGGAAGTCATGTCTTTTGTTACGAAAGGGAAACACTGATGCCTGAATTTGTTCAGTATTCAAAAAGGATTTTACCACACATACAACTGGAAGATTCCGTGTTGTTTATCAGTTGGCGTCTTGCTTTCACTTTGCCCAAGCATATCATTGACGCTATCAGAGAAAGGAACATATCTGCTAATACTGAAGAAATTTCCCCCAATGAAACAAATGCTACCGACCAAGATAAAGTCAAATCTGCTATAGACAAATTCTACCATTATGACAGTCTGCTCGACAAACTCAAACCCGCAGGAATTGACCTTTCCAAGAATACCTACAGAGCTATCTTAAGTTATTCTTTATTCTTTGACAATAAAATCAAGTATGATCTGTATGCTTTTTGCATTATGACCAACCACGTACACATTGTTATCAAGCCATTGATCAAAGACGCTGACAAGCATTATTCCATTACTGAAATCATGAGAACATTAAAAAGCACTACAGCACATAAAATCAATACTGTCAGAAATTCCAAAGGGAAAGTATGGATGACCGAAAGCTATGACCATATCGTAAAAGATGAGAAGGAACTGATCAACATACTGAACTACGTGATCAATAATCCGGTCAAATCAGGAATGATAGAAAGATGGGAAGATTGGGAAGGAACTTATCTTGACAAACGGTTTCTAGCAAAGTGAAAGTAACTACAGACGCTCCCGTCTGTAGAAAGAAGATGCAACACTCGAGGCGAGTGGTGATACGTCTTTTGTGGGTTTTGGTCTATGTTTGTATCTACAGATGCCTCCGTCTGTAGGAAGTTAAAGCAACACACGAGGCGTGTGTTGATACGAATATTGAGAGTGTAGTTACACAATTTGAGTGGGTGTGGTTGTAATATAGGGTAATTCAGTTTTGCAGGAACTGCCATTGCAGTATATCAAAACAAGGATTTTTGTAAGAGGAAAAGTGAAAAAAAACGGGCTGAGGTAAGTCAGCCCGTTTAGCTTTGTATCAATTATTATCAGGGTAGTCTTCTGTAGATGTCGGTGTAGCGTTTTTCCAGGTCGGTGCGTCCGGTGCGATTAGCGATGAGGATGCAGGTGCTGACTGCGGTTTTGTTCTGAGGGTCTTTTTCAAACCACATTTCGGCATAGGGCATGAGTTCGTTCAGATCGTTAAGGGCGATCATGCGGAACAGGTAATCTTCCAGATTCTGGGTGGTGGGGCTGAGGTCAACGATGCGTTTCATATAAGTTTTTTCGTCAGCAACGTTTTCCAGAGCGCGGGCCAGATCGCGGGCAGACAACAAAACGTCCAGATTTTCAGGTTCGAAACGCAGCACCCTGACCAGCAGATCCTGCGCGGGCTGATAGTTCTTCAGTTCCGTATAGGCAGAGGACAGAAGCAGCATGTTGTTGGTGTCCAACGGGTCATGGGTGAGGACATTCTGAAAATAGGGGATGGCCTGTTCATATTGTTTGGCGTTATAATAGTAAGCGCCCATCAGTCTCATCATATCAGGATCGTCGGGACTGACAGCCAGGATCTTATCCAAAAACAGCTTGGAATTTTCCGCATCTTCGGTTTCCTGATAGAGGGCAACCAGTGCGCGCATAGGTTCCTGTCTGGTCTGATCCAGATTATGCACATAAAGGAAGGTTTCTTCCGCTTTGTCATAGTTCTTTTGCTCCAGCAGCAACTGACCGATCTTATACATGCGGACCCAGGAGCTTTCCTTCTTGCGGATGGCGTCGCGGCGCATGAATTTCTCGTCTTCACTGAGCTTGGGGAAGGTATCCATCACACGGGCAACCTCGCCATATCTCTGATAGGTAACTTTCAGATGTGCAATGACTTCATCGGCATAGTTCATGTTGACATACTCGACCCTGTTGTCCTTTTCCAGTTTCTTGGGCTCAATGGGAGTGGCAAAATAGAGGTGCAGGTCAGCAGAACGCTTGAGAGCCAGAACGTGTTCAGGATTATTGGTGAGAACTTTCTCATAGAGGTCAAGCGCTTTCTGCAGGGAAGCTTCATTATCTTTTTGCTGAAAATAGACATTGGCGCTTTTGAGGTTCAGGTTTGCCTGGGGCGAGAGTTTCTGGCGGTTGGCTGAACAGGCAGTGAGCACCAGCATTATCACCAGGCCGAAGAGCAGGGCGTTTTTCATATATAGAACTCCTTTGAACATAATCATTATTGAATCATACTTCAAAATTGATGATTGCAAATAAGTCAAGCAATTTTGTCAGATACAGCAACTAACTTTACCTTGCAAAGCTTTTCGGTATGAGGCACTTGCCTGTGCGTCAGATTAAAAAGGAAAATGCGTGTGATTTTATCTTTACAAAATTTGAGGATGGGGGATTCTGTCTTTTTGATGGAAAAATAACTGAGGAATTAGTATGAAAAGGTGGCTGATAATTTTAATCTGCCTGTTTCCGCTGCTGCTGGCAGCGCAGTTGCTCGATCTGAACACTGCGACGCTGACAGAACTGAGAGGACTTCCGATCACGGAAAAACAGGCACAGGACATATATTCCTATCGCGAATATGTGTCTTTCTTCACCAGTATCTTTGACCTGCGTAACATTAATTCGATCGACCAGCCGACTCTGAACAGGCTCCGGCCTCTGGTCATGGTGTCGCTCTACCGGGAGACGGATGATGTGACCCAACGCCGCGAAGAGATCATGGACATGCTGGACCGGTATGATTCGAATGAAGGAGCGTCAGAAGGCATGGCGGATGTCTGGATGGACTATCTGATGACTCCGCAGAACATCAATACCATGCATTTTGACGACCTGATCAGCCTGCCCAATGTGTCTGCCGTGGATGCGGTTGCGATCCTGACCCGTAGAGCCAGAGGCGACACGATCGCCGACATGAGAGACCTGCGCAATACGGTCGGGCTCTCGCATTACGGCTACACGAACCTGCGCAGCTTTGTTTACTACAAAGAACCGCCGGTCCGGAACAGACTTTATATAGATGCCCAGTTGCAGTATTACACACGCTATCTGGAAGAGGGCGTCTATGACATGATGAAGGAAGCCATCATCCGCAACACGGGTGCTACCAGTTCAGGAATCGTGGCTCCCAATACAAGGCAATACAGCTATTGGGGCTATTTTAGCATGGATGAAGTTAATCCGGATGTCATCACTAAGCTGCGTCTGCGTTACGGAAACATGTATAAAGCTGGCTGGATGTATTATAAAGCTAAAGGTGAAACCACACCGGACTTTGCTGATATTTATGGCGGCGCCGGTGTGATAGATCTCAAGGATGCCCGTCAGTTCTGGCGAGACTCCAAATACTATGCAGGATACGAGAATCCGACCATTCCGCTATTGGGCAATTCTTCACTGAAAGTCTATGCCGGTAACTACAGAGCCACCTATGGCGAAGGTCTGGTCATGGAAAACACGGATTTCTACTCAGCCAGAAAAACCGGATACGGATTCGGCAAACGCATCATGGGCATCACGCCCGATCTGTCACGCACACAGGAATATGCCTTGCGCGGAGCCGCCATGGAATATAGGAACCCCTATTTCGGCGCTTCTTTCTTTGTCTCCAGTGATAAAAAAGATGCGATCGTTTATATGGAAAGGGATTCGGTTGAGGTCAGCCCCGGGGTCTACCAATACATGAAAAGCACCCATCCCCAGGTTGACGCCAACGGCAAATACAATGTCTTTTCTTATGTTACATCCTCCATACGGTTCGATAATGACGAACTGAGCGCGGCAGAGACCTTCTTCAATACAGAATTGCCGCTGGGGGAACCATATAACGTTCCATATATGAATCTGGTGCCCAGAACCGATATCATGGATGAAAAACTGTGGGGCACGCACCTGCAGGTTACACCACTGATCGGAACCAAGCTGGGCTTCACGACCTACACAGCGCTGTATGACAATGTGAATTTCATAGTGCCGTCTGGGAATGCGTTGAGAGACCTCCTGGTTCGTGATTCCTATGATTATACAAAGTGGAAATACAACGACACTGAGATCGCCGGATTGTACAGCACCAGAACCAGTAAGTATGAAAGTGATTTTCGCAGAGTGATGGGTTTCGACTGGATGACTGTCTGGGGCAACACATCCTTCCAGGGCGAGTATGCTGAGCTGACTGTGGACGGCAAGGATACTAAACTGGGAGATGATCCCAAAGCTGTCATAGCAAGCGCCTATACGCAGTTCGAGAATCTCTATCTGCTGGCTCTTTACCGTAACATCGACCTGGATTTTGACAATCCATACAGCAATGCCTTCGGCGAGCACTCGCGTTTTGATGACACGGTATTTGACAAATACATTTATACGCTGACCAATCCGTTGCTGTCAGACCTCTGGCAGCAAGGCTCACAAGCACAGCCGGAAAAGGGCGTCTATTTTGAGACCCGTTACAAATTCAATAATTACTACACGATAGGACGCAGCTATCTTGATATCTGGGAAAGAATGAGCGACCACAGACGCAGCGCGCGTTTCCAGTCGGAACTGGAATTCCGTCCTCTGTATCAGTTGGGGCTGAGGGCCAGATACAAGAACCAGATCAACCGGTATGACGACTTTGCCGACAGGGCAGTCTCTAAAACCAATGAATACACTCTTTCGGTGAGGACTTTCCTTTCCAACCGGGATTATCTGGAACTGGAATATCGTTACAACACGGTCTGGGGGCCACCCTACACCTCATTAACCAATCCTGCGGATGCTGCCACCAGTAACATCAGCAATACCCTTGCAGCCGCATCTGTCCTGATGAACGGTGACTACATCGGAGTGAATTATACGCATCACTTCAACAAGAACCTGTACCTGCAGGGTTCTTTCCTATACTGGTATGGACATGGCATCTCGCATTGGGACTGGGAGGACATGGAGATCGACTTCATGGGCAACAAGGGCAGCAAAAGCTGGATCGCCATCCATAGCCGCATTTCCCAAAACATGTACATGTCGCTCAAGTTCAGAAACAAATCCTACCAGGATGTGGAATTCTTCCTGCGCAGATACAACCAGCCTTATCCTGCCAACCAGGATAACTATTTTCAGAGGGTTGAGCACTCTGAAAATACAATCAGATTACAACTCGACTATCGTTTTTAATGGAGGAAACGATGCCTTATAATAAATTTTACAGAGTGGTTCTAACATTGATCGGCCTGCTGATTTCCATCAGCCTGAGCGCTTGGTCGGTGGGTGACTTTTATCTGGGCAATCAGATCTCAAACTATGGCGCCAGAAATCTGGCAATGGGGAATACTGGCGTGTTTGACACCTTCACGCCAATGTCAATGTCGCTCAATCCTGCCAATGTTGCGATGCTTCAGGGGAGATTCGGATTAGGCGTGACAGGCATGTTCACACGCAATGAAGACAACCGCAGCATTCCTCTCTATAACAGCTTTGACACCTTCATCGACGATGCCACCATTAATGCCAATACTAATATTTATGATGATTACGGCTTTGCGGGATACGGCAGATACAATTTCAATAAGGTCAGACTGGGACTGGGCATTCATTACCTGCCAGTGGTCAATTTTAAAGGCACCTTTGATGAAGAGGTCCGCAATAACCGCAACTCCGACAATGACGGCTATCCCGAGATCATAGCATATAACGAGATAGACAACACAGGCAAGCTGAACGCACTCGGGTTCACCTTGGGCGGCGGTTACGAAATTGACGACAAGTCTGATGTCCAGATCGGATTTACGGTAAACAGCATCAATGGTGAAAGTGAATATCAGAAAAGCATCAAATGGACCGAATTCGCCATGCTGGAATCGATCAATCATCCTTCGCTGAGAAGAAACGTTCTGCCTGATTCACTTTACATCAATAAATCTGATCTCAGCGGAATACAAGTAAAGCTGGGAACAGCGTTCAAACTTAACAGCAGACTGGGACTGGGTCTGGCATACACACTCAAGAGTGAGTTTGACCGAGACAGCAAACTCCACTCTGTCTATGGCCCTGATACAACCCTTGCCATCCCTGCCACCAGCACCAATCTGCAACCTGTCATAACTGACAGTGAAGTAAGCGACAAATACATATTGCCAGCTAAACTGAGATTTGGTTTCAACTATCAGCCCAGAAACATTATGAAGACTTATTTCAATGCTGAAATTGAATACACAAAATGGTCTGATATAGCGGATTATTTTGATGACAGTTGGGATATCCATGTTGGAGTGGAACACTCCGTCACCAACCGCATTCCTCTTAGACTGGGTTTTCAATCTTTAACGGAATGGCAGGTGATTCCTGATTACAACAACTTGAACGATGACGGCCTTCCGGCTCTGTTCGGAACCAAGATCGTTACTCCTTCCATTACAGCGGGCAGCAGCGTCAATGTAATGAAAAATCTGGTGCTGGACATTGGTCTGATCTTTTCCTGGAGAGAATATCAGGCATTGGACCTGTTCAGGGACGGTTATTATAATGATAAGAGATACACGGGTCTGAGCAGTTATATCGTCTGGCCCAATCAATACATCTTCCCGACAGACAGGGGCTGGGAAAATCCTGATAAGATCAGAGAGACAATTACACAACTTTCCGCAGGACTGACCTGGACCTGGTAAACTCATAACCATAAAACATAGGACATAGGTATGAAAGCTAAATGCTTGATAATATTAACGCTGTTGGCAGTTACAATCATCCTGACGGCAGCAGATAATCTGAGATTGGACATCGTATTCAGCAATGATGTGCATGGCGGAATAGACAGAGCTGCAGCAACATTCATCAATCCGGAATTCCCACCCATGCTGGGTGGCGGTGGGGCAGCAGCAAGCGTGATAAGGCATGCCCGTTCCCTGGGTGATGAAAAAAACCGAAGTCTGTTATTGTTGGATGCCGGAGATTATTTTCAGGGGCATCCGATCGGCACAGTCACCAAGGGTAAGGCGATCATCGAGTATATGAATGATGTGCGCTATGATGCCATGACCCTGGGTAATCATGATTATGACTCAGGGGAAGAAGATTTGATCGAATCTTTGTCTCTTGCCAAGTTCCCCATCTTGGCGGCAAACATAATCAACCGCCAAACAGGAGAGCTGCCTGATTATGTAGAACCTTACATTATTCTTGAAAGAATGGGACTTCGCATTGCCATAATAGGATTTACAACTACTGATACAGAGAAAATGAGTTTTCCTGACAACATCAAGAATGTGGATTTCACCGATGAAAAGGTGGCTTTGAATAAATACATCAAAATCGTCAAAGAAGAAGAAAATGCTGATCTGGTGATAGTTTTAGGACATGCGGGTTTGCCTTATGATCCGGAATCGGCTTATAAGAGCCGATATGACGAAAGCGGACAACCACTGATCCAGGACCGCTATGCATCATGGGGTTGGGATGCCCAGGAAATAGCGCATGAGGTGGAAGGCATAGACCTCTTTATTGGCGGTCATATGCACAAAGGTTTTGCCCATCCCTGGATCGACCCGGTCACGCACACCATGGTCATACAGGGTTATGCCTATGGCAGCAATCTGGGCTGGCTGACTCTTTTGATTGATAAGGAAACAAAGACCATAAGCGGTTATGAGACGCCTGCCATCAGAGAGGGTCTGCTGATCACCCTGTTTGAAGATGAGTTCATCCCTGATCAGGAAATTGCTGCTAAGATCGCTGTTCAACAAGCCATAGCAGAAGAAGGAATGGATGAGGTGGTTGGAACAGCGGGAGTTCATCTGTCCCGAGTTAATGTCGATGCCCAAAGCCTGATGGGAAATACGATCTGCGACGCCATGCGACAGGAAGTGAATGCTGATTTTGCGTTTCTGAATCTGGGAGGTGTCAGAGCAGATATTAAGAGCGGACCTGTGACTTATAGGAACATCTTTGATGTGATGCCGTTTGACAATCAGATAGTAAGTTTCACCTGCACAGGCGAGTTCCTCAAGCGTATCATAGAAACCCGTGTGGAAGGCTCACGACATGGTCTGGTGGTTTCGGGAGTCAACGTGATTTATTCCAAAAAACGCAAGAATTTTGACCGTGTCACATCACTCAGAATCGGCGGTCAGCCCTGGGATCCCAATAAGATCTACAAATGTGCCACCACTGACTTTCTGATGCAGGGCAATGCCGGCCTCACACTTCTTACTTCCGTGCCGGAAGATCAGATCACTAACCATATGATCAATCTGAGAGACGGCATCGTGAATTATTTCCGACGCAACAGCCCTGTAAGGACCAGAATAGATGATCGCTGGAAGCGCGATGACAACGCTCAACCGACTGCTGAGATATTGCAGTATATGTCAAACCGATGAATTGAATAGAAAATGGAAAAAAGCCTGCCTGTGCAAAGGCAGGCTTTTTTAGCGTATTATAAATCAGATTCGAAAGATCATTTTAACACTATCAATTTCATCTTTTAGCAAAAAGGGATGAGAGAGCAAGATAAGACTTTTTACTAGCCAACTGGAACTGATTTTGCACATCACCATTATATCTAGTTGTTAGTTATCTGACAAGAATGTGTTTTAATTGCTTATAGGATGATATATTTCAAGAGACTAATAGGTTTAGAATTGGAAAGGAGATTTTGTGATTAATTGTAGGATTATGACTCGACTCTTATTAATGATTGGTGTGCTATGCTTTATTGTTGTCCTGCACGGAGCATATATAAACAAGATCGAGGTTCAGGTTTCTCAGCCTGATGGAACTATCCTGAATTTGTTTGCCAGTGGTGACGAGTATCACAACTGGCTGCATGATGAAAACAACTTCACCATAATTGCAGATGCCAATACCGGTTATTATTGTTATGCAGAGCAGTTTGGTGGCCTTGTAGAAGCCGGTCCTTTGATAGTTGGCAAAGATAATCCCCAGGAAAGAAATCTCCGCCCCGGCATCAACATCAGCGAGACAGAATACAGGAGAATGCGCCAATCCCGATTCTATATGCCTGCAGAACGCAATGCTCCGACAACAGGGACTATCAACAACATAGTGATTTATATCCGCTTTTCTGATGAAACAGAATTCGGAGAGCCAATCAGCACATATGACGGCTGGTTTAACAGCAATGCAAATTCACAGCATAATTACTTTCTGGAAGCCAGTTACAATCAGCTAACGGTCAATACCTCATTTTACCCTCTTCCGGTCAACAATTACGTTGTGTCATGGCAGGACAGTCAGCCACGAGCCTATTATCAACCCTATAATGCCACAACAAATCCCATCGGGTATGATGGAGATACACAAAGGCGACTTCGTGAGTTCTCACTTCTTCAGAATGCTACAAATGGCGTATCGGCCCAGATTCCAAGCAATTTGGTTATTGACTCTGACAATGATGGCAGGGTCGATAACGTGGTATACATAGTCAGGGGAGCGGCGGGAGCCTGGTCCAGCCTGCTCTGGCCCCACCGCTGGGCACTATACGACCGCTATGTCTACATAAACGGCAAACGCGTCTATGACTTTAATTTCCAGTTGCAGACATTTTTAGTCAGCCGCAGTGTGGGTGTTATCTGCCACGAATTCTTCCATACTTTGGGAGCTCCGGACCTTTATCACTACACAGATGACGGGATCAGTCCCGCCGGGACCTGGGACCTGATGAATTCTGACACCAACCCTCCACAGCACATGACTGCCTTCATGAAGTATAAATATGGTAATTGGATTTCCAGTATTCCCACCATTACGACGGATCAGGTCTATACTTTGAATCCATTGACCTCACCAACCGGCAATGCCTACAGAATAAACTCGCAAGATCCGTCACAGTATTATGTGATGGAATTCAGAAAAAAGACAGGTACTTTCGAAAATTCAATCCCGGGTTCAGGGCTAATTGTATACAGAATTGATACAACAGCAGGCAACGGCAATGCTGACGGTCCACCAGATGAACTTTATATTTATCGTCCAGGTGGGACCACAACAGTCAATGGCACGGTAAATTCAGCCAATTTCAGTTCTGAAACGGGAAGGACGAGTTTCAATTCAACTACCAATCCGACTCCTTTTTTACGGGATGGAACCTTGGGCAATTTGTATCTGTGCGAGATCGGCTCTTCGGCGGGACCTACGATGACATTCCGCAAGGGTCTGCCCAGTATTGATTTTTCTATTAATCCCTATGTCCAAAGCTTTGATGCCACGACTTTCCCTCCCATCGGATGGCTGAATCCGGTTGAGAATGGTTCTTACCAGTTTGAAAGAGTGACTTCGGGGACCAATCCAACCTGCTCACCACAGTCAGGAGCGGGAATGGCTAAGTACAATAGTGACTATGCAGCGGTAGGAAATTCTGCCATACTGGTATCTCCAAAAATTGTCTGCAATGATGTGTCCAACTATGGTTATCAGGTATCCTTTTATATGTATAGAGATGGCAATCTCGGCACGAATCTGGATAAAATGGAAATCTATACCAACTCATCACCCGATCTGACAGGAAACCCGATATCGCTTGGGACTATATATCGGTACCGGCTTATGGAACCTATTGCAAGTTCACCCGGCTGGTATCAATATACTTTTGCCCTGCCTTTTACTGCTGTGGGCAACTACTATGCAATCTTCAGAGCAGTCAGCGACAATGGTTACAATATGTTCATCGACACCGTCAAACTCGCTAGAGTTCCTCTGGCAGCGATCAATCCGGTTCCATCCAACAATGCAGTAAGAGTTCAGGTCAACCAGAATTTTTCCTGGCAAAGCACAGGCAGCAGCCCGACCGGTTACAAATTCTATCTCGGCGCTAATAATCCGCCCACCAATCTATTGAATGGAATTGATTTAGGCAATGTCCTGAGCTATGACTATTCCGTTGATTTACAACCCAACACTGCATACTATTGGAAAATAGTTCCCTACAATGCAGGTGGGACTGCCAATGACTGTCCGGTCTGGAGTTTTACAACCATTCCGCATAATGACCTGATGGCTGTATCTTTGTTTGGAAGCGGTTATGCTCTCTCAGGAGAGAACCTCACCTACAACCTGACTGTGAAAAACAATGGTGCTCTGACCCAGAACAGTTATCTGGTCAGGCTGATGTCTGTTGACAGCAGGCTGGAACTTGCCTATGAACTGGTAAATTTCCCTCTAGCTGGGGATGCCACTGCTGTTCATACCCTAACCTGGAATCCTGATGCAAATGGTCAATACAGCGTCTACGGCGAAGTCTTCATTGCCGGTGATGAAAACAATGCGAACAATATTACCACCTTGGAGACTGCCTGCGTCTATCCTGAAACGCATTTTATGCCCACTGTCGGTGATGCTCTGACAGCTTCAACGTCTAATACAATGCCCTTTAATTTCTATTGGAAAAACAGCGTTTCTGAAACCATCTATCTAGCCTCTGAACTTCAGATGACAGCCGGAACCATTGTAGGAATAGTATATGCGAACAACTTCGTTCAGGATCTGGCTGATAAACCGGTCAAGTTGTGGCTGAAAAACACTGATGCGATCAATCTTTCAACGTCCTGGCTCAGCTTTGACGGCTACACTCTTGTGTTTGAAGGGATGATTGATTTTCCGGCTGGTGTGAATGAAATCTTTATTCCTCTGGACACTCCTTTTATCTATAACGGAAATAACCTTGCCGTGCGTTGCAACAGGCCCATGGACACGGTCTATTTCAATAGTGCAAATCATTTCTATTACAATGTTTCTACAGCAAATCCGAACCGCAGCAGATACTTGTATAGTGATTCCGTTACGTTTGATCCCACGGCTCCATCTGCTGCGGGAACCCTGAGCAGCAACATCCCGATGACCGCTTTCATGGTGGAAAATGCGGTTCCGTTGTCCTTGGCAGCACCGGAAGTAGTAGTTGCCTTCAATGCCGGCAGTGTAGAGCTGTCCTGGAATCAGAATCCAGGATATCACGCCTATCGTGTCTATGCTTCGGACAATCCTTACAACTGGCCTGAGACTCCTTCTGCCACTGTGTTTACGCCTTCATACTCAGACACGGCAGCCAACCGGAAATTCTACAAAGTTGTTGCTTTCAGTTATGATTATGGGTTCAGGTCTCTGGTGGAAGCCTTATCAGGCCAATCACAAACCGGCTTTGACATCATCAGGCAATTGGAGCAATACGGAACAGATAATAAAGATTGATCTTTCCTGCGCTGCTGACCCATATAGCGTTAATCTGATCTGCTTACGCATCTAAGACAGGTTGCTCGCAGGGTCAAGCCAGTTTTCGGCTTTATCCTGTGTCCGACCTGTGTTGTTTCTGAGTTTGGGATAAATGGAAGGAGCAGGGTTCAGAGATGCTTTGCTGAGTTTTGGCCTATGTAGAATGAATTGGTTTAAATGGCAGACTTGGCGGTGGTCCTGCTGCATTTGCAAGTTCGGTATAAACAATCAAATCCGCAAGTCCCTTTTTTGTTGACAAAAAACAGTTTGTTAAAGCCTTGACATATTAGAAAATAATGATTTGCCCATAAGGCTCAAGCGCTAGCTGAGATAAAGAAGGATACATAAATAAATGAACTTTGAACACGAACTGAAAGTCATCCGCAAGGGTGTGGAAGAGATCATTCCGGAAGAAGAACTGATCCGTAAACTGGAGAAGTCTGCCAAAACCGGAAAACCCCTGCGCGTCAAGTATGGCATCGATCCCACCGGTTATGATGTCCACATCGGCCATCTTGTGCCGATCCGTAAAATGCGCGAATTTCAGGACCTAGGGCACATCGGAGTTATAATCATCGGCGATTTCACAGCCCAGATCGGTGATCCCACCGGCCGTGACGAATCACGCCCCCCGCTGACTGCCGAAATGGTCAAAGCTAATAGCGAAAAATACATGGATCAGCTATTTACGGTTCTGGACCCTGCCAAAACTGAGATCAGATGGCAGAGTGAATGGTTTGGACCGATGGGCATGACAGATGTGCTCAAACTGATGGGTAAATTTACCCTGGCGCAGTTCATGGCGCATGACACGTTCCGCAACCGCTATGAGCAGGGCCTGCCCCTGGGCATGCATGAAATTATGTATCCCATCCTGCAAAGCTATGATTCTGTGGCCATTGAAGCAGATATTGAACTGGGCGCAACGGAGCAGAAATTCAACATTCTCTGCGGACGTGACATGCAGCGCTGCTTCAACATGGAACAGCAGATAGCAGTGTTGTCGCCAATTCTGATCGGCACTGACGGCGTTCAGAAAATGAGCAAATCCTTCGGCAACTACATTGCAGTCTTCGATCCTCCCAATGAGAAATTCGGCAAGGTGATGTCCATACCCGACAACCTGATCCTGGATTATTTCAACTATGCCACTAAACTAGATCCCGAAGAAATCGAAGTCATTCAGAAAGAACTGAAAAACGGTGTCAATCCGATGATTTATAAAAAGCAACTGGCACGCGAAATCGTGAAGCTGTATCATGGGGAAGAGACTGCACAGGAAGCGCAAGAAGATTTTGAGAGGAAATTTAGCAAAAAAGAGTTGCCTACTGAGTCTGACAAATTGTATTTTTTTGATGATAAACCCATCAGAATAACGGATCTGATGATTGAAACAGGTTCAGCAGTTTCGGGCAGTGCGGCTAAAAGGCTAATCATACAAAATGCTGTTAGTGTTGAAAAGACGAAAATTCCAGTTGGTGTAACTTTTATTCAGTGTAATCCTCTTGGAGATCACAAATATAATGAAAACCCCCATTTTGATGGAGATACAGCTTATGTCAAAAGCGCATCAATCATGAAAATAGGAAAAAAAGAGTTTATAAAATTAGTTTCAAAAACAGATAACAAGAACTAGTGTAATGGGTCAATTGATAAATATCATCTTTAACGCTTCTATTATAGCAGTGGTTTTCTATTCCATCATCATCCACGAAATGAGCCATGGCATTGCAGCCCTCTGGCTGGGAGACGACACAGCCAAACGCATGGGCAGGATATCTCTTAATCCGATCAGGCATATTGATTGGTTTGGCACTGTGATCTTGCCGCTCATCCTCTATTTTTCTGCAGGTTTTGTATTTGGTTATGCCAAACCGGTTCCCATCAATCCTTATAATTTTAAAAACTACAAAAGGGACACAGGTCTGTCTGCTGCAGCAGGACCGCTTTCCAACATTCTGATCGCCATACTTTTTGCTCTGCTGTATCACATCGGAGGCAGTAATTCGATCCTTACGATTTTGTGCATCCCTATTATCCAGATCAATCTGTTTCTGGCACTGCTTAACCTGATTCCGATTCCGCCCTTGGACGGAAGCAAGGTGCTGGGAATCTTCCTTTCCGATGAAGCTTACTTCAGATACACGGCGCAGGAAAGATACGGAATGATCTTCTTCTTTGCCTTGATAC
>CAZWJK010000012.1:28291-33280 GCA_964634035.1 uncultured Candidatus Cloacimonadota bacterium | reverse complement strand
GAGGCCGTCAAAGTAACCGCCCATCCAGATGTTGTCCTGAGCGTCTATGGCAAAGCAGTTGATCCAGAAGTAACTGCTGATCTCCGCAGGCCTGTGCAGACTCCAGTTGATGCCGTCAAATCTGTTCAATCCGGCATTGGTGGCGATCCATTTATTGCCTTGTGAGTAGATGGCGAGGCCTTTGACTTGCGTGCCCCTGAGTCCTGAATTGGCAGGATTGTAAAAAGTCTTTTCCAGGGTGAGCCGGTTGATTTTGAACAGACCGCCGTTGGTGCCGGCCCAGATGAAGTTTCCTTCCACCGCCAGGCAGTAAACCTGTTTGCCGCAGGTATATTGCAGCCAGTTGGGTGATTGCGCATTCAGAGCAAGCAGGATCACAAGGAAAAGCATCAGGCAAAATATCTTTTTCATAACATCCTCCCCTTAAAAGTTTAACTAAATGCAATTATCTTTCCAAATTTCATCCGTTTTCTTCTCCGCTTCATCCATAAATCCATTACGGTTGCATTACTATACCATTACGGTACCAATACGGTTAATTACCGTAATGCTACCGTAGTAGTACCGTAATGGTCAAGTAGTGCATCTATGGAAAAAGGATGGAAAAAGAGAAAGCAGGCAAAGCGCCTGCTTTCTCATATTATTGGAAAAAGGTTATTTAGGTTCTTCCGGCAGGCCGTCCGGCAGGTCCACCGGTTCCTGACGGGTCTTGCATTCCATGACATCCCTGAATTTGCCGTGGTCGCTGAAACGGGTCAGGCCGAATCTGCCGAAGAAGCTGTCCACCATGGAGTAGATCACGGGGATGATGAACAGGGTCAGCAAGGTGGAAAACGCCAGTCCAAAGGTGAAGGTGACCGCCATCGGACGCCAGGCCTGGTTGCTGGTGCTGCTGCTGAACACGATCGGCAGCATTCCCGCGATCGTGGTTCCGGTGGTCATCAGGATCGGTCTCAGGCGCAAAGATCCGCTCTGCACAATTGCGTGCCAGCGGTCGGTGCCGCGCTCCCTTTCCTGATTGATGAAGTCGATGAGCAGGATGGCGTTGTTGACCACCACGCCTGCCAGCGCCACCACCGAGATCAGGGTATTGAGGGAAAAAGGCAGTCCCGTGACCAGCAGCCCAAAGATCACGCCAATGAAACCGAAAGGTATGGTGCTCATCACGATCAGCGGCTGGACATAACTTCTGAACTGGGACGCCAGAATGGTATAGATGATCAGGATGGCGACCAGGAACGCCCTGTAAAGCGAGGCGTAGCTTCGGTTCTGCTCTTCCTGCATGCCGCCGAACTCGATGCTGTAGCCGGGATAGCGCTGTTCAAAGTTCTGCAGCAGGCCCGGTGTGCCTCTGAGTTTGTCACCGACCAGCAAAGTCACCACTTCGGAAGGGGTGCGCTTTCTGGTGCGGGCGCCTTCAGAATACCTGGAAATGGCTGCCGTGATGGTGATTATGCGTTTCTTGTCTCGGTGCTCGATTTGGGATAAACTGCTCTGGATCCTGAAATCAGCCAGGTCGCGGATGGCGATGAGCTCGCCGGTCCTGCTCTTGACTTTGAGGTTTTTCAGGGGTTCCAGTTCCTGGGTGTAGCTGTCGTTCAGCTTGACGATAATGGGGAATTCGTCCACACCGCCGCCTCTGTATTGGGACACTTCCGTGCCGTAACTGGCTGTGCGGATGGTGGATGCGATCTGGGCAACGGAGAGGTTGTAGAGGGCCAGTTTGTCGTGGTCGGGAATGATCCTGATCTCCTTTTTGCCCTGGTCAAAGCTGTCGTCGATGTCCACCACGCCGGGGATCTTCTGAAGGTTGGCCTTTACGGTCTGAGCAATGTAGCTGAGCCGGTTGAGGTCATCGCCCTTGACGCGGATCTCCACATCCTTGCCCAAAGGCGGGCCTGCCATGCCTTCGCTGAATTTGTAGGAATAGAGGCCCGGGATCTTGTCCAAAACCTTGCGGATGGAGCTTTTGATCTCTTCGTGCTTGTATTGCATCTGCTTCTGGTCCACCAGGTCAATGTTGATCTGGGCGTTGTTGGACTTGATGTCCTGTCGTCCTTCCATGCCGATGGAACCAACCGTGCTGGTGATGAATTCGATGTCCCGCTTCTCAGGAAGCAGGTTTATCTGCTCCTCGATCTGGGTGATGACTCCTTCCGTTTCCTCCAGTTTGGTGCCCAAAGGGGTCTTCAGTTCGATGGCAAAGGTCTGGGCTGTGCTGGCAGGGAAGAATTCAAACTTGATCAACCCTGAGCCCAAAACGGCAAAAGACGCCAGCAGCAGACCGATGATGGACCACAACACCAAGGCCCTGTGCTTCAGCACTTTGACGATGGTTTTCTGGTAAAACTTCACGAGCGGGGCGATCAGCTTTGTGGTTCTCTGACTGGATGATTCAAGCTTGCGGCCGAACTGATACATGTTGTTGGGCAGCACGACCATGCTCTGATACCAGGAACCCAGCAAAGCTATGGTCACAACGATGGGGAAGACGCTCAGGAACTGTCCCATGATGCCTTTCATCAGCAGCAGGGGCAGAAAGGAAGCCACCGTCGTCAGGGTTGAAGAAAACACAGGCCAGATGACCTGATCCACACCCATCACGATGGAATCCTTGTGACAATAGCCCATTTCCCTGTAGCGATGGGTGTTTTCCAGCACCACGACGGAATTGTCCACCACCATGCCGACCACGATGATGAGCCCGAAAATGGTCAGATTGTTCAGCGTGACATCAAACAAAGGCAGTGCTATAAAGGTGATCAGGATACTGAGCGGAATGCCGATGGCGGCGAGGGAGGCATTGCGCCAGCCCAGAAAGACAAGCATCATCAGGAAAACAAGGATGATACCCTGCAGGGCGCTGCTTCCGAGGGAATTGATCCCGTTCCTGACATCGATAGAACCATCGTTGCGGACGCTGATCCTGAGTCCCGGAACCGTCTTCTCAAAACGGTCAGCAAAGTCACGCACGTCTTTCATTACCTTGATGATATTGCCGTCCGCCTTTTTGTAGAGCAGGACGCTGACACTGTGCTCACCGTTCAGGCGGGAAATGGTCTGCGCCCTGGACAGGGTGTCGATCACCGCGGCAACGTCGCCGACCCTGACCACGCCGCCGTTGGCGTCGCTTTGCACGATTAGGGAGGCGATCTCTTCAGTGGACTGGAATTCACCCAAAGTGCGCACCAGGAACTCGATCTTGCCAAAACGTGAATTACCTGCGGGGATGTTCATGTTCCTGCCCTGGATGGCGGTCATCAGATCATTAAGCGTGAGTCCATAGGCATCCAGTTTGGCCTGGTCAGCATCGACCCAGATCTGCCTGTCCCGGCTGCCCAGAACATCAACTTTGGAGATATTGGGCAGGTCGAGGATCCCGTCCTTGAAATTCTCTCCCAACAGGCGCAGTGTTCCGGGCGTGAATTCACCTCCCAGCACGACCTGGGCGATGGGATTGACCTCGCGCATGTTCAACTGAATGACCACGGGGTCAAAAGCATCGTCCGGCAGGTCTGTGAGCTTGTTCAGCTCGGTGTTGACATCGTCAAACGCCTTGTCAGGGTTCACGCTTGTCTCAAAGCGGATGTTGATCAGGGCTTTGCCTTCTTCCGCAACGGAGGAGATGTAATCTATGCCCTCAATGTCGGTGATGGCGTCTTCCACTTTTTTGACGATGAGCTGCTCGATCTCTTCAGGTGACACACCCGGATAGGCTACTATGACAAAAACGCTGCCGAAATTAACGGCAGGATACTCCTCCCGCGGCAAACTGACCATGGAAACCAGCCCGAAGACCAGAATGGCAACGGTCAGCATATTCACCAGGACAGAGTATTTGATTGATGATTCTGCTACTGAAAACATCTCAGCTCCTGACCTGAACAGTCACTCCGTCTTCCAAATTCTCGGCTCCGGTGGTGACGATCCTGTCTCCGGGTTCAGCTCCCGACAGGATTATTACGTTTTCGCCGATCACCCTGCCGGTCTGGATTTCCTTGCGCACGACCTGGTTGTCTGCATTCACGGTATAGATGTATTTGCGGTCATACTGTTCGGAGATGTTGTTGATCGAGGTGTATAACTGGTTTTTGTAAACGCCGCTCAGGATCCTGGCACTGGCGACCATCCCCGGCTGCAGACCTGCGCTGCTGAGCAATCTTATTTCCAGAGAGTAATTTGCCGCACCCGGCAAGGGACGGCTGCCGATTCCGCTGATGACGCCCTTTACGGTTTTGTCATTGCCGGGAACCGTGATCTCCACAGGCTGATTATGATTGAGCCTTGTAACCTGTGACTCTCCCACCCCGGTCTTGATGACAAGATTCTGATTGTCAGTGATATAGGCGATCTGCGTGCCCATGGTCAGATATTGATTTTCCACCGCCATCAGTTTGGAGATCACTCCCGAAACAGGTGCTGTAAGGAAGGAATTGTCATAATTGCGGCGCGCCGCTTCCAGGCCAGCCCTGGCTCCGTCAGCAGCGGCCTTGGCAGCTTTGAAAGCAGTCACTGCACCATTGTATTCAGCTTCCGAGATCGACTGGCGCTGGTAGAGGTTTTCAGAGGCGGTCAGATTGAGTCTGGCGTTCTCCAGAGCCGATTCCGCCGAGAGCTTGGCAGCTTCCGCCTGCTCCACCTGAAGACGCAGGATCTCATTGTCTGTCATGCCCAGCCGTTCACCTTTGCTGATACGGTCCCCAAGCTTTTTATACAGTTTGAGCAGACGCCCCGTGGTTTCGCTGACCATGATGATGTCACCGCTGCCTTCCAGCTTGCCCGAAACGTTGATATATTCATTAAGGTCTTGTGCCGCGAGCTCTTCCACCATCACGATCGGCAGTTCATCAGGACCGGCTGAACCGGTTCCCGGAACGCTTTTTCTTTTGCAGGATGCCATTCCTGTCAGCAACAACATTGTAATAATAAATGTGATAATATATGAGGATTTGATCTGTCTCATCTTGTCTCCCTATTTATAAATCATTG
>CAZWJK010000012.1:20297-28191 GCA_964634035.1 uncultured Candidatus Cloacimonadota bacterium | reverse complement strand
CTGACCACATTCAAAGCGGCTGATTTGGCCGCCAGAGTGATGTTGTTCTCAGCGCCGGCGTAGTCAAAACTGCTTTTCTGCACCTCGTGATAAGCTTTGCGGGCAGCGCTGTAATTATACAAAACCGGCAGCAGAGGCACGGATGCTGTCAGCGCCAGGGTATTGGAGCCCTCAAAGGCATAGCGCTCAAAGCCGTCTTCACTGAAGGACCGGCTCAGCGAAAGATAAACTGAAGGCAGAAATGAGCCTTTGGCGATGACGTAGGCGCGTTTGGAAATACTGACAGCCATTTCTGCTGTCCGCAGGTAGGGATTGTTTGAAGAGGCATTCAGAAGCGCGCCACGGGTGAACTCAGCCACCTCAGCGCTGTCCCAATCAGCCATTAAAGCAATGACTGGCTCGTCTGCACCAGGACTGACGGGCTCCAGTTCCGTCCATTCCGATAGTGCTAAAAAGTTCATGAAGTCCTGCTTTGCCAGTTCCAGAGCGGTTTGTGCCTGAATGAGCGCAACTTCCTTGGAAGCAGCGGCGCTTTTGATCTTCAGAAACTCCCCGGAGGACAGGATCCCGCTTTCAAAGCGCACCTGCGCGATATCGAGGTTCTGTTTTGTGCTCTGCAGATCCTTGTCGCTGATGTCCAGCAGCTTCTGCGCCAGCAGAACGTTGTAATACTTGTTTTCCACATCGGTCAGGATGCTCAGTTCTTTGGTTTGCAGAGCCAGGCGCGCCATCTCTTGACTGTCCTGACTGATTTTGTAAGACTGCCAGAGCTTGCCGCCCAGAAAGATGGGCTGCGACAGACTCAGGCCGAAACTGCGGATGTCGTTGTTCATGGTCAGAAAGCTATTGCCGGCGGCGATTTGGGTTGCCGGGTCACGATAAACGTAGTTTCCGGTCAACGAAAGGGAGGGCAGCATATTACCAAAAGCCTGTCCGGAAGCCCATTGAGCTGCCTTGTAGCTGTTGAGTTGCGCCTGGTATTCAGGATTTCTCTCACGAGCCAGTTGCTTGGCGTCCTCCAGACTGAGCGCGCCCAGCAGACTTAAAGCGGATAGTAAAATGATGATGGTTAATATCTTGCGCACTTTCTCACTCCTTGAAAAAACTGTCATATTCGCTGCCCTGCATTTTCTCCGTCAGGTCCTGCAGAACTTCCAGTTCCACCTTTGACCAGCCCCGGCCCAGTTGCAGCATGTGTCTGTGGATGATGGGCAGCTTGTTTTCCCTGATCAGTTTTTCACTTGTGGAGCTGAAATCCTCACTCAGCATATCATTGAGAAACTGCCTGCGGGCCTGTAGGATCTTAAGCATGTGCTTGCGCGTAAATAATTGTCTGGTAAAGGATATCCCCATCCAAAAGTCATGCCCCGGCAACTGCGCATTGCTCAGGTATTGATTCGCCAGCCGGGTCAGGTATTTGAGCCCTTTGTCGTTAATGTGATAAACGGTGCGGGGCGGATTATTGCCTTCCGTAACCTGCTCGCCGTCTATGTAACCCTTGTTCTCCAGGCTCTGCACCGCTTTATAGACCGAGGCGACCTTGATGCCTTCCCAGACCGGGCACTTCCTGCTTTCCACCATCTGCCCGATGCGGTAGGCGTGCATCGGCATCTCATGCAGAAAGCCCAGGACGATCATATGGATCTTTGACATTGGCTTTACTCCCTATCTTTTCTACTACTATATTTTATAATAGTCAATATAATACTATTCCCTCCCCTGTCAAATCTTTTCTTCTCAAAATGACGATCTCGAGCATGAAATCATGCATTGACGCATCTCTTCCGGCCGGGATAGCTTCTATCTGTTTGAAGCCCTTGCCTTTACTGCCAATGCCAATTTCTTTTATAACGACCTGACGCTGTCTCTAAGCCGGAACACTTTCCCCAAACTTGTGCATCCTTTCTCCCTTTTTCCGCATAAATGCATTACTTGACCATCACTATACCATTACGGTACCAATACGGTTATTTACCGTAATGCTACCGTAATAGTACCGTATTGGTACCGTAGTGCATTTATGGATGATGTAAGATCCTTGACTCGTCCTGAAATAGATTGATGACGGGCGACAAGAGCAGAAAAAAACAAACGCAGGACATTTGAACTCTAATCATAACACAAGCTATATTTATAATGGTTAAGAAAATAATACTTGACAGGAAGAATGAATTTACTTAAACAGGAATTGTCTTAATTAATTTACTCAAACAAGGTAACGGGGCATCCGGGCAATGGGGTCGAAGGAGCAAGGAATGAAAAGCTTTCAGGTATTTCTAATCTTTGTCTTCACGGTAGCAATATGCAATTTATCCTCAACCGACAAGACAAATCCGATCAATTCTGAGGATGCTACAACCACGTCAGAACGCACCACAAACATCTGGGACGGCAGCTACAACACTCATTGGCACAACTCCCAGAACTGGAGTCTGAACCGGGTTCCGCTCGAAACGGATGATGTGATCATTCCCGATGGATTGGCCAATTATCCTGTAGTCGACGGCAATGCTGTGTGTAATTTGCTATTGGCCTACGGAGGAACCAGCCTGACCATCATCAGTGAAACGCTGAATGTGAGTACTGACGCCGGGCTTTCCTGTCAGTTGGTGCTAAACTGGAGCGGAAGCGGACAAATCCCGATACTGAACGTGGATAACAATCTGTCCTTTGCGTCAGGTTCCAGCGTCAATGTCACGCAAACCAATTCAGGAATCATAGCCGCGGGAGGAAATGTCAGCTTTTTAGCCGGCTCCAATGTCAACATGACCACAGGCTGGCTCATCATGTATGGCACGGGACACAGTAATATCAATACCAATGCACCCACTACCATATCCAGCTTCCAATCCTATAAAACATCTCCCTATTCCAGCACTATCAGCAGTAATTCGAACTCCACGCTCACCATTGCGGGAAACATCCTGGTCGAAGCAGGCAGCACCCTGTACCAGACCTATGCCGGAACCACGGTTCTGAAAGGCAATCTCACAGTCGAACCGGGCGGAATTTGCAGTTTGAACTCCGGAACGCTGAGTCTGGAAGGGACAGACAACTCGACTCTCAATCTGGGCGATGCGGGAAATTATCTGAACCATCTGAGGATCAATAAAACGGGATCATTCAACTACACGGTTTACCTGGCTTCCTATCTGGATGCGAGAGGCAATGTCACGATCGCGGATGGCGTCCTGAGCTGCAAGACCCAGACCTTTCCCTATGAGTGGCATCCGCTTTACTTAGGCGGAAACTGGACCAACAACATGGGCGGGTCGGGATTCGTGGCGGGAACCGTTACCCTGAACGGAAACGGCAACCAGACCATCGGTTCGGAAGCATTTGGGACCCTGATCCTGGATAACGGAGCCGGAATAGTTTACATTCCTGCCGGAGCGGTCGTGACCTGCACTTCCTTTGATTGGGAAGAGGGAATCTATGCCGTGACGGGCGGAACCTTTACCGTCAACGACCTCGCCGATGACGGGATCTTCGGCACCATTATCATAACGGAAGCAGGCGTGATCAATTACCATCAGGATGCTTCCCACCTGGTTGATCTGAATGCGGATGTTACAATCACATATGGAACCTTTAACGTTTACGGCGGAGCTTCCAATGCCATATTTTCCCATGCAGCGCAGGCTACGCTCAACCTTGGTTATTATGGCACGCTTGATTATCATGACCAGGGCATAATAATTTCAGAGTTATATCCATTCACTTTCATTGTCACAGGTTTAGGCAAAATCAGGACTGCAAGCCATTTCATTGTAAGCCGCAATGACTTCAATCCACCAGCCGGGATAATTGATTTATACGGAAATGAGGATTGCAACCTGACTTTAAATTCAGCCAGTAATCTTCATACCGTGTATATAAACAAATCTGACATATCTGTGACCGTAACCGGAGGCGGAGTTCTCGATATCAATGGCGTATTCTTTTTGTTAAACGGGACTTTTATTGCTCCACCTGTAATGAAAATGGCAAAGTCATGGAATAACGCAGGCAATGCTGAATTTGTGGAAGGAACCGGCAGAGTGATCTTTGACGGTGCAGACATGGCATTCATTGATGGCAATGAAACGTTTAACATTTTGGAATTGAGCAAAGACGATAACACAGTTCAATTACGGATTAAAGATGGATTCAATGTGACCTGCAATACTTATGACTGGACCTCAGGGTGGCTGTGTATTGAAGAGGGCACCATAACAGCTTATGATCTGGCAGACAACGGAATCTATGGTGAGATCACTTTGATTTCGGGAGCCGTTAATTTTCATCAGGACACTGCATCTGGCTCATACGTGGATTTAAACTGCACTCTCAACCTTTACGGAGGCAGTTTTAATGTGTACGGAGGTTATGGCATGGCCATTTTCGGTTACGGAGCGCCTGCCATACTAAATCTTAGCGGTAACGGCGTTCTTGATTACAAGGACAGAGGAATCAGCATCACTTCGTCATATCCATTCACGGAAAATATTACAGGCGGAACGATCCGCACGGCAGGAAGCTTTCAAGTAGAGAGAGAAGATTTTCAACCCGTGCACTTAACAATGGAAATGTATGGCAGTCAGGATGCCGCTTTGATCAATACCTCCGGCAGCTATTTGAACGATGTGGTGATCAACAAAACCTTCGGCAGAGATGAATTACAGAATCCGCCAACTCCGGAATGGCAGACTGACCGTGACGGCAATCTGGTTCCAATAACCCGCAGCAATACAGTAACTGGTTCAGGGCCTATCCTGATCAACTGCAATTTCGAGATCCAGGCCGGGACTTTTATAGCTTCGGATGCCATGACCGTTTATGGCAACTGGACCAACCTGGCTGGACCTGACGCCTTTGTGGAAGGCACCGGCACCGTAACCATGGGCGGCACCTCCACCAGTGTCATAAGCACCGAGAATTTCAATATCCTGATCCTGAATAAATCTGGTTTGGGAGATATGCAGATCCACACAGGGAGTGCTGTTACCTGCAACGCTTATGATTGGGAGGCAGGTCCCTATTGGGTGAACGGGGGAACCTTCACTGTCATGGATCTGCTTGATCCGGGGATCTTGGGAACCATTCAACTGTCTTCGGGCTCGATTAACTACAGTCAGGATATGAATTCCACTATTAATATGTGGGTTACGCTTACCATAGAGCAAGGCACGATGAATGTTTGGGGCGGAAACAACAACTCAGAGTGGTATGGTTACCTGTCCATGAGTGGAGGTGTTTTGGATTTCCATGATGCGGGAATTCAAATCCAATCGCCAGATAACGGTTTCGAATCATCCATAACCGGAGGTACGATCCGCACTTCAGGAGATTTTCTTGTTTATAGCCACCACTTTCAACCAACCTTAGGCAAGGTCGAACTTTACGGAAGTGATGATTGTGAAATTCGGAGCCTCACAGGTAGTTATTTTCACGATCTCGAAATCAATAAAGAAACAAATAGACTGGAAGAATCAGGAATCTGGCAGAATAACAGAAATGACATCATAATATCCCGAACCCGCAATAATACGGTAACTGCTATCACCAATTTTCATGTTGAAAACAATTTTGTGTTAACTTCTGGGACTTTTATTGCACCGGCAAGTATGAGTGTGGGAGGAAACTGGATCCAGACTGACGGAGCAGTATTCAACCCTAATGGCGGAAATGTCACTTTCGGTCAGATCGGCGGATTGCAAAGCGTTTATGGAAACTGCAGCTTTCACAATGTAACGGATTCTCACACCGGGGATGCACTGACTTTTCAAGGTCAGGTGACTATTGAGGGAACTCTTCAAGTGGATAATCTGGTAACCTTCCACGATTCTGCAATTTTGAACACAGTCATCAACAACCAATCCACCGGACAGCTGGTTTTTTATGATAACCATACTTCAACCATTTCCTCTTACACCGGCGGTGGTGCTTTGCGCTCTCTGAATACGGGTAATCACGTAATAGTATTGGATCTTGCTCAAAATGGTATCAATGGCTCATACTTATCCAACGGCGGACATTTGGAGATCCATCAGGACCAAGTAGGATGGATAGACCTGAACGGATCTGTGGAAATCCTGAATGACGGGATAGTGGATGTCTTTGGCGGTGCGGGAAACATGTGGTTGGCTTATGATACGCCCTGTGCCCTGACCATGAATTCCGGCGAGTTCAATGTTCGGGACTGGGGCATCACGATCTCGGCAACTGCTCTGGACAGCCAGTTTGATATCAGCGGTGGAACCATCAGGTGCAACGGGAACTGGAACGATACCAGGGGCAATTTTGACCCGACAGGGGGAACCGTCATGCTGACCGGCTCGGGAGATAACGTTCTTACCTCACATGCATCAAGCTGGTTTCATGCTTTGTTCATCAATAAAAATACGCTGGGGAGAGACTTTGAACCTGATTATGAAACTGACAGAAACGGTAATCGCCTGCCCTTCACCCGTTCCTGCAATCTAACCATCAATGCCTGCACGGTCAAGAACGGAATCACTGTCAATATGGCAAACACCGTTACTTTGGGTGGCAATCTCACCAGTCTGGAAGCGGGAACCATAACCATCAACGCGGCAACTTTGGATTTGAATGGACATAATCTGATCAGCACGGGAAACATTGCCGTCAACGGCACTCTGGTTCTGGACGAGGGAGCGATAATACAGATAGCCGGCAGTAAAAGCATCACAGTCAACAATGGCGGAAGGCTGGAAGCGATCGGATCATCCACCCAACCGGCCCGCTTTTCTCATTACTTATCAGGATATTATGGTTTCAACATTGAAAGCGGAGCCACCCTTGCCGCATCCTATGTCTTGTTTGAATATATGAACCTGTTGGGCGTGAATGTCAAAAACGGAGCTTTGGTCGAAAATCACCACAGCTTTGACAACTGCATCTTCAGAAACGGCATCAACATGGGAAAGCTGCTCACGGTAAACAACGATCAGTGTTTCACTGTTGAAAATGCTGTTTTCCCCTCCAATACGGGGATGTATAATGTATCCAAGACAATTGATCAGGGTGGAGTTTACTTTGTAGGTTGCACGGGTTCATTTGCGGGACCGGAATTTGAGCAGGACACTTATAATAGAATCTATTGGGAAGGCCTGCAAATTCCACGCATTGAAAACATCAATATAACTCTTGTTCCCGTCTCTGAACTGATCCAACTGAACTGGAGTTATCCCTGGCCCATCATGCCCCAGCAGTTCAATATCTACCGCAATAACTATCCTGACGGTCCATTCGAACTGGTTGGTTCAACCACTAACCTGTTATGGTCAGAGCCGGTGCCCGGTAGTTATTTCTTCTACAAGGTAACGGCAGGCACGCCCTGATTATTGATTGTTTTTGATCTGGATAAGTTGCGCGAGAATGCTGACGGCAATTTCGTAAGGGGTGTGACTTCCGATGGGCAGTCCGATTGGGGCGTGGACTTTACTTAACTCATTATCGGAGAATCCGTTGGCTCTAACTCTGGCCAGGGTCTCCGCCACTTTGTTTTTACTGCCGATCATGCCGAGATAGCGGGAAGGGCGTTTCAGGCAATATTCCAGAACCTGCCGGTCGTGCACATGGCCATAGGTCATGATCACAATGAAAGCACTGGCATTAAAGGAGATGGCGTCTTCCAAGCTGGCATAGTCGTTATGGATGAGTTTGCATTCGGGAGGAAAGGCGTCCTTTTGCAACAGGTCCTTCCTGTTATCGATGACCGTGACCTGGAATTCGGCCTTGACGGCAAAATCTGCCAAAGCCCTGCCGCAGTGCCCCGCTCCGATAATGTACAAGGGATGGGGTGAAAAAAGCGGCTCCACAAGGACTTCCACGCTGCCGCCGCAGAGCATGGAGGTCTGGAATTCAGATGTGGGCTGCAGTTCAGAAGATT
>CAZWJK010000012.1:0-20197 GCA_964634035.1 uncultured Candidatus Cloacimonadota bacterium | reverse complement strand
CCGCCGCAGAGCATGGAGGTCTGGAATTCAGATGTGGGCTGCAGTTCAGAAGATTTCTGCCTGCGCAGGAATGACATATCTATAGAATCTATGTCATCATTAAGGTCATTCTGTATGGATGGCAGACCCTGTTCATCCAGGTTAAAGTTCCATTTGACAACGGATTGGGGCTGTTCTTTCCTGATCGTGTTGATGACCAGATATTCCAGTTCGCCGCCGCCGAGGTTGCCGAAAGTGTCTCCTGATAAGGGAACGGCCAGTTTCATGCCGACCCGGGCAGGGGTCGAGCCGTCGGTTTCCACCACGCTTGCCTGCCAGAGCATTGCTCCGCTCTCAAGCAGGGCGGAAAGTCTTTTGTAGTAAGCAGTCAGGTCAGACATAGACCACGTCCTCCGGAGTGTTGAAATTAAACAGAATGCCCACATCATCGACATCAATGTGAAAAACTGGGAATCCGGATTTGAGGATAACGCCTTTCAGGCCAAGGGGATCGGGTTGTTCGGGAATGACCAGAGCGCCGGGAACTAGGATAGGATGGCCGTTTTGGTTCTGGTGGCGGGGGATGATGACGCTATTTGCCTTATCTGTAAAGACATTGACCAGCATCCGGATCGTGCTTGACCTGACCGTCGGATGGTCCACGGGCCAGATCAGCCAGCCATCAGGCCTTTCCTGTTCATGCAAAGCACGCTGCATGCCGGTTTTCAGGGTAGCCAGCATATCCGGGGTTTCGATATCGCGGATCAGGTAAATGTCACTGATGCGGGCTTCGGTCAGGGTGTTGCGAATCATCTCTGCAAAAGAGATGCCGTTATAGGAGGCATCGACTTTGGGCATCCCGAAACGGGTGCCCTTGCCGGAGGCAGGGATGAGGGCTACTATTTTCACGATAATCCTTAGCCTGACTTCAGGGTTATGTTTGTTTTCTGTTTTTTTATCATCTATTCCCACCCGCCACCCTTTAAGGTGAAGGGCTTCGCCCTTCGACCCTTGGGCTGTTGGCTTTTTACATTACGTTTTTCGCGCCTTTTGCGTTAAAAAATCTATTACTGTTTGACCAGTTCGTTGAATTCATCTATCAAAGCGTCCAGACGCTCAACGCTGTGGTCAAAGATGTCAGTCCAGTATTCAGGATTCCACTGTTCCAAAATCTCTTCATAGGTCTTGCCCTGCTGTTCCACCCAGGTGTAGTATTTGAGGTTGTGGATGCGCTTTTTGTCCTGGTAGGAAAGTTCCAGGAAGTTGTCATAGCTTTGGGACAGCAGACAGGAATGCAAGTCAATGGCAGACTGGATGGAGGTGTAAGCGCCTCTTTCAATGTTAAGTTCCTGCAGGCGTGAATCATACATGTTGGCGGCATCGGTGAAGATGGTGAAGATAATGTCGTCTTCCGTGAGGTCAAAATACTTGGCTGTCTTGATCGCTGCCAGCAGGTTGCAGATGGAGGAAATGCCAAGCAGGGAAAGGTTTTCCGCCGCTTCGGGCGGGATACCGAAACTGTGGAGAAAAGACAGGCCGGTCGGCTCGTTAAACAGTCTGAACAGGCGCATGCAGTCTTCGTCCCGGATGGCAGCTACGGCGTCTGTGTTGCGGACGTTGTGCACCCAGGGCACATGCTTGTCGCCAATGCCTTCAATGCGGTGCCCGCCGAAGCCGTTATTGAGCAGAGTGGGACATTCGACAGCTTCAGAGGCGACAACTTTCAGATGGGGATAAAGCTTTCTCAGATAATCACCTGCACCAATGGTTCCGGCAGAACCGGTGGCTGACACATAAGAAGCGAACCTCTGTCCGGGTTTGGCTTCCTGTTTGTAAACCTCTTCCATGGCAGGAGCAGTTATATGATAGTGCCAGAGCGGATTGCCGAACTCGTCAAACTGGTTGAGGATGAGGTTGCTCGAGTCCTGCCTCAATTCATGACATTTATCATAGATTTCCTTTACGTTGGATTCACAGCCGGGAGTGGCGATCACTTCCGCTCCGATCTCTCTGAGCCAGGTGAAGCGTTCCTGGCTCATCTCCTCCGGCAAAATGGCTATGGCGTGCACACCCAAAAGCGCGCTGTCAAAAGCGCCGCCCCTACAGTAATTTCCTGTGGAAGGCCAAACCGCTTTGTGATAGGTGGGATCAAATTCACCGGTCACCATTCTGGGTGCCAGACAGCCATATGCAGCACCAACCTTATGCGCTCCAGTGGGGAAATATTTGCCCACCAGGCCTATGATACGTGCTTTCACACCGGTCAGTTCCTTTGGGATTTCCAGATAGTTGACTTTGCCATAAAGACCGGTTTTGATGTCGTTTTTCCAGGTGATGCGGAAAAGATTGAGCGGATCGATGTCCCACAGCCCGATGGGTTTGAGTCTGTCTTTAATCTCCTGAGGGATCAGTTCGGGATTGCGCAACTGCTTGAAGGTGGGCAGGATAATGCCCCGCTCCCGGCAGCGCTTGGCTGTTTTCAACCTGACTTCGTTATTTATCTTTCCGATAATTTTAGACATTATAAATCTCCTTAATTTTTGCTTTTAGAGGCACGGAGTCACTGAGACACAGAGTATTCATCATCCCTGTGCAAGCAGAGATCCAGCCTGTTTTTCCGTTCACTGGATTCCCGCCTGCGCGGGAATGACATATATGTAGTGTGTGACTCTATCTATCTTCGTGTGTTTCGTCATTTTCGTGTATTTCGTGTTCCTATTTATTAAATACGTTGAGTTTACCGACCGGGTCCGCCACCTTGGACATAAAAATCATGGCGGCGATGATAAAAGGCTTGATACCAGCTTCCTGATAGGTGTGGTAACGGTATTTATCAAACACTGCTTTGGCAACCTCACCCTGTTTGCAGCTTACATCCGTGATATCGGCAGGCAGACAGTGCTCATACAGAGCGTTGCCGTTTTTGGTGAGTTGCATCATGCTTTCAGTGCATTCCCAATTTATGTGATTGGCGTTTTCTGCCAGGCAGAGTTTTTCCAGATCCACCAAACCTTGTTTGTCACCGGCTTTGAGCAGTTCCGTACGTTTCTGCATGACTGCCATGGGCGCCCAACTCTTGGGATAGACAACATCCGCATCCATAAAGGCGTCTTTCATATCGTGAGTGAGGCGGAAGCTTCCTCCTGACTGAGAAGCGAAAGACCTGGCCGAATTCAGTGTCTCAGGCAGCAGGTCATAGCCTTCCGGATGTGCCAGCACAACTTTCATGCCGAAACGGGTCATCAGATTGATGATCCCCTGCGGCACGGATAGCGGCTTTCCGTAACTGGGCGAATAGGCCCAGCTCATGGCGATCTTTTTGCCCTGGAGGTTGTCCAGTCCGCCGAAATAGTCTTTCAGTTTGAGTAAGTCCGCCAAAGTCTGGGTGGGGTGATCCAGGTCGCATTGCAGGTTGACCAAAGTCGGACGGGAGGGCAGTAAACCTTCCCGGTGACCCTGTTCCACGGCCTGAGCCACTTCCAGCATGTAGGTGTGCCCTTCGCCAGGATACATGTCATCACGGATGCCGATGACTTCGGTCAGGAAAGAGATCATGTTGGCGGTCTCGCGGACTGTCTCACCATGCGCAATCTGACTTTTAACTTCATCCAGGTCGGCTAAAGTCAGTCCCAAGGCCGAAGCTGCTGAAGCAAAGCTGAAACGGGTACGGGTGCTGTTATCCCTGAAGATGGATATTGCCAGACCATGATTAAAGGTGCGCATGGACTTGCCCTGCCAGTGTAGTGCCTGCAAGATCTCCGCCGCCAGCATCACAGCTTTGAGTTCAGCTTCCGTTTTGTCCCAGGTCAGCAGAAAGTCCTTGCCGTGCAGGTTATGTTTAAGTTCAGCCAGTTGCTGAATCAGTTCGGTAATGTTTTTATCTCTCGGGGTGTTCATGATTATACCTCGCAACTAATAATCAGATAAGCAAATACCAATCTTGTTGAAACGTTTGTTTGTCAAGGTTTATAGCTTCAGGGGTGGCAAGCTCCTGCTTGCCTCCTGCTGAGCACCAGCGCCCGGGCACAGGAATTAAGCAGGCAGATAGTCACATATTGGCAGCTTTGGATTAAGGAATCAAAGATAAAGGATAAGCAGAATTAGACTAATTTCAGCATGCCGAAGAAATGGCAGACAGCGCCGCCCAGAACAAAGAGATGCCAGATGGGATGGTGCCAGGGCAGCTTTTTCCATATGTAGAAAATGACTCCAAACAGGTAGCAAGCGCCGCCGATCAGCATCCAGGTCATCAGGCCGGCCGGAGCTTTTGCCATCAGTGGTTTGATGGCGATGACTACCATCAGGCCCATCATAACATACATCACGGTGGACATCCATTTCAGCTTGCGCATGGCAAAGATCTGCAGATTGATGCCGAGCAGCGCAAAGCCCCAAATCAGGCCAAACAGCGTCCAGCCCCAGCCGCCGCGCATCACGCCAATGGTGATGGGGGTATAGGTTCCGGCGATGAGCAGACAGATGGTGGAGTGGTCCAGAATGCGGAAGAACTTTTTCACCCGGGGTTGCGGGAAAGCGTGGTAGAGGGTTGAGGACAGAAACATGATGATCAGCATGGCGCCGTAGATGCTGAAGCCGACAACCTTGAAAGCATCGCCCAGCCGTGCGGCAAAGACCACCAGAATAACCAGAGCAGCAATGCTCAGGCCGACGCCCGTGCCATGCGTTATGCTGTTGGCAATTTCCTCGCCCAGCGACTGTTTGGGACTGAGCGGAACGCTGTCCAGCCAGGATCTTTTCTCTTTTGATTTTGACATGGGCACACAATTGCAAAGCTGCTAAAGCAGTCAACCCCATTCTCATTTGTTCCGCTTGACAGTATCAGCGCCCCGAAAGGAACTGAACCAAGTAGCTTATGAATGTTATTAAGAAATTATTGATACCGATGCTCAGAACCGCCGCCCAGAAGCATTTACTGTATGGTAAAAGAAAGAGGGCGCTGTTTTGGTTTGAAATGCTCTGCCGCTGGTCAGACACGCCGGAGAACCGGTTCAACCTGGCTCTGGCGAAGATGAACCTGCGCGCTTACAAAGAGGCGGCCGAACTGCTGGAACCCATTCACACCCAGCTTCCTGACCAGTTGTTTGCAGGGATCACCTTCGCTCAATGCCTGATGCTGGCAAAACGCTTTTCTGAGGCGGAAAAAGTCTATGAGCACCTGCTGGACGTTAATCCCCAGAACAGTCTGCTCCAGACCCTGCATGCCTTGTCCCAAGACACTGCCGGCAGGGATAAATTCGCTTCCTCGCTGGACCTGCAGTTTCAGGCCTCGATTCTGGAAGAACAGAAAGAACATCAAAAAGCCCTGCAGTTGCTGTTGACGGCCGCAGGTCTGACCCCTGACGATGCCGCGCTGCATAACAACATCGGAGCTCTGAAACTGAAGTTGAAATATCCCCTGAATGAGGTGATGGCAGACTTTGCCAAAGCCATGCAACTGAGCCCGGATAACGACCGCTACAAGCGCAACTACCGCAGAGTATGGCAAAAAAGCAAAAAGTAAAGCGGCGCTTTTATCAGCTAATCCTGCTGTTTCTGGTTGTGATCGTGTTCTTCTACAATCCCGTTTCAGTGCGTCTAATGACGCTGGGAGTCGGCATTTACTACAAACTTGACCCCGTCAAATTCTACCGCCTGATCGGAGCGGAAAGCTCCTTCCGCAGTTTTGCCGTCTCCAGACAGCAGGCGCTGGGGCTCGGGCAGGTCAAGGAAGATACCGCCTTTTATGTAAATGAAACACATAGGAGAGGCTGGCTGTTTTTCCTCCTGTATAACCTCAAAATCTCCGCCCGCTACCTGAATTACCTGCTGACCAGATACAACCAAAACTGGTCACTCGCCCTGGCGGCCTACAACTGGGGCGAAACCAAGGTGGACAAAAGGATCAACGGCACCGCCATCGAACCGGATAAGAACTATGTGTATCTGTTTAATGACATTCCGGAAACCCGCAATTTCATTTCCCGCATCATAAAGTAAAGATCTCACTTGCTGATTACTCGCTTCGATAAATCGCTTTCGACAGAGTGCTTCTGAACGTTTTCCGGTTCATACAGAATTTCGCTCAATGCTGCAACCGGCAAAAAGCTAAGCGGCAAGCAGGGGACAGATTTGCGCTGTAAAAGAAAACGGCTGCTGCCGGTTATGTGACAACAGCCGCAGGTTATGCTAATGAATTTGTGCTTTACAGATAATACTCCGCTTTACTCAACATAGGATCTGACGAAGTAGAAAGCGTTGTCAAAGTCAGAGGAATCGTTATCCGACCAGGAAGTCAGATTGGTGGTTCCGGCCAGGATCGCGCTGCCCATTTCATCAGGTGAAAACGCCCTGTAGATCTTGTATCCGGTAACACCGGTCACAGCGCTCCAGTCAAGTGTCACAAAGGTGCCATCGGTGGTGATGTTAAGATTCAGAGGCGGATCTGGAATGGCATTTATGATCCAATGAACTGTGCCATAATCATCGATTTCATAATCGGGGCCGGCATGG
This sequence comes from uncultured Candidatus Cloacimonadota bacterium, assembly GCA_964634035.1. Classification (GTDB taxonomy): domain Bacteria; phylum Cloacimonadota; class Cloacimonadia; order Cloacimonadales; family Cloacimonadaceae; genus UBA5614. The sequence continues at coordinate 13,708 of CAZWJK010000012.1, read as the reverse complement.
GGACCGGTGGCGTTCAGAAAAGTGAGTGAGCCGACTGAAGTGGTCTTTTTCACGTTTTTATAGTTGAAGCCCAAAGCTACGGGAAAACTGGCATTGGGGATTATGTAATCAGTGGTTGCATCGTTATCATACCAGATCAGGGCTCCCCTGTTCTGACCATATTGGAAGGTGCAGTTGGACATCGGGTAATCAGGATTGAGAGCGGAGCCGGGATAGAAGTGAATACCGGAGGAATTCAGCTTTTCAAAGATGCAGTAATTGGCTTTAATGATAGAACTTGCTTCCAGATTCAAGGCGTAGTAGCCGGTAGAACTGGTGATTTTGGCAGGATTGGCGGCGCTGCCCATGGCATCAAGCGTACCATTGATACCAAGTAATCCGCTCACTGTGATGGAACTGCCATTCCCCAAATCCAGGATCGAGTCTTCCGACAACGCCAATTTTGCCCGAGCCGCAGTAATGCTGCCGCTCATCTGCATAGTGTTGTCACTGATCTGGAAAGTTCCTCTGCTAATCAGAACTTGTGCAGTTCCGCTCAAGGTCAGGTCAGATCCCAATACTGCAGTGCAGCCGGGTTGTTTGAAAAAGGTCAGGTTGGAAACAGTGATGGGAGGAACGGCTGTGATGACAGTGAGGTCATAACCAACAAATTTCAGCTCTGCGCCGGCAGCATTCAAAAAGCCTTCTGCATAGACATTCAGGTTCTGATAGATCATTGTGGTGGTGCCTGCAGCGGGTCTGAAGGTTCCGCTGACGACGAACAGATCCTTGTAAATGTTTATATCAGCATCAGTGGTCACTGTATAGCCCGCGATTTTGCTGATCACGAGATAGTGGAAGTAGTTGCCGTTGTTGCATTGGATGAGAGCATTCCTGGCGCCCTGCAGTTCAATGGTTCCTGCCGACGGCTGGAAGCTGTTGGGATGAGTGGCAACAAAGTTCCAGCCAACCCTGATGATGCCGCCGTCATTGAAACTGAAACTTGCAGCAGGCCCGACCTGGATGCCATGATTCGTGACCACCAGTATGCCATAGTTCAGAGTCAAGGCGCCATCAATGGGAAACAGGACACCCTCAGCGCCGAACGGTTTATCCAGAAGACAGGAAGAATTATTCAAGACCATCTGGCCGGATAAAGAGAAGTTATCGTTACAGGTCAGAACGCCAAAGTTTGATTCATAATAACCTAAGATGCTGACTGAGCCGGCGGTCAGGTTGTTGGTTAGATAAAAAGATGCGCCGGAGCGGATACTAACCAGAGAGTTGACAGTGAGACTGGAAGCAACATACAATATGCTGGGGCTGTACAGATTCAGGTTATTCTGTATCGTGATGTTTAGCGAATTGAAAGTGCTGACGCTGCCGCTATCCTTCAGCACTTCAACATAAGAGAAGGTGCAGTTGGATGAATTGTTATGGATGCCGGTTTGATCAATTCCCATGAAAGTGACGTGATTTTCACCACTGAACAGAAGAGTGGCATCGGCGGCAATGTGGATATTGGCATAGAGATAGATGCTGCCATTAGTAACGTTGGCGAAGGCACCCTGATTCCAATACAAGCTGCCATAGACAGTTAAGATGTCATCGTCATTGGTCATGATCAGGCATCCGGCAATGTTCATATCGCTTTCCGTGGTGAGGCCGTAGCAATTCAGATTCAAGCTGCCGGAAGTGATGCTGATGTCTCCGAAAACGTAGATATTGCTGGCCAGGCTGACGGTGTTTGCCCTGAGGGGAAGATTTTCAGCAGAGCGGGAGTCTTCGGTCCGGGTGGCCATCTTATTGATATTGAGGTTCATCAGATAGCTGTTGGCGTTCATAAAATACAGACTGGTGTCACTGGCTCCATACAATTCTAAGGTTCCGCCGGAGGGCTGGAAATCGCTTCTCTGACAGATGAAGTCGCCTGCGGTGCGGATCACGCCGCCTGTGATGTAATCGTTAAAAGACCAGCCAGACAGCATGATTATGATGCCCTGATTTTTAAAGTCAAGAACCCCGCCGGACATTACAAAAGAGATGCTGTTGTTACTTGCCCATAAGCTGCTGCTGTTGCCTCCCGAAACTGTCATCAGACCACTGTTGATTTCCAGATTGGCATTCAGATTGACAGAATTGGCGGAATCCTGAGTCAGATTGATCTGACCGGAATTCAGGACATAGTTTCCCACAATGCTGATATCGGCCAGGTCGTATACATGCAGTTGCCCGCCGTTCACAACAATGCTTCCCGCCTGATAGTCATAGCTGTTGATATATATTATTTTACTGTTGGGAATGACGAGACTACCGCCAGGTTTGTTCAGGATCAAAATGTTAAAATCAGAGTTGCTGCAAACCTGATCTGCAGAGCCGTCAAAGATGACCGTGGAACCGGGTCCGATGAAACCGGCAATGGAGCTTGTATTCCAGTTGCCGGCAATGTTAATGGTGCGGTTCATTGCAATTAGAGAACCGGTATCGCAATTCAGATTTCCCAGGAGCTTTAGATCTGCCTGCAGAGTGATTTGGCAATTGTTAAGCAGGGTCAGGCTGTTCAGATAACTGGCTGGCGGCAGACTCAGATTCTGGTTCTGGAAAAGAGAGAGGTTCCCCATGCTCATGAAAATGTTTCCGACAGGTGCGAAGGGTGTCCTGCACTCGATCGTTCCGGCTTCGTCCTCAACCGTGAAACTGCTGTATGAAGGGATGTTGAACTCAGTATTGATGCGCAGGACAGAAGAAGGAAAAGAAGAATAGAGGATTGTCGCTCCGCCGGTTTTATTGATGTGCAGTCTATCGATTATGGCCAGGGGTGAAGTATTGCTCAGGCCGTATGACAAGCTGCCCGATAGTTTTAAAACACCTCCCGACATCGAAAACTGCTCTGGATTAGTGATTATGCAGTCACGATAAACTTCCACGGTGGCACCGGCAGAATAACACACCGCAGAAGAGTTGCCGCTGAAATAAAGATTTTGTGACACTTCCACCAGGGAAGCATTGTTGAGCAGGAATAGGCTTCCGCTGATAAAGGCGTTCCTGTAAACAAACATTGATCTGCCGGCGACCATCAGAACTGCGTTATCCTGCACATACAGATCCCGGCAGTAAGCATTGTAATTTCCAACCGAGGGCAGGCTTACAGCATCATAAGGAATGATGGCATCCTTGCCTGTGTCAGGTATGATGCCATTTCGCCAGTTGTTGGGATCATGCCAGTCATCTGAATAAGTGCCCTGCCATCTGCAGGTGGTGGTGGAGACACTGACTCTCTGCAGTGAAAAAGCATCTAAAAGGATGTGGTTGCCGTTGGCAGAATAGGCCTTGATAATAATGAAATAATATCCTGTCTGCTCCGGATAAAACGTGTAGCTGTATTCATACCAGCCGGCAGTCGGCACTGTAGGGTTAAGGGCAGTGGAGCGATGTATTGTTGCGAGTTGTGGCTGGTTGCCGTTCAGAACTGCCATTGAGTTCAAGTATACCTCAATTTTGTCATAATTGGAGGGATAGCCTGTGTCCCGATACATCCTGAAGGCCACTTTATAGTCATAATTGGTGATATCGCTAACCTTAAAAGCCTTTGTGGAGATAAGGGCTTTGGAACCTGCTGCAGCATTTCTGCAGGCATACCTGAGCATTCTGGTGCCTTCATAAGGAGTTACAGCGGGCGTGGTGGAAGATGTTACATGGTCAAATCCGATCTCTCCTGTTTGAATTCTTGTCCACCAGTCGGCAGGAGGGCAGGTGACGGTATTAAAGCCCTGTTGGTAAGGATTGGTCACATTGAAATCAATGAACGAGACCGAGCCCTTGGTAAAGGAGATGGTTTCTCCCGGAGCACCTATATTATAGATTGATAGACCTCCGGCTGTGCCGTCTGACAAGAAGGAACTGGGGTTGGAGGCATCATTGATGGAGGTTCTGCCGGCATCGGAAGAAAAGTATGCCAAAGAGGGCGTGCCATTGATGGTTGGAGTTCCATCAGGTCTGTACACATACAATTCATCAGGTGGCCCGTCGGCATTGCCATTCCCGCAGGTGGTGTTCACTCTCCAGACCACCAATCCCGAACCGGGCAGACTGTTTTCATAGATTCCGGTCTTTTTTCTGTATTCCACAAGGAAGAATTCGTCAGTGGTATAGGGTGAATTGATTCTGTAGACCTGACCGGTGTTGGATGTGAGCGGATTGAGTGTATAGACCTGATCAGCAGTGATGACGGGAATGCTTGCAAACCACTGGCCATATTTGTATTTCACATAAGCGCTCATGTGCTGCGGGGGGGTCATATTGGCAGCCATAACATCCTAAACATTAACAGGAGCGATATCCTGTGTAACGGCACGATATAGATCAGGCGCGCCGATGGAATGACCCATTTCATGAGCAAAAACGCTCACGTTGCTCCAAGACAGAAAATCCTTCAACTGCAGATTATAACCGCCGACGCGTTTGCCATGTATGGTCACCTCGTAAGTATAAAGTGCCCACCAGTGAGGCCAAAGCAGACCGCCCTGATGATCGCCGGCCACAATAAAAACAATGTTGTCCACCCATCCGTTATTGTCTGCATCAATGTTCAGGTCGACCGGAACCAAGGGTTCTATGTGCATGATAGCAGCACGCAGGAGATTGTGTTCCAGTATCCTGCGTTCTTCCTCATTATGCCAGCCGAGAGGAGCGGTCTCTTCATCATAAGGCACATAACGCTCCCTGACCAGAGAATCCTGATAACTGACCACATAGCCGTTAACGGCAGGAGGAAAAAAGTGGGAATCAATGTTCAACAGGCCATAGGAGTTTTCCTGGAAATAATGTTTCAGAGATGGAACTCCTGTGTTCAGCCAACCATCATAAACAGAAATTTGTTGTCCAAACTCATCCTGGTCAGCAAACCTGATAAAGACGATGAGATTGTTGACAGAGCCATTATTGGGCGTGCCTCCGGCTCTGACCGGAACCTGGAACATGGAACTGCGCTTTTCCTTGTAGAGCCGTTCTGAGATTGTGATACCGGGCGAAAGGTTTTGTCGCTGCGCTTCATCAAGGCCTGCTCTGAAAGCACCGGCTTTGATGTCTTCCCCATCCTGTTCGGCGTAGGTGTAATAACCTGTCTTGGGATTCTGGATGAGGGTGTAATTGTCTTTGTCGTGCAGTCTTTGGAAGAATTCGTCACCGCTGACAAAGCACTCCAGAGTGCTTCCGTCGGGTTGGATTCTGGTGGTGGGTTGATTGATCAGCCAGGCGGCAGACAGCGTTGCAGCCAAAGCGCAAAAAACAAAAAAGAGGCAAAGGGAGCGGATTCCACAATGCTTGACTGGTTTCATAATTTCTCCTTTTTTTTATAGTTTCTCATGAGACTAATCTAAATACTTCACTATTCAGCACAGAAAAAACAGAGGGGTAAAAAAGGTAAAAACCGTTTCCGGCAAGGTATCAACTCACCTAAATGAAAAAATAATAAAATATGACTTTTCAGGCTATGCCGACAAGTACAATTTTATACCAAATTCTGAAACTATTAGCAGACTATTTGCTGTCAAGCAAAAAAATCAGGCAGGGTAAAATAGATTCCCATCTCTCTGTTCCAAGCATGAACAAACAAAATAAAAAATCAGATCAGACAAGTCATGCTTATTTTCTCTTGGCAACTCTTTGTTTACATACACGCAACATATATAATTAACAAGAAGTTACTGATAGATAACCGGAGTATAAGGGCATGGAGGCGTTTATACTCCGGTTAAACACAGGTGAATAATCAGTGAGCAAGCAAGGGCGAAGCAGGATGGATAAATTCCACTGAAAAGAAATCATTGACAAATCCGAAGTCTCAGAGCATAATAACAATCTGAATCTGAACATGAGGTTGGAGGGATGGAATATCTACTGTTAAAGAGATTTTCCTGCTTTCGGTACTGTTTTTGCATATAATATTATTGTATAAGGAAATTAACTCGCTACGAGATACATAAGGAGATGTTTATGAAAAGCCTAATGTGGCTGATTGCATTGCTGTCAGCCGTTAGCATGACCTTTGCGGCCAGCGGCACGATCGCCGTTTCTGCAGGTCAGAACAACGCAACCCTGCTCAATAATAACCAGTCCGGCCTCACGGTTGAGTACACTATCGGAACCATCGGTTATCTTGATGCCTTGACCAATCAGGGCAACTACACCGAACTGGCGATCGAGGGCTATGCCCACACCAATACTACCGGCCTGCCCAAGCTGCCTCTGCTGCGCAAGATAATCCGCGTTCCGCTGGAAGCGACCGTCATGGCTCGCGTTACCAATAAAAGCACAACCACAGTTTCCCTTGCCGCCATGGGCATTACCAATCCCGTGCTGCCGCGTCAGGAATCCGTTGCCAAGTGTGAAGATCCCGCCCTGGTGCCGTTTGTGGTTGACAACACATTTTACACCGGAACCAAATGGACCGATGAGCCCACCGTCAGGATCGAAGAGATCGGCATGATGCGCGGCGCGCGTCTGGTGGCTCTGGACTTCGTTCCCGTGCAGTACAATCCTGCTTCCGCACAACTGGAAATCATCACATCCGCCACTGTGGAAGTAAGTTATCCAGGTGCTGACTGGGCAGCCACAGACGAACTCTATGAAAGATATTATTCATCAGTGTTTGAAAGCAATCTGGCGCAGAGCGTGTTTAACTACACACCTCCCCGCGCTTCTCTGGACCGCTATCCTTTGGGTATGATCATTGTGACTCCCAACAGCTATGTTGCCACCCTGCAGCCCTTCATTGACTGGAAGAGACAGCAGGGCTACGATGTCACAGTGGCAACTACGGAAACCATCGGAACCACTACCACAGCGATCAAAGCCTATCTGCAAAACATCTGGAATAACGCCACAGTGAACAATCCCGCCCCCTCCTATCTGCTCATCGTGGGTGACACGCCCCAGGTTCCTGCCTGGAACGGAAGCACCAGCGGAGGACATGTCACTGACCTAACTTATGTGAGATTACAAGGCACAGATTATGTTCCCGAGATGTATTACGGCAGATTTTCCGCCACCAGCACCACCCATGTGCAGAACTACGTGACCAAGACCCTGCAGTATGAAATGTACAGCATGCCTGATCCCTCCTACCTTTCTCACACAGTCCTGATCGCCGGCGCAGACCCCACCTATGCTCCGACTCACGGTAACGGACAGATCAACTACGGCAAGAATAACTATTTTGGTGAGTCCACGGCTCCCAATTGGGTTCCCTATGGACCTTACAACATCAGAAACCACATGTATCTTTATCCTGCTTCCGCCAGTTCTGACGCGCTGATTTTGGCAGACATGAGCGCCGGACTCGGATACATCAATTATACTGCTCACGGCAGTGAAACAAGCTGGTCTGACCCCACAGTCACCATTGCCAATATCAATGCCATGACCAATACCAACAAGTATTTCGTGGCTGTCGGCAACTGCTGTCTGACCAACGCTTTCAACACATCCGAATGTTTTGGAGAAGCCTTTACCCGCGCTGCCAACAAGGGCGCGGTGGCTTATGTCGGCGGCACCAACAGCACTTACTGGGACGAGGATTACTACTGGGCAGTTGGTTACAAGCCGCCCGTGGTGGGAACAGGTTCACCTTATCAGGCCAACCGCATTGGCGCTTATGATGCACTGTTCCACACTCATGATGAAGCTTTTGTGGACTGGGCAAGCACCATGGGCTCCATGATCTTCATGGGCAACATGGCAGTCGTGCAGCAGAACAGCAGCAGGATAAACTATTACTGGGAGATCTATTCCGTGATGGGTGACCCCAGCCTCATCCCCTATATGGGACTTCCCTTGCCCATCAATGCTCAGTATGCTCCCACCGTTCAGGTAGGAGTCGGCACCATGCAGTTGATGGTCGATCCCTATACCTATGTGGCGATCTCCAAGGACAACGTGCTGCACGGAACCGGACTGGCAGATGCTTCCGGCAACCTGACCCTGAACTTTACACCATTCACCACACCCGGGCCCGCAACCATTGTTATGACCCGCTCCCTGCGCCAGCCCACCATCGCGACTGTTGAAGTAACGGCAGGCGCCGGACCATACCTGTTGGTCAACAACATGGCAGTCGTGGACGGCAACAACTCCATTCCCGAATCCGGCGAAACCATTTATCTGGATCTGGTGATCAACAACGTTGGAACCCTGCCTGCTCAAAACGTGACAGCCACTATGACAACTACCAATCCGCATGTCAGCATCATCAACGGCACTGCCAACATCGCCAGCATCGCTGTGAATACGCCCATCACGATCAGCAACACTTTCCAGGTCGCCATCCTGAGTTCCATACCGGATCAGGAAGTGGTCGAATTCAGCTTTGCCTTTACCGCCGGAGCAGACCAATGGACAGCCAACCGCAGCATCACTGTGAATGCTCCCAATCTGGCTTTCAGCACCCCCGGTTTCTTTGATCCGAACAACAACGGCGCTTTTGAACAGGGCGAAACCATCACAGTCACTTTCAATGTCACCAATACAGGCCATATGAATGCTCCTTCCGGGCAACTGGATTTCATCTATGACAGCAGCCTGGCGACTCTTTCCGCCAACACCTTCACCCTGCCCGGAATAAATATGGGAGTGGTGATTCCCCTGGTTCTGGATGTCACTATATCACAAACTGCCACCACTGGTTCAGTAATCCCCATTGGGATGGCTCTGACAGCAGGCGCGCAACTGGTCAACAGCATGATCGCTCTGCCCGTGGGAGCTACGATGGAAGGATTTGAATCCGCAGGTTTCACAAACTATCCCTGGATCAACGTCAGCACCATTCCCTGGACCATTGACAGCGGGGTCAACAATGTGAACAGCGGCACCTACTCAGCCAAATCAGGTGCCATCGGCAACAACGGCCTGACCGAACTCAGCATCACCATGGATGTGGGCCTGGCGGGAGAAATCACCTTCTACAGAAGAGTTTCTTCCGAAAGCGGATATGACTTCCTCAGGTTCTACATCGACAATACGGAAATGGGAAGCTGGTCAGGCAATCAGCCCTGGATGCAGATGACCTATCCGGTCAGCGCCGGTCAGCGCACCTTCAAGTGGGCCTATTCCAAGGACTATGCCACGGTCAGCGGATATGACTGCGCCTGGATTGATGATATCGTATTCCCTGCGTCCGGAAATTCAGTGCTGCCCATCATGTATCTGCCCGTTACAACCATGAACTTCTCAGATGTGCCGTTGAACGTTCTGACTTCACAGGACCTGCTGGTGCGCAATCTTGGCTCGGCTGCTTTGACAGGCACCATCAGCGTTCCCTCTCTGGTGAATCTGTCCTTCAACGGGACCCCGGTCAGCGATACTTACAACTACAGCATTCCAGCCTTTGCCACAGGGATCTTTACGATCAGCGTAACTCTGACGGCACCGGCTGTCATTGACGAATACATTGTCATTACATCCAATGATGCCGCTCATCCCACTCAGCAAATCACTCTGCACATTGCCACCACTGCCAATGATGACAATATCATCCCTGCAGTGACAGGCCTGGTGGGCAATTATCCCAATCCCTTCAATCCTTCCACGACCATCCGTTTTGGCATGAAGGAAGCGGGACAGATCACCATCAACGTCTATAACAACAAGGGACAACTGGTCAAAACACTGGTTGACGAAAACAAGAAAGCCGGACTGCACAGCATCGTCTGGAACGGCACAGACAACAGCGGCAAACCCGTCTCCAGCGGCGTGTATCTCTACAGGATGCAGTCAGAAGGCCATTCCCAAACCCGTAAAATGATGTTAATGAAATAAATTGACAAGTTCAGCAGGATGAAAATCCTAACTGAACTTGCGGATTTTTCAGGAGGAATCAAATGAAAAAACTCTTGCTTCTGGCGTTACTGATGACGCTGTCTTTGCTGCTCTTTGGCGAGCAATACGTAGTCAACGCTAACCAGAATGAGGTTAACGTAATTTCTACCGGAGCAGATCAGACTGTTCTGGAGATGACTTTGGGCCATTTCAACCGCGAAACGGTCAGCATCAATGGTGAGGCCTACTGGTCGCTGAATCTCAAGAAAGAGGGTATCACTCTGCAGGCCGGAATGCCTGAACTGCCTTATGTGACGCGCAGTTTGATCATCCCCGGCACGGCTAAAATGAGTCTAAAGGTTCTGGAATCGGATTATGTTGAGATTCAGATGCCGGTCGTACCCTCCAAGGGGAATCTGACCCGAGATATTAATCCGGATGACGTGCCCTGGGCCTTCGATCCCTTCTATCAGAGTGACGGTGCTTATCCGCAGGAACTGGCCAAACTGTCCGAACCCTTTATCATCAGGGACTATCGCGGCATCACGGTCTATTTCCAGCCCTTTGTCTATTATCCGCAGAATCAGACCCTGCGTATCTATACCAGGATCAAACTGGCTGTCACAAACATAGGGACCGACAACGTCAACACCCTGACCGCTGCCAAAAGCTCTGCCAGCTCCTGGTTCGAAAACATTTACAAAAGCATGTTCATCAACTACAGTCAGGCCAAGTATCCCGTCCTGGACGAGTTTGGCAGAATGATCATCATCAAGAATTCGATGTTTGACGCCACCCTGCAGCCCTACATTGACTGGAAACGCCAGAAGGGCTTCACAGTAGACGTTGTGGACGTGACTGTGGCTGGGCCTACTGCCACACAGATCAAAACATACATTCAGAACCAATATAATCTAAATACCGATCTGGCTTTTGTGCAGATCATCGGTGACCATGCCCAGGTTCCTTCTTTGACCTCAGGCGGCGGAGCTTCCGATCCGTCTTTTGCGCTATTAGCTGGCAGCGATAATTATCCCGATATCTTTGTCGGACGCTTTTCAGCTCAAACCCTGCCTGAACTGCAGACCCAGATCACACGCACCATACATTATGAAAGAGACATGCAGGGAGGCAACGCCTGGATTGCTACGGCAACTGGCATTGGCTCCAGTCAGGGTGCCGGAATTGGCGATAATGGCGAATCGGATATTCAGCATCTGAATCTGATCAGAACTGATCTGTTGAATTACGGTTACACCACTGTTGACCAGTTCTATGAACCCAGCGCCACAGCCGCGCAAATCACCACCAGTGTGAATTCCGGACGCGGATTTATGAACTACTGCGGTCACGGCTCAGATACTTCTTGGAGCACGACCGGCTACAGCAATACCCATGTTAACGCATTGACCAATGACAACAAACTGCCCTTCATTGTATCAGTGGCTTGCGTGAACGGAAACTTTACCAATCTGACCTGTTTTGCCGAAGCCTGGCTGCGCGCCACCAATAACACAACCGGCGCTCCCACCGGCGCTCTGGTCTTTTACGGTTCCTCCATCAACCAGAGCTGGGCCCCGCCCATGCGCGCTCAGGACGAGATCACTGATCTGCTGATTGCCGAAGATATGTACACCATCGGCGGTCTGTTTTACAACGGCTGTTCAGAAATGATCGAGGTCTATGGCACCGGCGGCGCCGACATGTACAAGACCTGGCACATCTTTGGCGATGCGTCACTTATGGTGCGCACAACCGATCCCCAGCCCCTCACGGCTCAGTATATGAATGTTCTGTTTTTGGGCATGTCCACTTTCACGGTGCAGACTGTTCCCGGCGCTTGGGTAACTCTTTCTGAGAACGGCCTGGTTTACGGATTCGGCATTGCTGATGCAACGGGCACAGCCAACATCACGCTGACCACGATTCCAACCCAGCCCGTGGATCTGACCGTGACCATCACCGCCTTCAACAAGATCACCCATATTGGCACTGTGCAGGTTCTGCCCAGCACCGGCGCCTACATCATGATCGATGACTTCTTTGTCACTGACGGCAACAACAATCAGGCGGATTATGGTGAAATAGTCTCTCTCAATCTGACTCTCAACAACCTGGGAACTGTGGCAGGACAGAACATCGTGGCTAATGTCTCGACCACTGACCAGTATATTACAGTTCTGAACAATACGATTGACTTCGGCACCGTTGATGCTTCCTCAACCTCCACCAGCACGACCGGATTCACTCTTCAGGTTGCCAACAACGTTCCCGACCAGCACATAGCTGTTCTGCATGTTGATATTATGCAGAGTGATTCACTGGCCTGGGAGTATAACCTCAATCTTGTGCTCAATGCTCCTGCTTTCGCAGTCGGAACCATCAACATCAACGACACTGCCGGCAACAACAACGGCAGGATCGATTCCGGTGAAACGGTCATCCTGACCATTCCCGTCCAGAATACCGGCCATGCCGATGCCACCAGTCTGCTCTTTTCGATGCTGGTCACCGACCCGGTTAATCATATTCTGGTGCCTGTGGCGAGCACGTTTCCTGCCATCCCGGCGGGTGAGACCGTCAATGTGGTTTATGAGCTCACCTTCAGTTATCAGGTGCCGGCCGGAACGCTGGTGCACTTCATGCTGATCGGCGTAGCCGGACAATACACCATGACATATACCTTTGACAATTATGTCGGATTGGTGATGGAAACCTTTGACAGCGGCAGTTTTGCCTCTTTCCCCTGGACCTTCAACGGCGGCAACTGGATCCTGGATTATGCCAATTATCACAGTCCCGGCGCCAGCGCGCGTTCCGCCGCCATCACCCATAGCCAGAGCACCACGATGGAGGTCATTCTTGACGTTCCTGTGGCAGGAAATGTCACGTTCTGGAAAAAGGTCTCCTCCGAGCAGAACTATGATTATCTGAAGTTCTACGTAAATAACGTGATGGTCAATCAATGGTCCGGCATAATAGACTGGAGCCAGGAAAGCTATCCTGTGGTTCCCGGTCCCGCCATTTTCAGATGGGAATATTCCAAGGATAACGTAGTTAATGCCGGTTCCGACTGTGCCTGGGTCGATGACATTGTCTTCCCTGCCACGGGTGGAATTATCGGCGCTCCTGTGCTCAATGTCAGCACCACTGAGCTTGATTTTGGAACCAATATAGCTGCAGATTTCGTCCCAATGCCCTTTACGGTCACTAACGATGGCACTGCCACCATGATCGGCACGGTCAGCGGCAATGGCATCTTCCAGGTAGCGCTGGCAGGCACGGAAAACTATCATACTTCAGTGTCCTATGCCATTCCGGCGGGTGGAACCATGAACTTCCAGGTCAAGCTCTTCCCTCCCATGGAAGGAACTTACAGCACGGATATTATGATCATGTCTGACGATCCTGACAATCCGCTGGCCTCCATCTATGTGACGGCAGTGGTTGTGACCACTTCAACTGATGATAACGTTGCAGTCCTGGCAACAGCTCTGAGAGGTATCTATCCCAATCCCTTCAATCCGGAAACCAATATCTCCTTCAGTCTCAAGCAGGATGGCAAGGTTACTATTGATATCTATAATGTCCTGGGACAAAAGGTCAAAACCCTGGTTGATACGAATCTGAAAGCCGGCAATCACACCCTCAGGTGGACCGGTAAAGATGATAACGACCGCAGCGTCACCAGCGGCATCTACTTCCTGAAAATGCAGACTGCAAACTACAGCAAGACCTCCAAAATGGTCCTGATGAAATAGCGACCCCGCATCTCCTTATGCATAAAAAAGCAGCCGGTGTTTTTGTCCCGGCTGCTTGTTTATAATAGCAGTTTTACTGCAAGTGACGGGAAGGTGGAACAGTGGAAAAGTGGAACAGTGAAAAAGTGGAAAAGTGAAAGCTGCGCCAGAGTTCT
>CAZWJK010000011.1:26771-33497 GCA_964634035.1 uncultured Candidatus Cloacimonadota bacterium | reverse complement strand
AAAACAAAGCTGCCGCATGAAAACGGCAGCTTTTCTATATTCACAGGTTCTGCAAGGATGGCAGAGCCTGATCGGGGGAATCAGAGGAAGCGCTTGACGACTTCGACTACTTCGGGCAGGTCCATGCCGATGTTTTTGAGGTGTTCGAGGGTCGGGATGCCGGCTTTGGTCCAGCCCTTGCGCTTGTAGACCGCATCCACCAACTGGTCATACTGGTCATAACGGTAATCACGCAGAGCTTTCATCTTGTCCTGAACGGACATGCCGTCGATATTGATGCCGGCTTTCTCTTTCAGCGCCTTGTCATAGCGTTCTGCACGGGAGAGATATTCCTCTTCGGTGACAGGCCCCATGGCGCGGTAGGGCGGGATGTCGCCTTCCCTTAAACCGCCGCCCATGCGCAGGCAGAAGACCTTCTGGAAGTTATAAACCCGCTCCGATTGGCGGATGAGTTCATGCTTGTCCATTGGCTTGCCGGTGATGGCGGTGTAGATGTCAACATAGTTCTGGACATGCTCGGGGACTTTGGCAGGTTCATCGGTCTGGGCGTTGTCTTCCGGTTCGATGTCGTTCCAGGGAAGTTTGCAGAGTCCTTGCAGACCGAACCAGGTGCGGAACATCGGGAAGTAATGCAAAGCTTCAGCTTTGTCCTCAAAGGTCGGGATGTGATTATTGACCATATCCATGAAAATGAGCCAGGCCTCGTCATGCTGCGGGCCTTTCAGAGCGAGGGTGTAGCCGCCCTGTTGAGCGAGGGATTCCTTGCTCATGTACTGGCTGTATTCCAGGCCTTTGGCTTCCATGCCCATGTCCTGAAGAAGCTGAGGATCAGCTCCGTACTGCTCGGCAAAAAGCTTCTTCATCCGGCGCACACCCTGTCCCACGATCAGACCGAAACCTTCGCCGCGAGCCATCTGATGGAGCAGTTCCAAAGCGGCATCGGCATTGCCCCAGGTGAGGTCCAATCCGCCGGTGCGCTCTTTGTTCAAAATTCCGTATTCATAACATTCCATGGCAAAGGCGGTCGATGTGCCAAAGGAGATGGTGTCCACGCCATAGGTATCGCAATAGAAATTGATCTCGACCACGTCACGGGGAGACCAGATGCAGAGGTTGGAACCGCAGCCGGCGGCAGTTTCATATTCCGGACCGTCCACGCAGACCTTTTGTCCTTTGTAGGGACCGGTGCGCGGGATAAAATTGTCCACCGCTTTGCAGCAGGATAAGGAACAGCCATACCAGCAGCCGTCCGGCATGTCCTGAGTGAAGAGCTTTCTGAATTCCCAGGAGGCCAATGCCCTGGCTTCCGGCAGGGTTCCGTATTTGAAGTTTTTGATGGGCAAAAGGTCATAATCATCCATGATCTCCATCAGGTGAGCGGTGCCCTCCGCCCGCATCCGGCACTGGCTGGCATCGCCCTTTTCGATCTCGTTGTGAAGCTTGAGGCCGGTTTTCTGGAGAGTTTCCATGTCAACGGGATGATTGGTGTCGCCTTTGAGGCCGGAATACTTTACCACGAGGGCTTTCAGGTGCTTGTCCCGGAAGACGGTTCCCGTTCCGCCACGTCCGGCCTGTTTCAAACGGGCAACCTGACGGCGCTTGTCCCAGAAAGAAAAGTTGAGGCAGGTGATCAGAACATGCTCGCTGGCTTGTCCGGAAGAGACGACGGAAACAAACTGCTCCTTGCCGGGAGCATCGGCAAATTCGTGAATGAACTGCTCTGCCACGATATGGCTGTTCAAATCCTCATCGGGAGCGGTGAAGATCTGCACTGTGCCCTTGTCTCCGTCAATGAAAACGATGACATCCTCAGTTGCCTTGCCCTGCAATTCCAGAGCGTCAAAACCGGCGAATTTCGTATAGGGGCCGAAGTGCCCGCCCACATTGCAATCAACGGGGATTCCGGTCAGGGGAGAGATGGTTGTCACTATTGATTTTCCGCTGCCGGGGTAGTTGGTGTTGCCGCAGAGAGGGCCGAAGGAGATGCAGATCTCGTTTTCGGGATCATTCCATTTGGTGGTGTCCTTGACGGCATCCCACATGAGCTTCAGGTCAAATCCCTTGCCCCCGGTGAATTTGTCGATCATCTCGTCGGAAACGGGTTTTTCTTTGATGGCGTTGTCGCTGAGGTTGATGTATAAAGTGCGCTTGTTGTACCCTTTAATGACGGGCTTCAGTTCATACTTGTATTCAGCCAGCAGTTTGTGTTTGGCTTTCATGGCACTGATCTTGTTGGTATCCATTTTCGCTCTCCTTATTCCGTCACTATCTTAATGGCTTCAGTGGGGCAGTTTTTGGCACACATCCCGCAGGAAACGCATTTGAAGGGATTGAGCCCGTTCAGATGACGGCGCATGGATTTGGTGGGACAGGCAGCCACGCACATGTAACAGCTTATGCAGAGAGACTTATCGACCATCACCACGCCCTGGGGATTGACTTTCAGGGCCAGGGTCGGACAGACTGCCACGCAGGCCTGGCATTGGTTGCAGACATTGATGTCGTTGCCGTCCGCCAGTTCGGTGATCCTGATGCATGATTTCTCCGCATCGTCCACCTTGAAATAGACCTGAGAGCAGGTGCTTTCACAGACACGGCAGGCAATGCATTTTTCGGGGTAGGTTTTGAGATATTTCTTCATAACCCGGCTCCTCTGATTTTCTTTATTTTATTAAGTTTTTACCCGTATATTTAGTCAATAGATTTCTTGGCCGGGAAGGTCATTGCTTCAGCAACTTCTTAACAGTCCCGACTATCGTATCCGTATTCAGTCCGGCCCATTTATACACATCTTCAGAATTACCGGAAACGGGATAGGTGTTGACTCCGAGTTTGGTCAGTTTGCAACAGATTTGCAGCTCCACCAGCTTTTCGGCTATGATGGTGCCCATGCCGCTGTGGACATTGTGGTCTTCGAGAGTGATGATGTTTCTGGTTTTAACGGCCTGCCGCAGCATCTCCACATCAATCTCAAGAGGGGTGGAGACATACCATAGCTGGACGAAAATGCCTTCCTCACGGAGTCTGTCCACGGCTTTCATGGCTTTGCTGACAGGCGTTCCGGTCACGATCAGAGCGATGGCGTCGCCGTTGCGGATGAGGTCCGCCTTGCCATATTCAAACACATAGTCAAGGCCATAATAGACCTCTCCGGTTTCCTTTTTGAGGATTGGAATAACGGAACGTCCCATCGTAATCAGATAGTTTCCTGCCTGGTTGGCAACCTGGCGGATTATCCTGTCCGTCTGATTGGGGTCGGCGGGGCAGAGCAGCTTGAAGTTGTATAGATTGCGTGCTAAACCTATGTAATCAATGCACTGATGAGTCCTGCCGTCTTCTCCGACATCAAGGCCGACGTGGGTGGTCACGACTTTCAGGTTGGTGTGGTTGATGTCATTCAACCGCTGCTGATTATAGACTTCGTCAATGCCGAACATGCCAAAATCAGCCCACCAGGTCTGAATCCCGCAGGTGGACATGGCTCCAGCGGTCACGGCTGTATTGTGTTCCATGATGCCGCCCTGGATGAAGCGTCCGGGATTGACTTTGGCAAAATCACCGGTTTTTACACTGCTTTGCAGGTCACAGTCAAACACGACGATGGGCATTGCCTTATCCTGATTGACTTCCGCCAGTTCGGCAATGGCTCTACCCCAGGCGGAGCGGTTATCCGTATCGGTGGTATAGATGTCGAGACTGCCCAGGTCGAAGCTTGGCTTGAATTCAGCAAATTTCACGGGAGCAGTTTTACTGTTGGTCTTCTTTTTGGCACGGAGTTTCCTGTAATGATCAAGCTTATTGGGACAATTCAGTTCTTTCAGGGCGTCATTCAACTGCTCTTCCTTAAGGGCGGAGCCGTGGTATTTGGCCTGGTTTTCCATGAAGGAAACGCCTTTGCCCATGACAGTGTGAGCCAGGATCATAGTTGGTTTATCCATTTGAACAGCTTTATGTATGGCAGATTGAATCTGAGCAATATCATGACCATCAATTTCCAGGACGATCCAACCGTCGGATTCCCAGTTCGCCCTGATGTTCTGAGGCATGACATCGTGGATCGAACCGCTGATCTGAAGCTGGTTGTAATCTATGATGGCAGTCAGTTTATTGAGTTTGTACTTGACCGCAAAACGCCTGGCTTCGCTGATCTGGCCTTTCTGCTGTTCGCCGTCGCCCATCAGGCAAAAGGTATGATAATCCAGTTTATTGATCCTGCCTGCCATGGCAAAACCGCAAGCAGCGGACAAGCCCTGTCCCAGGTTGCCGGTTGTCCATTCCACGCCGGGAACGAATCTTTCCACATGGCCTTCAAAGATGGAACCTGCCAATCTGAATTCGGAAATGGCGTCCTCGGCATTGAAATATCCCATCGCAGCCAGAGCGCTGTACACGCCGGGAGAGATGTGACCATTGCTGACCACGATCCTGTCCCGGTCAGGCATCTGAGGATTCTTGGGATCCTGATCGGCCATGTGATAGAGAGTCAGAAGTATGTCTATGGCGGACATTGACCCGCCCGGATGACCCGATCCGGCCAGGGTGGTCATGTGCAGAATATTGGCACGTGCCTGATTAGCTAATTGTTCAATGTTTCGGAAATCGTTATCAGTCAGATTTTTCATTATATCTCCCCAAAGCGTCACTTATATTTATCTGTCCTTCCTGAGAAGGTGTCATCCTGAGCTCTTTACAGATGTCATCCTGAGCTTAATCTGTGGTGTCATCCTGAGCTTAGTCGAAGGATAAGACACCTGCCGCGTGTCTGCATTTCGACTAAGCTCAATGTGACACGCTTTATGTCATTCCTGAGAAGGCAGGAATCTTCCTTCACAATAAAAAAAGCCACTGACTGGCAGTGGCTAAAAATGGTGGAGCATAGCAGGATCGAACTGCTGACCTCATGACTGCCAGTCATGCGCTCTCCCAGCTGAGCTAATGCCCCATGCCTATGAGTCATCAATAAAAATGCGGTTAATCTGTCAAGCAGAAATGCTCAGATCATTATGATAACTTTCTCATACTAAAGCATCATAAGATCGATATCAGGATTGCTGTCATGGCAGGAATTGTAATCCTCTGATCTGACTTGCAGAATTCGATGGAATGGAGTGAAAAGATCAATTTCCAGTCAGGTTTGATGTTCTGATAGACGCTGTCCTCATCAGTGTTATTGATGATGATCAGCAGCTTTTCATTTTCAAGGTAACGTTCATAGACAAGCAGATCGGGATGATCCAGGAAGCGGATCAGTCCCTTTTGCAGGGCGGGATGGGCCTTTCTGAGCGCGATCAGTTCCTTATAGAAATCGTGCAGTTCGACCGCTTTCAGATTGCTGTACCAGTGCCAGTCAAAGGGACGGCGGTTGTCAGGGTCCTTGCCGCCTTGCGTGGCGATCTCGTCTCCGTAGTAGATGTGCGGAGTGCCAATATAGGTCATCTGGAAGAAGATGGCGAGTTTCAGCCCGATGGGATTGGCTTTGGCAATTTCTCCGATGCGCCAAGTGTCGTGACTGCCCAGCAGGTTCATCATCACGTGCAAGGCACTGAGGGGATAGGCTTTCAGCCCGGGATAGAGACGGTGCAAAAAGGTCTCTTTATTGATGCTGACTTTGACAAAGAAATCCAGAACCGGGTCTTTGAAATGCGCATAATTCATCACGGAATCAAAGTATTGAGGAGAAACCCACTGTTCAGCATGATTCCAGATCTCGCCCACCAGCCAGGCATCAGGTTTGAGGGCTTTGACTTTTTCTCGAAAAAGCTGCCAGAACCAGAAGGGAACTTCATCCGGAACATCCAGCCGGAAGCCGTCTATGTCCATCTCCGTGAGCCACCAGTCAACCGCGTCCAGAAGGTGATTGATCATGTTCCAGTTGGGTTCTGCCTCATCGATTTTACGGATGGAATTCTCATAAGGATGTTCGCGTGAGAGGTCATAATTCAGGTCCGGCATGTCCTTGACGCCCCACCAGCATTGATAGTATTCCTTGGGCTTGAAGTTTTCTGGCAGGGGCGAGGGCAAAGGCCATTTCTTCCAGTCATACCAGTTCCAGTACTCACTTTTTTCGCCTTGCTTGACGCAGTCCTGAAACGCCCAGAAAGTCTCACCCGTGTGGTTCAAAGCAATATCCAGAATGATATGAATGCCTTTTTTGTGACAGAGTGAAACAAATTCCTTAAACTCATCTTCCGTGGCGAAATGCGGATCGATCTTCTTGAAATCGGCAGCGTCGTATTTATGGTTGGATTTTGCCTGCCAGAGCGGATTAAAGTAAATGATGGTAATGCCCAAATCGAGCAGGTAATCAAGCTTCTGTTTTACACCCGCGATGTCACCACCATAAAAACTCCACCAGTCCGGCTTGCCCTTTGCCAGATAGGGATTCTGCTTAAGTCCCGAGATGTCGTACCAGTCCTCAACCAAGTGAAAATATTCTTGATGCGCCCTCAGCTTTTTTCCTTTTTCCGGCGGTGTTTTACAATTCTCATAATACCATTCGCTGAAGTCTGGATCGTTGGCTTTATTGCCGTTGCAGAAGCGGTCCGGAAAGATCTGATAGATGATACCCTCCGCCACCCAGTCGGGTGTTTGGAAACCTTCAACATCTTTGAACTGAGGAGATGCGGCATAGATCAATTCATTCAGGGAAGCGGTTTCCGGTGATTCGGACAGGATCAGAATCGAATTGAAGCCGCCAAACGGATCGGGAGTGACCTGAGCATTGGC
>CAZWJK010000011.1:0-26671 GCA_964634035.1 uncultured Candidatus Cloacimonadota bacterium | reverse complement strand
ATCGTGCATGTGCAGCATGCCGACGGGATGATTTTCAGCATCAACCACCGGCAGCATGGTGATCTTATGGCTTTCCATCAGGTTGAGGGCATTGACGGCAAGCTCTTCCGGATGGGCATGTTTGGGACTCAAAGTCATGCATTCCGCAGCAGTAAAATCAAGGATCTGATTCTGTTTAAGCTGAAGCTGGCGCCTGAGGTCACCATCCGTGATCATGCCAAGCAGAATGCCATTCTCGTCGATAACTGCAGTGCAGCCAAGCTTTTTGCCAGTCATTTCCATGATCACTTCAGACATCTTTTGTCCCGAAGTAACAACAGGCAGAGCATCTCCGGTATGCATCAGATCACTGACCCTGAGCAGCAGCTTTTTGCCGATGGTGCCGCCGGGATGGAACTTGGCAAAATCCGCTTCAGCAAAGTTTTTGTGCTTCAGCAAAGCAACCGCCAAAGCGTCTCCGACCGCCAGAGCAACTGTTGTGCTGGCAGTGGGAACCAGTCCGAAAGGCTCGTAATCTTTGGGAACGGAACAGTCCAGAATGACATCAGCGCTTTCTGCCAGAGGGGAAGTCAGGTTTCCTGTCAAAGCGATGATCGGCACTTTTATGAACTTGGCATAGGTGACCACAGACAGCAATTCTTTGGTGGAGCCGCTGTGGGAAACGGCGACCACGACATCATTGTTCTGGATCATTCCGATATCGCCATGCACGCCGTCGGCAGCGTGCAGAAAAATACTCGTCGTGCCTGTACTGGAAAGGGTCGCAGATATCTTGCGGGCAATGATTCCTGTCTTGCCCAGACCTGTGACCACCACTTTCCCGGAACAGTTGACAATCAGTTCAAACGCTTTCTGCAAAGCATCCGGACTAAGTTTTCCCGCTGTTTTGACAATGGCATCGGCAGCCAGCAGAAGTTCCTGTTTGATGATCTCGGCAGGCAGGATTTTGGAGTCCATGATCAAAGCTCGGATTTTATTTTGGCAATGGCGTCATCAAGGTTCATGGCACCCAGGTCACCGACTGTGTGACGTCTCAAGGTGACTTGAGAATTCTCCACTTCCTTCTGTCCGACAATGCACATGAAGGGAATCTTGCGCAATTCCGCTTCCCTGATCTTGTAGCCGATCTTTTCACTGCGGAGGTCATACTCTGCTCTGATGTTTTGAGCAAGAAGTTGTTCAGTTACCTGTCTGGCATAATCGATCTGGGCGTCTGTGATGGGCAGAACCTTTACCTGGACGGGGCTCAGCCACAAGGGCATGTTGCCTGCATAGTATTCCAGGAGGGTTCCAAAGAAACGCTCGATCGAGCCAAAAACGGCTCTGTGGATCATGAAAGGACGGTGCGGCTGATTGTCCGCGCCGATGTATTCCATATTAAAACGCGCCGGTTCATTGAAGTCAAACTGGATTGTGGTGCATTGCCAGGCGCGGTTCAGAGCATCTTTGATCTTGATGTCGATCTTGGGACCGTAAAAAGCGCCGCCGCCTTCATCCACATCATAGGATATGTTCAGTTTTTCCATGGAAGCGCGCAGACTGGCGGTTGCCATGTCCCAGTCTTCCTTCTCGCCGACAGGATTGTCCGGCATGGTGGAAAGGTAGATCTGGAATTGCTCAAAGCCAAAGTGTTTCAGAACTTCGAGAGAAAAGACGAGCAGCTTTTCCACTTCCTCATTGAGCTGATCCGGTGTGCAGATGATATGCGCATCGTCCTGTGTGAAACCACGCACCCGCATCAGGCCGTGCAGAACGCCGCTGCGCTCGTATCTGTAAACAGTTCCCAATTCCGCCAGGCGAAGTGGAAGCTCTCTGTAACTCCGTAAAGATGATTTGTAGATGGCAATATGGAACGGGCAGTTCATCGGTTTTATGTAATATTCCTGCCCGTCGATGTCCATCGGAGCATACATGTTTTCATTGTAATAGCCCAGATGCCCGCTGGTCTGCCAGAGATGGGCGCGCCCTATGTGAGGTGTGTAAACGAACTTGTAGCCGTGTCTGAGATGAGCTTGTTTCCAGTAATCCTCGATCAGGTGGCGCATCATGGCGCCGTTGGGATGCCATAAAACCAGTCCGGGACCGACTTCGTCATCAATGGAGAAAAGATCAAGGTCCTTGCCCAGTTTGCGGTGATCACGTTTTTTGGCTTCTTCCAGCATGTTAAGATATTCGGTCAGCTCTTTATTGGTGGGGAAGCTGATGCCATAGATGCGTTTGAGCATCTTGTTCTTTTCATCCCCGCGCCAATAGGCACCGGAGGTCTTGAGCAGCTTGAAAGCTTTGATCTTGCCTGTATTGATGATATGCGGTCCGCGGCAGAGATCGATAAAATCACCCTGTGTATAGGTGGAAATGGTCTCACCGTCAGGGATGGCGTCCAGCAGTTCCAGCTTGTAATCCTCTCCCATTTTGGCAAAGATCTCGACAGCTTCCTGCTTGGTAAGCTCTTTTCTGGAATAGGGCAGATTCTGAGAAGTCAGTTCTTTCATTCTGTTTTCGATCTGGACCAGTTCTTCATCAGTAAAGGGCTCGTCTCTGTCAAAGTCATAATAAAAGCCTTGTTCGATGGCAGGGCCGATGGTCACTTTCACTTTCGGGAAAAGCTGTTTCACCGCCTGGGCCATGAGGTGGGCGGTGCTGTGCCAATAGATTTCTTTGCCTGTAGGGGTGGAAAATGTATGTAAGACCAGACTTGCGTCTGAAGTGATTTCGGAATTCAGGTCAACCAGTTTGCCGTTGACTTCTGCCGCCACAGCAGCATCAGCCAAACGCGGAGAGATATCTTCCGCCACTTTCAGAGGTGACACGGAAGCTGAATACTCCTTGACGGATGCATCCGGCAAAGTAATTCGCAGGGACATAATAACTCCAGTTTCTTAAGATTTATTTCCTTAAATCCGATGACTGTTATTTTGTCAATAATAGTGTCAGGAGCGCAGCATACGTGCGGAATTGGTAACAGCTAAGAGAGTTACGCCCACATCGGCGATCACGGCTTCCCACAAAGATGCCAGGCCAAGAGTTCCGGCGATCATGACGGCAGCTTTGATGCCAAGCGCAAGGATAATGTTTTGCCACATGATGCTTTTCGTTTTGCGAGCCATCTGAACTGCGGACAGCAACTGATGCGGTTCATCCTGCATCAGGACAACGTCTGCTGCTTCTATGGAGGCCTGGTTCCCGATCGCTCCCATGGCAATGCCGATCTCAGCTCTGGAGAGCACGGGCGCGTCGTTCAAACCGTCTCCGATAAAGGCGACCGGACTGGTCTGTGACTGCTCTATGGCTTCCAACTGCTTCATTTTCTCATCCGGCAGCAATCTGGCGTAAAACTGGTCCAGGCCTAACTCTGTTGAGACTTTTTGCGCCTGAACGGCATGATCGCCGGTCAGCATTATGTGCTTTCTGATACCGGATTTTTTCAGCTTGGCAATGACATCAGGGAAGTCATCCTTAACCTCATCCTGAAAAGTTATCAGCCCCAGACAGCGGTCTTTTTCAGCAATGTAGATACAGGTCTCAACCGGTTCTGCAGGCAGATTTGCGACATTCATATGTTCCAGAAAAGCTCTGTTTCCGGCCAGATAAAATGTATCTGCCGTCTGTGCCTTGATGCCTTTGCCGTGAAACTCCTGATGCATCAGGGCAGGCGGGATTTCATACCGATCTGAAAAAGCTTTTTTAACTGCCAGAGCGATAGGATGATTTGAGCTTTCCTCACAGGTCAGGGCTGCGATAGCAAGGTTCTCTGCTGGCACTCCATCCAACGGTAAAACTTTTTGGATAGAAAGTTTCCCGGTGGTCAGGGTACCGGTCTTGTCATAGACAAAGGTTTTAGCCCTCGCCAAAGCATCCAGGAAATTGCTGCCCTTGAGCAATATTCCTTTTCTGGCTGCGGCTCCTATGGCGGCATAATTGGTCAGGGGGATCGAAATGATAAGTGCACAGGGGCAGGACACGATCAAAAAGATCAAAGCGCGCTTGAACCACACATGGACGGGACTCTGCGTTAAAACAGGAATCACCAGAGCGATGAAAATGGCTGCCAGTACCACAGCCGGAGTGTATTTCCTGGCAAAACGTGTGATGAAACGTTCTGTTCTGCTTTTGCGTTGGGTCGCCTCCTCCACCAGTCTCAGAATGCGTGTGACGGTGCTGTCAGCATCAGTGGAAGTAACTCTGACGGTCAGCTTGCCGGTCAGGTTCATAGTTCCGCTCAGGATTTGCTGGCCTTCTTCAACTGCTTGCGGGATTGCTTCTCCTGTCAAAGCTGATGTATCCAGAGCAGACTGGCCCTGCAGAATGATGCCGTCCAGGGGTACCCGTTCGCCCGGCAGGATGACAATCTGATCATCAATAAGAATGTCGCCGGTCAGAGCATCGCTGATCTGACCGTTGATCAGCCTGTGCACTGTGTCAGGTTTGAGGTTGAGCATGCTTTGAATGGAATTGCGGGAGCGGTCCACCGCCTTGTTTTCAAAGTATTGCCCGATTTCATACAACAGCATAACGGCAATGGCTTCAGGGTATTCACCTAAATAAATTGCGCCCACAGAAGCTATGCTCATCAGAAAATGCTCATCTAAAAGGCGTCCATGGATGAGTTTGAGCAGAGCGTTATAGAGCACTCTCCAACTGATCAGCAGATATGCAACGCTATAGAGGATCAACTTAATATTTGGAGTCGGTTTGAGAAGATAAATCAACCCCAAGATCAACACCACCGGGACTGCCATCTGAATGGGCAGCGGGACTTTGATTTTGGATCTTGTCGAGGTCTGAGCAACTTGTGTGACAACAATATCAGGTTCGACTGATTTGACTATTTTCCTGATTGTTTTTTCGTCGGGATTTGCTTTATCATATTCAATGGTAAGCGTTTTCTTCACAAAGTCAAGATGAGCGGCACTGACATTGGGGAGTCTGTTTACCTGCTGTTCAATTTTACCGGCGCAATCAGCGCAGCCCAGGTTTTCCAAAACGTATTTTTCTGTCACCATAACTTACTGCATTTCCCTTTCACTGAGATGCTCCAGAGCTATTTTAAAGAGCACGCTTACATGTTCATCATCCAGACTGTAATAGACATTTTTGCCGTCTTTGCGGTATTTGACCAGATGTGACAGACGGAGCAGTTTAAGCTGCTGTGAAACAGCCGGCTGCTGTATGGAAAGCAGGGCGGAAAGGTCTGCCACGCATAATTCCTCGTGTATCAGAATATGGATGATGCGAAGCCGGGAAGGGTCTCCCAAAATCTTGAACAAATCACTCAATCCATCAATCTGAGCCTGATTGGGCATTGCCGTCATGATCGCTTCTATCTTTGCTTGCGGTATATACTTACACAGACAAGTTTGTTTTGTCATAACCAACTCCAAAGCTTAATGTATGCATATATAATAATATGTCGATATCTGTCAAGCTTTTTTTCACGCCTGCTTGTCTCTTCCTTCATTCACTCTTACACTTTCCATGCTTGCACTACTTTACCATTACGGTAGCATTACGGTACCATTACGGTAAACAACCGTAATGCTACCGTAATGGTATAGTAGTGGTCAAGTAATGCATTTATGGGTCTTAAAAGATAATAAGAAGAATGAACGATGGATATTGTTGGGGATAATCCTATGGCAGAAGATCCACAAAGGGGACTTCAGTGTCTAAGCAATAAAGGTTGATAAAAAGACAGTTTACTTCAGTAAGACGATCTTGTTGGTTCTCGATGTGCCGGAAGCTGTGATTTTGTACAAATAGACACCGCTGCTGACAGGTGTTTCGTTACCGTCTTTACCGTCCCAGACGATGTTGTGCAAGCCCTTGTTCTGTCTGCCCTGGAGCAGGGTTTTAACCTTTTGTCCCTTGATATTGTAGATAGACAGTTCAAGTTCGTCATCCTGTTTCAGGTAGAAGGAAATAGTAGTCTCAGGATTAAAAGGATTGGGGTAATTCCTCAGGCCTGAAATCACTGCGGAAGAAGTGCCTGTAATTCTGTCCTGAGGGGTGGAGACAAGGTCTTTTTCTGTGTATTGGACCTGGATGCGTTTGGGATTTTCCGTGCCTTTGACCTGCAGCCAGTAATAGTCATTGGGATAGGGGATACTCTGCAATAGCGAGACATCCTGCCAGTCAGTCCACTCGATCAGTCCGACTTCGTCAAACCAGGCAACACCGGAACCGACTTTGCAGACTATGTTGTAATAGGAGCAGGAGGAGGGGATTGTGATCTCTTTAGAATAAAAAGTCCAGTCTGTACCACCACTCAAAGCTGTGCTGAAAAGGCTTTCTGTCGAAACAGGATAGGTGGATGTGCGGTTGCTGAAATACTGGATGTCGATATTGACTCCGCCGGCTTCTGAAGTCTTTATCCAGGCATGGATGGTATATTTTTTCGTGTTGTTATACCATTTCATTTTGTTGCGCAGGGAAACGGTCTGAGTTGAAGAAACCGCTTCTATTTTCAGCGAACGCAGCCCTTCGTGCATTTCAGCCGTGTCATAGAATTCATTGGAAAGATTGGGATTGAACATATCCGCTCCCTCATCCTCCATGTTGCCCATCCAGATGCATTCCTGTCCCAGCCGTCCCTGCCAGCCGTAGCCCGGGTTGACAAAATCAAGGCTGTTAATGCTGCCGCTGCGTTTGAGCTGGATGGGCTCTGAAACGTAAAAACCCGAACCGATCGAGATTACCGGCGTCAGCAGATAGTTGCTGGTGGCGACTGAACTGATGGTGGTGGAATCCACTACTACGGTGGCAGTGGCATCGTCCTTATTGACCAGCAGGTAAGTATTGAGATCGCGGGAACGCTTGGCAAGGTAATCCAGAATATGGACGCCCAGTTTGGCGGAAGCCCTTCTGGGAATGTATCTGTCAATGAAACAGGGGACGATGCGGTAGTTGGAAAACCCGTCAAAATCTGCATCCGCATACAAGATCATGGTAGGCATGGTTTCAGGATAGGACAGGTCAAAAATGAAATTGCCCAAAGAATGTGCGATCAGTTTTCCGTTATAGATCTCCAGACCTTGTATGATATGAGGGTGATGCACAATTACGAGGTCAGCGCCATTATCGACTGCATAACGCCGGATGGCTATATCCCACATGTGCGGAACGTCTGAATAGAAGGTGTAATCCTCTTCTTCGATCTCACCGGCAAAGGGCTGGCTTTTATCATAACCGGAACCGGGAGTGAGGGAATACTCGCTGCCGCCATGCATTTCCACGATCTTAAGATCGGCTATGCCTTCCACGGCATTGATCTGCTGTGATAAGTAATAGGGGGTGAACAGAGCAAAGCCGGGTTTGTTGTATCCGGCATGCAAATAGGGCTGGGCGTTGTTATACTGGCCGGTGCGGTCACTGCTGCGCAGAAAGGCAATATTGAGCCCATTTTTATTGATAAAAGCAGGCGTGTAGGCTTCATAGGAATTGGCACCGGCTCCGCTATATAGAATGCCTTTGACATTCAGGCTGTCAATCATCTGCTGTAAAGCAGTCATGCCGTAATCCAGGACATGGTTGTTGGCCAGACTGACAATGTCGATTCCGGCATAGACCAGACCGTTGATATTGTTGGGATTGCCACGATAAACTATGGATTTGGTGGGATGAGCAGTTCCCGTATTGGCGAGCACAACTTCCAGATTGGCATTGGTGATATCGGCAGCATCACCCAAAAGGTATTTGGTTGGTTCGAAAATGGCATTAACACCCTGGGTTGGAATGATACCGCCGGCAGATTCGTAATACCTGGCAAGCATAATGTCGCCGACAAAGTTCATCGTGATGGGCAGACTGCCAGGTCCGGGATCAACATTGACAACACAGCGCGCCAGACCCCATCTGGCGGTGTCATCAGTCACCTTCAAGGTTACTGAATAAGGATGGTCGTCTGTGACAGTGAAGACATGCACCGGATTGGCAGAAGCGCTCTGGGTGGAATCTCCAAAATCCCATTCGTAGGTAAAGACATTGCTGTCGGGATCGATCACATTGGAAAAGAAACTGACCGTAACATTTCTGGTGTTGTCTGGATGTGTCTTTACCGGACCTAAATTGTAGTTGATCGAGACTTGAGGAGAGACGGGAATCTCAGTAGTAAGCAGGCACAGATCATCAAACCAAGTTATCCCGCTGCCGCTGTCCAGGTCATTTATGTATATCACGGAAGTCAAAACCGGAAACTCGTCAAAATAGGCATACCAGTCATCCGCAATCGGCAATTGGTAAAGGTTCCATGTATTGAGGTTGAAGGCTCCCTGATAGACTGTGACCCATTGTTCGATGTTTAGAGTGGCGGTTCCGTCAATGGAATAAAAGAGAGTATGGGTTCCCGTGCTGAATCCGATGCCCTGGATCCTTGCCGTGGTGCCGCTGTTCCTGATGGCAACCTGTAAGACATTTCCTGATACAATGTTAAGAGGATTGATAGCTTGTTGTTTCCAGGTGTTCCCGCTGAGCTTCAAGGCATACAGAGATGAGTTGTAGGTGTAGGTTTGGTCAAGAGTCCAGCCAGTTGGATTGATATCTTCATTGGCATAAGAGGTCAGACTCACAGATCCGCTTTCAAAATCCTCGATCATGAACAAGCGCGTTGGCTCGACTGCATGGCATAACATTGCCAGCATTACGATTCCCATTATCAGAAAACGTGTCTTCATCACAGACCTCCAAGTTTTGTCTGAACAAACCTATTTAAATAAAACCACCTTGCGGGAAATTGTCTGAGCAGGATTTTGCAGTCTGATGAAATAAATGCCGGAGGACACCTGCTGTCCTGAATCGTCAAGGCCATCCCATAGAAGATCGTATTGGCCTGCTTTGGCAGTATTCTTATATAATGTTTTGACTTTTTGCCCTTTGATATTATAGACATTCATGGAAACGGGAGTGTTGTCCTTGTCAACGCTGTATTGGATTTGAGCGCTGTTATAAAAGGGATTGGGATAGATTCTGTTGATCATGAATTTCAAGGGGATAGTGTGCTGATCCTGATTGTCAACGATCTCTTCTATGATCACCAAAAGTGAATCTGACAGATCTGAAACCACAGCATGGTAACGGGTCGCTACCTGATAAAAATATATGCCGACACTTAAATCAAGGTCAGTCCATTCAAGCACTGCCTGATCTTCAACTGTGTGTACAAGAGCTCCGTTCCGGTAAATGTGATAGCCTGTTATTCCTCTTTCCTGCATGGGCAGCATCCATTGCAGATATACATCATTGGTGTCGATTACCGCTGCATTGAATATAACAGGAACAATCGCAGACCCGGTTACGAAAACTGATAAAGTATCTGTTGGCAGAGAATGACCATGCGGCGTGATGTAAAACGCTTTCAGATAATAGCTGTATGTGCGGTTAGGGAAGACATAGAAATCTTCGTAACTGGTTACATTGGAATCAACATCAGCGATCTGGACATTATCCCGGAAAATTCTGAATCCGTTCAAAACTGCATTGCTTTGAGCTGGAGATTGCCAGTTCAGGATAATGCCGATGTCGTCTGTCATCGATACCGCTGAGAAATCGGTGGGAGTTAAATGAATGTCCGGAGCTGACCATCTGAACATGATGTTATCCACCCAGGCACAATCTGAGCCGGAAACAACTCCCTGGTCTTTGATATAACTCCAGCGGAAAGTCTGATTGCCCGGAGTCACGGGATACTGGACATAGGACCAGTTGGAAGTGCCTGACCATTGGCCTTTCTGCACATCATTGATATAGAACTTCAGGTAATCATAGTTCGATTCTGACGACACTTTTTTATAAAAGCCGATAAATCCGCTGACCGGAACATCTATCACTATTTGCATGGAACTGTTTTGGTTGTGTCCGATCTCACCTGATCTTGCACAAAAGCTTCCTTCGTATATATTGGTCGTGCTGATCGTCCAATCTGCCTGTCCTGAAAAGGTCCAATCAAAAGCAGAAAAATCACCGCTTTCAAAACCTTCATCATAATCGGTGGGCGGGACCGGCGGCAATGTTACAACAAAACTGATGGAATCTCCAGCAGAAGACCCGATCTGGGTGATATTAAGCCCTCCCTGAGAACCGTCCGGCAGGAAAGGAGAAGGGCTGGTGCTTTCATTAATCGCCGTTCTGTAAACCTCAGCACTGTAGTGTGCGGAATTGATCGTTCCGTTCGCTGTATTGGTGCCACCTGGCCTGTAAGCGTAAAGTTCATCCGGAGGCCCATCTGCATTTCCGTCACCGTCTTCTGATGTGTCAACCCTGTAAACAAGCAATCCTGAACCTGGCAGGGAGGGTTCAAAAGTGCCTTCTGTTTTCCTGAATTCCACCACATAATAAAACTGGGGATTATTGGCCATGATCTTATAGCAATTATCCTCACGGATCAGCATTTTGTTCACCCAGTAAGTGCCTGACTGAGTTATCTGCCGCATGGGCGGAAGCCAGTCTGTGTAACGGTGTTTCATATAAGCGGTATGATGCTGGGGAGGGTTGCGGTTGCTTTCCATCAGGTCCCATCTGCCGATCGGTGTGATGCCGTTGGAAGTGTAGTGATAGAGGTCCGGCATGCCGATGCTGTGTGACATTTCATGGCACAAGACACCCACACCGCTCGAGGTTAATGAGTTTTCCAGTTGGAAATTATAAGTATAGACTCGAGCTCCATTGAGAAAAACCTCATAGGTGTAGAGTGACCACATATGCGGCCAGAGCAGATTAGCCCAGGCACCGCTGCTTCCCTTTATAATGAAACAGACATTATCCACCCTGCTGTCGTTATCAGCATCAACAACTAGATCAGCAGGAACTTGCGGAGCTATGTAATTGATGGCATTGACCAGCAGAGTATGTTCACGTATGCGTCTTTCCGTATCATTGCTGTAGCCGATCGTATTGGTTGTCGAATACGGCATGTAGTAATTGCGGGGAAGACTGTCCTGAAACGAAATAACAATATTGTTTACAGGCAGGGGGTAGAAAGTTGTATTAATGTCCAAAGCTCCATAGGAATCTTCCATGAAGTAGTTATACATCGAATTTGTCCCGGGGACGATGCTGTTGAACATTGTGTTATATGTGGTAAATGGCACTGTAAATTCTGTTTGATCAGAGAATCTGATAAAGACTACCAGATTGTTGATCAGACCACTGGTCGGAGTGCGCTGAGATCTTGGTGTGCCCTGCCACCAGCTTGAGCGCTTTTGCTTGTAGAGGTCTTCACTGATGTTCAGTCCCGGCTGAAGGTTTGTTAACACTGGATTGATTCTGCCAACAATGAACTGCGATGGTGCAAGCTCTTTTCCTCTTTGCTGTGCATAAGTATAATACCCTGTTTCATTATCCTGGATGATGGTATAGTTATCAGAATCATGCAGCCAGTTATGAAACTCATCACCGGAGGCAAAACATTCAATGACAGTTCCGTCAGGTTGCGTAATTTCCTGCGGGACATTGGTCAGCCAGGCCGCCGATAAAGGCAGAACAACTGCAAACAACAATACTGACAGCCACATTGCGCGGTACATAGGCACATCCTTAGGTTACTATTTTACAAAAAACAACAATGCAAGAATAGAACCTATTACTAATTTTATTGACTGATTTGTCAAGTCTGAAATTATGCTAAGCAGTTGTTTGGTATCCATAAATCAAGATCAATAAAGGGAGCAGCACAGACAAAGATGAATCCGACCAAAAAGATCTTTTGGCTGGCAGGAGAGAATTCAGGAGACTTGCATGCCTCGCTGGTAATGCATAAACTCAATGAGGAAATCCCCTTTATCCGGCATTTCGGCATAGGCGGAAACCGCATGAAAGCGGAAGGCCTGCAGCAGATCCTTCCGTTTGAGCGATTTGCCGTGATGGGCTTTGTTGAGGTAATCAAGCATCTGGCATTTTTCATCAAAGTGGAAAAGACCGTCAGGCAATTATTAAAAAAAGAAAAACCGGACCTTGTCATTTTGGTAGATTACCCGGGTCTGAATCTCAGAATCGCCAAGATCGCTGATGATGAAAAGATCGATGTGCTCTATTTCATAGCTCCCCAGTTCTGGGCCTGGAAGCATAAAAGGGTATTCAAACTGAGAGACAATACACGGTATGTGGCTTGCATTCTGCCTTTTGAAGAAGAATTGCTGGCTATTCACAATATCAAGTCTTCATATGTCGGTCATCCAATCGCGGAAGAAATCGCTTTTGAGCTTGATAGAAAGGCATTTGCCCGTTTTTATGGGCTCAATCCTGATAAAAAATGGCTGGGTTTCTTTCCCGGCAGCCGCAACAATGAAGTTAGAAAACTGTTGCCGATCTATCTGAAAACGCTGGAAAGGTTCGATTCCAATCAGTATGAATTTCTCTTTTCCAAATCAAGGTCTGTTTCACATCAGCTATATACAGAATTGATCGAACAAAACGCACTGACCAGACCCTTCATCATTGACGGCTATAATTACGAAATGATGAAATACTGTGATTTCCTGACCGTAAAAAGCGGTACTACAACATTGGAAGCAGCTTACATTGGTACCCCACTGGTCATTGTCTATGTGGCCAACCGGTTATCCTATGAAATCGGCAAGCGCTTTGTCAAACTTGATAAAATTGGGCTTCCGAACATCATTCTGGAGAAAAAGGTAGTTCCGGAACTGATCCAGGACGAAGTCACGCCGCAAAAAATATCAGAGCAGATCAAATTGCATTTGGCAGACCAGAATCTTTATGATTCCATCAGGGCAGAACTGAGAAAGATCCATGACCTGTTGGGCGAAAAAATAGCATCTAAAGAAACCGTTAAAATCATCAGGGAAATGCTGAAACTATGAAGATACCCGGATGGCTGATGTTTTGTGAGCGCAAGTTCGGCGCATTTATGCTGAGGCAATTGCGTAAATCGATCAGATTCAATATCATAAACCAACCTCCGGATGAGTTTAAATGCATCTTTATGTTCTGGCACAGGGATATTTTATTGATGACACTCCATCGCATTGGCTCCAATGCCTGCGTGGTGATATCATCCTCCCAGGATGGAGAACTGATCGCAGGCCCTGTGGAAGAACTGGGCTTTACCACAGCCAGAGGTTCCACAACCAGACAGGGCTCTCAAGCCTACCGCAAGATTTTGAAAGTGGCCAGAGAACGTCAACTCGGCATAACTCCCGATGGCCCGAAAGGCCCTTCCAAAAGCATTCAGCCGGGAGTTGCACATATTGCCTACATGGCCGGAATTCCGATCGTGGCTGTTGCTCAGCATGCCAGCCGGGAATGGACTTTCAATTCATGGGATAAATTCAGACTTCCCAAGCCCTTTTGCACTATCACCGCTGTTTACAGCGAACCATACTACATCAAAACAAAAGCAGAACTGGAAGCTGCTCCGGAAGAGCTGAAAAAACTTACGGATCAGCTTGAGCTTGAGCTTCAGACCCATCAGAGCCAATAAATCATCTCTCATCAGAGAGAAAGGTGTAAAGAGGTCATCGACTTCAATACCTTACTGCTATCACTACTCAGCAAGCAGGAGCCAAGCAGGATGAAAAAAGAACCGGCACCTGAGTGCCGGTTCGTATCTGCTAATATTTTGTAGGGATTAGTTAATTCTTGAAGTCTGAGTGATCAATTGAGCCAAAGTTGTCAGTTTACCATCGATGTCGCTGATTACTTCAGGTTCATTTGTTCTGCTCTTGGCCGATTTGAGCTGATCTTCGGCACGGCGGAAGTAGTTATTGGCAGCAGTTCTTGCCGCATCCCTGTCATTGCCGATCTGGGTGGCTCTTCTGCCATAAGCGGTTTGGAACTGCTTATCCAGGTCAATGAATTGGTTGTAACTGTCTGAACCACGGCGCTGATTGATGGAAGCAAGGATGATGTAGGGCTGGTAGAGTGAGGAATCCTTGCTCAGAGCCAGATTGGCATTGCTTTCAGCATCATTGTAGCGATTGCTGGCCAAATAAACGTCAGCAAATCTGAGATAGACCAGAGGATTTTCGGGATCAACTTCTTTGAGTTTGTTCAATGTATTAAGGGCTTTCTGGTTGTTTTCATTGACCAGAGCCTGATTGTTGGCTTCAGAAGCTTCTGCAGCTGCGGTTCTGTACAATCCTGCCAGGTTAAGATAAGCCAAAGTGTTGGTGGGGTTGGTGGCAATGATGTTTTCGTATCTTGCCATGGCTTCGGAAATGCGTCCTGAACGCTGATAGGACACAGCCAGGCGTCTGGCAAAGAGATCGTTGTCAGGATAGTCATTGGCGGCTTTTTCCAGATATGGAATCGCTTCATCATACTGGGCCATATCATACAGCAGGAAAGCCATGCGGTATTTAGCTTTCACGAAGTCAGGGTCGACATCCAGAGCTTTGAGCAGAGCTTCTTTGGCTTTCTGATTCTGATTGTTTTCAGCATACAGATTGGCAACGCTGAGCCAGAGCTCTTCGTCTTCCTGCAGGTTGGCAAGAATTTCCAGAGTTCTTATGGTGTTTTCCTTATCACCGCTGTCGCGATAAGCGTTGGTCAGACTTTGCAGAACATTGGAATCCTTGACGGTGATGGAGTCAGATAGAGCTTTATTAAAGTCGGAGATGGCTTTGGAGTAGTTCTTCGCCTGGTAAGCGATCAGGCCAAGGTAGTAATAAGCTTGCTTATTGTTTGGGTCATAACTGAGGATGTTGTTGAAACCTCTTTCAGCCTGAGCATAATTCTCAGCCCGATAATCCTGAACGGCGATATTGTTCAGTTTTTCCAGTTCCTGATTGAAGAAGCTGTTCAATTTACCCATGAAATCCTTGTCCAGAACGGCCCAGCGTCTTCTCTTATCTTTGACGACATCGATCCTTTGAGAGACAATGTCATCAGTTCTCATGCTGTAAAAACGGAACTGAATGGAGAACAACTGAGGATTCACGGAACTGATCACGCCAATGATCACAACGTCGGCTTTCAATTCCTTGCCGATCTCAGCCATATCCTCTTTATCCATTTCGTCCACGTCTTCAAAAGCCAGTTCCTTGAAGACGAATTCGGTGTCTTTCATGTTTAGCAGGTCGAAATTCTCGTCGAGATCAAAAGAGCGTTTCAGGTCTCTGATCGTCAGAAACTTTTGGATATACTTACTGGCACTGTCCAATCTTTTCAGGGGTAACACAGCTACACGCACCATTGCAGCGGAAAGAACCGTGGTCAGGGTCAAACTGAGTATCAGCAGCAAAAGCCACTTTTTCATCATTCCTCCATATAATTAAGCAGAAATCTTATCTTTATATCTTTATTTCATTGTATATGTATTGTGTCAAGAAAAAAGGCTATACAGAGATGTTAATTATTGACCCTGAATAATATAAATGCTGTTTTCCGGTTTCGTGTTCAAGTATCAAAGCTCCGTCTTCAGATATTCCTTTGCAGGTTCCTGATATCTGCTCTTTGTCAGTGTCAAAAAAAAGATCTTTATCCAAACCCAACAGACTGATGTTTATGTCTTGATAAAAGTGCTGCAAACCTGATACTTGAAAAGTGGGATACAAGTCATGGAAATTATTCAGAAAGGTGTTCAGCAGAGCCATATTGGCAACTTCAAAATCCAGAATTTGTTTCAGGCTGACAGGCGGGAATGGAACGTCCAGGTCAATTGGTTCGTTATTGGTGTTGATCCCGATGCCAATGATCAGATATCCCTGCTGATGCTGCACCAGGATACCGGACAGTTTTTTTCCTTCCAGGATCAGATCATTGGGCCATTTGATCTGCAATTTGCCTTCCAGGCCGGGATAATAATATGTAATGGTTCGAAGCAGGCACAACCCCAGCAGCAGAGTGATCTGATGCGATATCTGATTTGTCTTGAGACAATATGTGAACCACAATCCACCTGCTGGAGACAGCCATTGGCTGTTGTTTCTGCCTATGCTGAGACTCTGCTTGTCAGCAATGATCAACAGACTGGCTGGTTTAATGTTCATGGCTTTTAAGATTGCAATGGCATCAGTCATCGTGCTGCCGGTTGTTTTAATATGCAGCAGGCAATCGGTCTTTCTTATCAGTCTTTTCATCAGTATTATTTATTACTGGATCAGCATGGCGTCGCCGTAACTGAAGAAGCGGTATTGCTCTCTGACAGCGGTTTCATAAGCCCTGAGCGTTAAGTCATAACCGGCAAAAGCTGCAACCAGCATGATCAGAGTCGATTCAGGCAGGTGAAAATTAGTCAGCAGAGCATCCACAATTCCGAATTCTTTGCCGGGATAGATAAAAATGTCAGTCCATTTGCTTCCGGAAAGGAGTTGTCCATTCTTGCAAAAGCTCTCCAAACTGCGGACACTGGTTGTGCCGACAGCGATCACTCTTCTGCCCTCACGTTTGGCCTGATTGACCAATTGGGCAGTTTCCTGCGGAATGGTACAGAATTCGGAGTGCATTTTATGGTGCCTGATGTCGCCAACCTTGACCGGCCTGAATGTTCCCAGTCCTACGTGTAAAACGACTTCTGCCTGGATGACCCCTTTTGCTTTCAGCTTATCCAGAATCTCTTCGGTGAAATGCAAACCTGCTGTCGGCGCTGCTACTGATCCGTTATCTCTGGCATAGACAGTCTGGTATGTATTATGATCAGCAGATTCGTCATTTCTATCTATGTAGGGAGGTAGTGGAACGTGTCCCAGCTTGTTCAGCAAGTGCTGGAAATCGTCTTTGCAGTCAAAGGATATTTCTCTGAGTCCGTCTTCATCGGAGTCAGAAATGAACCCTGAAAGCTCATCAGAAAAGAGCAAGGTCTGAGGTTTCCTGATTCTTTTTCCGGGATGGACGAGACATTTCCACAGCTTGTCTGACACTTCGTTAAGCAGGAAAACTTCAATTTCCGTGCCATTTTCTTTTCGGGCAAACAGTCTGGCGGGGATCACTTTGGTAGTATTCAGAACGAGCACATCTCCGCGATGAAGCAAATCGACAATGTCATAAAAATGCAGATGAGATATGTATTGCGACTGCCTGTCAAGAACCATCAGGCGCGATTGCTCCCTATCCCTGAGAGGATACTGGGCGATCAGAGATTTTGGCAGTTCGTAGAAATAACTGCTTTTCTTGAGCGGATCAGGCATCAACTAATTCTGTACAATGGGATAAGGGACATTCACAGCATCTTTCAGAAGAGCCGTGAAGGCTCCGACAGTAATCTGACTGGTCATTTTCAAAGGGACCTTGTATTCGTCATCAGTTATCCAGATCAGAATTCTGCCGGATTGTTTGAACACCGCTTCACTCTTGAGCAGAGGCTCGATGACCAGACAATCCTTTTTGCCAAAGATGCTGTCGATAGTTTCTCTTCTGTGCACAGCCACCTGAGTTTTGTAGGATTTTCCGTCGGTGGTGATATCAACCATAACGTTACTGCCGGGAACAAGATCCTGCTGACGCACGTAATAAAAAGAGCTGAGAATATCCTGAGTATTGGCAGGAATGGCTATCTCTTTGGTCTTAAAGGTCTGTTTTTTAAAATCCCAGCGTTGATATGTGCTTGTCTTATTATCATGATTATAGGTGTGTACTCTGTACTGCTGATACTTACCTTCGTTTAGTCTTTTTGAAAACCGGAGCGAGCGCAGGTTTTCCTTTTCCCACCAGCTTTGCACCGTGTCTCTGACCTTAAAGAATGAATCAAAGAAAGGATAGGTCTTGGCATTGGATGTGATCAGCCAGACAGGTTTATCGTTAAAAGTGGAACTTCTCACTTCCAGGGAAGCTTCTGCTGCACTCACAACCCCGTATTTA
The DNA here is from genome assembly GCA_964634035.1 of uncultured Candidatus Cloacimonadota bacterium. Classification (GTDB taxonomy): domain Bacteria; phylum Cloacimonadota; class Cloacimonadia; order Cloacimonadales; family Cloacimonadaceae; genus UBA5614. Next base: position 8,923 of record CAZWJK010000011.1, on the reverse strand, counting down.
ATGTTGAAGGTCAGCTTTTCACCATCAGTGATGATTGCCTTAAGGCTGGCTGTATAACAGCACGCAGTAATTACAGCAATCAATATTACTATTTTCAGTTCTTTCATTAGAGAACGCCTCCGGTCAGATAGATTTCCTCTCCCGAAACTGATGTCATTTCCAGGTCGAGCAGTGAAATCACAATTTTGGACACATCATCCAGACTGACTAACCTGTGAGCCGGATGAGATTTTTTATATGCCTCGAAATATTCTTTTCTGAAAGCGAGGTAATCGCCCTTGTAATCTTCCTCCAGCCTGGTATCGAGCGGAGCCGGAGATATTACATTGACTTGTATGTTGTCAACGGCAAGCTCCCAGGCCAGGCTTCTGGCCAGATTGGCCAAAGCCGCTTTGGAAGCTGCATATGATGTGCCGTAGGGCAGTCCGGTGCGGGTCACATTGGAACCGAACAGGACGATCTTGCCCTGTTTCTTTTGCTGCAGCTTCGGCAGGACACTTCTGAGCACATTATATGCCATGGAAATGTTTTGGCTGATGATCTCTGTCCAGATGGCAGGGTCGCTTTCCGCCAAAGCTTTGGCATCATAGCTGCGCAAGGCAGCGGTATGGATCAAACCGTTCGGAACCAGCCCTGACCGCTTTTCCAATTCTGAGACAGCCTGTTTTGTTTTATCAAAGCTGCTCAGGTTACATTTCTCCAGCCAGCATTGATCAGGAAATTCAGACATGATCCGGTCAATTCTGTCGGTTCTGTTATGAGCCAGTAGCAACAATTTACAGCCCTGCAGCAGCAAATCACGTGCTATCTTAACAGCAGATTGTCCGTTCGCGCCGGTGATCAGAATTGTATCAGGAAGTCTCATAACCCCTTTATCTTGTCCAGGATGAAGTGAGCAGCGGTGAATTTATCCGCTTTCAGTTTAAGTGACGATTTCTTTGTCAGCAGAGTGATCTCGGTATCATCCTTGCCGCTTACGGAAAGCAGGTTGGCAACGATCAGGTCGAGTTTTTTCTGGACCAACTTGGTTTTGGCATTCTCCGTCAGGTTTTCTGTTTCAGCGGCAAAGCCGATCAGTCTCTGACCCGGCTTCTTTTTCCTGCCAAGGTCAGCCAGGATGTCAGGCGTCTGAGCCAGTTCCAGCGTAAGTTTGGTAGATTTCTTAATCTTATTTTGATTAGCTTTTACCGGCGTGAAATCAGAAACAGCCGCAGCCATGATTATGATGTCCATTTTAGCTGCCAACTTATCCACAGCTTTCTTCATCTCTGACACCGATTCTGTTTGAATCGCTTCTTTCAGATAATACGGAATGGTTACAGAAACATTGCCATAGACCAGCGATACTTCAGCGCCGCGCAGAGCGGCAGCTCTGGCCAAAGCCAGGCCCATTTTTCCGGAAGAGCGGTTTGAGATGGTGCGCATCGGGTCAATGCTTTCAGCAGTTCCGCCGGCTGTGATCAAAACCTTTTTTCCTTTGAGATCCTGCTGATAATTCAGATAGGTTCTGATGGCATAAAGGATTTCTTCAGCGGGTGGAAATTTACCCTTGCCTTCATAACCGCAGGCCAGCATGCCAGTGGACGGCTCGAGCACATGATTCCCCCTGTTCAGTAGCTGCTTTATGTTATCCTGTGTGGTTGGATGCTCATACATATGGACATTCATGGCCGGCACCCATAAAACAGGTTGGGTGTGAGCCAATAGAATTGAAGACATTAAATCATCCGCAATGCCGTGCACTGCTTTTGCCATCATGTTGGCTGTGGCGGGAGCTACCACGATGAGGTCAGCCCAGTCTGCCAGATGGATATGGGGGATGGGGTCCTTATCACCAAACAGCTCTGTCTGCACGGATTCATTTGTGATTGCTGCAAAATTGAGAGCGCTCACAAACTCCTGAGCGTTTCTGGTCAGAACCGTCCTCACGGCAAACCCTTTTTTGGTAAGCCGGCTCGCCAAATCTATCACTTTGTAGGCAGCGATGCCTCCCGTCACGCAGAGCAGTATCTTTTTCTTTTCCATAACCATTTTCTCTTGTATTCTATACAATTAGGACACTTCTTTCCTGCACCTCGTCCTGATGTCAACCCCAAATCGCTGATTCCAGAAATTCCTTATCTGATCAGCTATTTGAGTGCTGAAACCTTTATCAGCCATAATATCCACGCAGCCTCCTCGCTGGCTCAGCCCGTGTGGACCCTGCGTGGACCCCGCGTGGATCAAAGAGACGATGCTATTTAACTATGACTCTGATGCCTTCCGAATGAGCGGAAAACTCAGGCGCATACATGCATTGGATGGAGGTGATGCCGTTGGAGAAATCACCTTTGTTGGTGACGCGCAGAGGGTATTCAAACACATAAGTCCCCTTGCGCAGATACTCGATGAAGAAATTGGTGGCGGCGTCTCCGGTTGCTTCATAATAGCCGAGTCCGTCCTGCCACTTGTATCTGGACAGCACGTTGATGGGCTCAAATCCAGCGCTGCGCATATCTTTCATGTGCACGTATTCCATGTCGCGATCCGTCCTCAGCTCAATTCTGACAATGATCTTGTCGCCGACAGCGAGTTGAGCGTTGGCGCTGATAGGTTCGATCACCTTGCCCGTGTCCGTGATGCGCTCTATGAAAAGCTTTTTGTTCAGTTTCAAAGGTGTCTGCGCCGGGGTGATCTTATCCAGATTCTCAAAATACTGCCAGTAGAGCGAACCCCAGGCGGAAACGCGATTCGGGTTTATGACAGTGACGTTTGCCATTTCGGGTTTGATCTCATCACGCTGCCAGGAAGTTTTGAAATAGCCGGTTCCGGCTTCCACCTTAACGTCGTCAAGCTGCGTCGGATCGATGATCTTGCCGCCGACAATGATCTCTGCCAGTTGCTCTGTATCCAGCCATTCCGTGCCTGAGAGCAGTAAAGCATAGCACGCTTCCGCAGTGGCTTTGGTGGTTTTCCAGTTGGTGGTCTGTTTTTGTTTGAGCAGCCAGGTGCGCAACTCATCCACTGAGTCCGTGTCTTTGGCAATATCGTTGAAAGCTTCGATCAGCAGAGACTGCGTCTCGATCGGAGCCTGATACCAGAACCAGCCCCAGTTATCGTTTTTCCACCACATACCCAGTTCTTCGTCATGCAGGGCGCGTTCGCGCAAAGAGGCTATGATCTTGCCGGGGGTGACTTTTTTATCGTCACGGTACAGGGCAAGAGCGATCAGACCTTGTCCGTACAGGTCTTTACTCACCCAATACTTGTCTGCCTGCCCTTTGAAATAATCCACTGCGACTTTCGAATCATCAGGGATGCGGATATCCTTAAAGAACGAGCGGGCATACAGATAATGCATTTCCATGTAGCCCAGGTTATCGTCATTCAGATGTCCCCATCTTTTTATGTTTTCATAATCTTCCAGGATCTTGCGGTCTATGTAAAATATGGCATTCTGAACCATTTCCCAGACCCGGCGGTCCTGTCTGATCGCTGTGACGCCAAGCTTGTCCAGGTGTCCAAAACCTTCCACTATGTATTGCGTGACCCACCAGGAATCCGGCATGCCGGCAAACCAGGGCCAGCCGCCGCTTGGGTTCTGATTCTTCTGCAGTTTGGACAGGGCGGAGTTGAACTGGTTTGCCATATTGTTCAGGTCAAACAGCAGGCCGATCCGCTGCTTGCTCTGTGACTCGTTCTGGGCATCCAGCACCCAGGGCGTTTCCTGCAACAGAACGGATTTGAGCTCCTGGTTCTTTTCCAGGTTAGAGAGCAGGGCAGAGGAATTGGGAGTGTTTTTCCAGGACTCGAACACTCTCTTGATGCGGGGATTGGCATTGGCTATATGGGATGCCAGGCTGTTTGCGTAAAAGCGGCTGAAGATCTGCTCGTTGCATTCATGCGGGTATTCCATCATGTAGGGCAGAGCCTGAACCGCATACCAGGCAGGGTTGGAGGTGTATTCCAAAGTAAGTTTGTGATGCTTGAGCGTGGTGGAATTTCCGCTTTCCTGAAGCTTGGAAAAGACGAAAGACCTGGTCGAGTTTCCCCTGACGGGCAATGGCAGACTTTCCGTTACCAGCATCCTGTTGGTCAGGATGGGCAGCGTGCTTTCCTCGCCATCGGAAAAATCTCCCGCCTGCGCCACCACTCTGTAGGTAACAGCGCTGACGCCGAACGGAATGGTCAGATCCCAGCTCAGGACGGTGCTTTCGCCTTTTTTAACGGAGAACGGCTGCTGCGCTTGGGTTAGGTTGAAAGCGCTGTCCACCGGTTCCATGCTGATGGCGTCAAACAGGAAAAGCTGGCAGTGCCCTGACTGGTCTGTTTCATCCAAAGACGTTATCTTAGCGGTGAAAGTGATGGAGTCGCCTTCCCTGAAAAAGCGAGGCGTATTGGGCAGCACCATCAAAGGTTTCTGGGTGACGGTGTTGTTTTCCGTGGTGCCGATCTGCAGATCCTTGGTCAGGGCAAGTGCCCTGAATTTCCATTTGGTAAGGGCTTCCGGCACTGTGAAGATAAAGCTGACCTCGCTGTTTTCATCAGTCCTGAGTTCAGGATAGAAGAAAGCAGTTTCGGCAAAATTGGTACGCGCCTGCACTCCGGATAGGTCTTCAGTGGGTGCTTCTTCTTCACCGGAACCTATGCCGTCGGCTTCAGCCATGCTACCCCCGTTATGCAATTCTCCTCCAATCATATCAACTCCGGTTTGTGCAGTAGCTCTGGCGGAGCCGGCACTCATTTTCATCATTGACGGAGAGAGAGTTTCTTCATATGCCAGATTGTCTGATATGACAATGCCTTTTCTGCCGTAGTAGCGCGAGATGTTGTAATCAAACCAGTTCAGGGCATCGTAGGTGCGCTGGGGATATTGATATTTTGCATAGTAATATTGATACAGATTCAGACCCGTGCTTGCACTGAATTGATAGTTATTCCAACCGTGCGAGGAGCGCACTTTGTTATAAACATCGGCAGTCCAATAACTGGCAGCGAAGGCGTCCAGCGAGGCGTCATACATGGAGGCCAGAAGCTCTGCCGTGACCTTGCCGCCAGTGTGGTCTTTCAGTTTGAGGCGCCATTCCTCCTGCTGGCCGGGCAGCAGCTTGTCACGGAAGGTCATGTATTCAAAGTCGATGCGCTTATTGGTCCAGGGCACCGTGATTTCCTGATTGTAAGCATAAAGTCTGCCGTCCCTGATGAAGGTGAAATGAAGATAAAAGCTGCCTCGGTCTGCTTCTTTGACGGGAAGTGTGAACATCCTCTGCTCTTTGTTGAGAGTGAAGCGCAGGCTGTCCACGATCTTGTTGTTCTTTTCAATTTCATACAGCACGGAGACGTTGTCATAGCTGCTTCCGATCAGCACGGAAGCCATTTCGCCCGGCTCGCAGATTACCTTAATCGGGATAAACCACTCTGCCAGAGGATAGGGAAGCTGTTTGCCTTTGGAGCTATAAACCGTGAAGTAGCGAGTGGTTTTGACTTCCTGCTGTTTGTAGGACGCAAATGCTTCCAGAACATAAACTCCCTGCTCCCATTTATCCAGATTTTTGATCAGGACGGAGTCCGTATCCGGAGTGCTGAACTGTGCTTCAAACACCTTGTTCAGAACCTTCCAGCTTGTGATCTTGTCTTCATTGGCATAGATGTCATTGGGAAAGAGTCTGAGGAATTCTTTTCTGTCCAGCAGAGTTCTGTCCGGAGCAGCCCACAACCTCTTTTTCTGAATGTGGTCAGGGGTCTGCAACCGTGAAATTGTAACGGTTCCGCTGACCGCGATGGGCTGATTACTAAGATTAGTTGTTTGGACGGGAATGGTCAGTTCTTTGGCAGTCAGGTCGATCTTTTCAGCCAATATGGGATTGAGGATAAGTTCCTTTGCACCGATGGGCAGGTTCAGAGAACCGCTTCTGGTCTCGCCGCTGAGGTCTGTGACATCGACGCTGATCAAAAAGTTGAAATAGGGGCTGCCATACTGATTAATGTATTTATCGCCAGCCGCCAGAAAGGTCAGAGTGAATTCTCCTTTGGCATCAGTGACAGCAGTGCCGTGGGCGATCTCTTTGGCAGGTGTGGTTGGATAGGGTCCCCACCACCAGAACCAGAAAGGATATTTCGGCTGGCGGGTGATGCGGAATTTCAGTTCTGCATTGTCTATGGGGAAACCGGCATAGGCAATTGCCTTGCCTTTCACGGTCACATACTGGTCCAGTTTAAAGGTCTCGGAGGGCTGATCCAGCTTGACTTCAAATCTGGGGCGTTTGTATTCTTCAACCCTGATGCTGACGGAGCCGGCATTAGCGGCAACGATTTGCATCTGTCCCGTCAGGACACCCTGCGGTGCAGTAAATGTCGTATTGAAAGTGCCATAGTCGTTGCTCCTGACTGTCTGTTTGGTTATGACCTGATAGTTGACATCATAAAAAGTGACTTCCAGGTCCTTGTTGAACAGCAGCTTGTTATGCTTGACGCTGTCTGTTTCATAGTAAACGCCTTTCAGGTAAATGGTCTGGCCCGGCCTGTAGATGGCGCGGTCCGTGAACATCAGGCAGCGCGGCGCGATCCTTTCGTCATATCTGTAATCTCCCTGGTAATAATAATTATCGATGATCAGGCTGTCCGCACCGCTGGTGATCAGGATCCTGGAGCTGTAGTACTGATCAGGACGCGGCATTTTCACCTGGCCTGAAGTATTGGTTTTGCCGGTCCAGCCAAGCTGGAAGACGGTTTTGCGTATTTTTTCGTCATAGGTCCGGTTGAAAACCTTGATGGTTGCGCCCTTGACGGGAGCGCCGCTGAATCTGTCCGCCACAAGCAAGGTGCCTGACGATCCACTTTTCATCAGATAAGACAGGTTGCTGATATTGAATAAGCTGTAACCGGCATGGCGGTTCTGGTCAGGATTGTCAAAGTCATCCGAGGCGATCAGGATGTAATTGCCCATGGGCAGGGCGGGCAGGGCGAATTCATATGAGTGATTGCGGTAGTCGCCTTCGTTTTCTATGATGATGGTGTCTGACCAGTTGGGTTTATTTTTCATCAGTTCGCGCAGGCGTTTGTAGTTGCTGGAACTCCAGACTCTGTAATAATCATAATCCCCGTCTTTGATTGAATGATAAGGGATGCGGTAGATCCTGAACTGAATCTGCGAGATGTTTTTAGCGCTGAGTAAAGCTTTGAACGGTGTGTTGGGAGCGTTGACTCTCTCGGCGGTGATATTGACTGAAGGGCTGGTGATTTCGTTTTTCAGAGCGGCGCAGATCTGCCCTCCATAGCTTTCCGGATATCTTTCTATGGCTTCCTGGCACAGTTCCAGAGCGTCTTTGTAATGCCAGCGGTAGTCTTCTGAGAGCTCCGGTTTGTAGCGCGAGGCCAGTTGATGGTAGAGTCTTGCCAGTCTGGCGCGGATCTGTGCGAAGACTTCGTGGTCCCGGTATCTGACCTCTTCCAGGCGCAGGGCGTTTTTATACATCTGTTCAGGGTTTTCCAGTTCGCTATTCTGATAGGCAAACCACAGCCTGTCCAGATTGACATCCACCAGGGCAGATGGGTTAGAATCATTGATATGAAAGCGGATGAGGTCCTGATAGAGCTTGAACGCCTGATACTTAAGCGACAGCGAATCCGGAGTGGAGATGTCCAGTAAAACAAAACTGGCAGGGGGCTGGAAGTATTTGGAATCGGTAACTTTGAATTCTTCAAAGGGCAGGCTGAGCCCCGATTCGTCATTGAGGTAAAAATCCAGAGCGCGGTGCGCCAGGAAATCATACAGGGTGGGGCGCAAAGCCCTTGTAGCAATGGATTTGTTCGGAGTGTAAAAGTCCTCATAACCCTCGATCAGAATGGCGGGATAGTTGCTGAGCGGGTAGCTTTGCAGGCCTTCAGGATTCTGCAGAGAAAGTTTGTATTCGGCAATGGTCGACTTGGCGATCGTTTTCAGGTCCCAGGTGGCGATGTCATCCTGCTTGAAATCAATGGTTTCAGATCGCTCTGAATATTGCCAGCGGTTGTTTTGATAGTAACTCCAATAGAGCTGTGCCAGCATGCTGTGGAGGATGGCGGAAGCAGGGAAGGACGCGGTTTTGAGGATGGACTGCACCTTCACGATGGCTTTCTGGGAGGAGAATTCCTCCACATATTGCGTGGTCCTCAGGTGATAGATCAGGGCTTTGATCTGCTGGTCAGTCTTGTTTTCCAAAACAGCTTTGATATAAACGGAATCCACTTTTTCCAGAGCGGATTTGGGTAAGCGGTCTGACCACAGTTGCTCGATCTCGGTCCAGGCCTTGTCATAATTGAAGGATTTGCCGTTAGCTGCGCTCAGACCCGCGGCCAGGATCATTAACAGGGTGATTGCCAAAATTTTCTCTGCCATGCTTGCTCCCTTGTTATGTAATATGTTTGTTATACAGTATGAGGTTTTGTTTTCCCGTAAAATATTTCATATTTACTCTAAAATTCCGCTTTTATCTTTTCGTCAAGCTTTCTTTTCCGCCCGCTTTTTTCCCAGGCCCGATTTTCATCATCCCTTTAAGTTGTCTTTAACTTACTCGTAATCCAGTCATATACCTGTCATAATCCAGTCGGGTTTAATCCGACTGGATCCCGACAGGAGCCCGACAGGATTACGACTTGCATTTAGAGAAGAAGCAGGGAAAAAGTATGGATTTGAATTGACATAAATCGTCTCCATGATAGACAGGTAAAAGCTTGGAACGAGGTGGGAGGATCATGCTGCAGCACGAGAAAAACGAGAACGCCAACCGGATCAACAGGTTTCTGCACAGCCGCAGATACGGCTTTGTAAAGAATTGGCTGCGAGATCATTACGGCAGAAAAACCGTCAGGATACTGGAGATCGGGGTCGGGTACGGCCGGCTGTTCGAAGAGTTAAATGACTGTCTGAAGATAGATTATACGGGAGTTGAGCTGCTTGAAGACT
>CAZWJK010000010.1:30172-33651 GCA_964634035.1 uncultured Candidatus Cloacimonadota bacterium | reverse complement strand
ACAACGTTGTTAATCTAATCTATGGAGGCTAAAAAGAGTATCAGTTCGGCTGAAGCAGCTCTGCTCGGGCTTTTAACCGAAGGTCCCAAACACCCCTACCAGATCGAAAAAGATGTCCAGTTCCGTGATATGCGTTTCTGGACCGAGCTTTCCATGTCCGCCATCTACAAGCTTCTCCGCAAACTGGAGGAGGAGGAATTTGTCTCCTGTGAAACTGAAATCACGGAAGAAAACCGCGCCCGCAAGATCTACAGCATTACCGAGCAGGGCGAAACCGCTTTCCGTGAAAAGCTGGCAGAGCTTCTGCTCGAACCTGAACACGTGCGTTGGCAGGCAGACATCGCCTTTTACAATCTGGATGTTTTTGACAAGGAAATGCGTCTTGCCATGCTGAAAGATTATCGCCGTAACGTAGTAAAGAAAATTGCCGAATACCGTGACCTGGAGACCTTTCTGCTGGATTCCAAGTGTTCTATTTATCCGCTCAGCATCTCACGCCGTCCGATCTATATGATGGAGGGCGAGATCCGCTGGCTGGATGACTTCATCAAGGAGGTCGAAACCAAAGGTTGATCCTTACGCATAAGGTGGGCCGGCATGTTTATGCCGGCTCACAAAAAACGATTATCTGCCATGCCTTACTGAACGTACCCCACATTAAGCATCTTTGCATTACTTGACCATTACGGTACCACTACGGTAGCATTACGGTAATTAACCGTATTGGTACCGTAATGGTATAGTATTAGTACCGTAGTGCATGTATGGATGGGTTAAGACAGAAACAGATATTTGCTTAATGGCAAATTGTATTCGTCAAAGGGGAATTTTGGATTATCTTATGGACAGAAAAAGAAAATGAAACTAAACAGGGAGTAAAAAACCGCTATGTTAGATGACAAGATCAAACAGGAAGTCACGAAAATACTGGCCAACATGGTGAAGCCGGTAACCGTCAAGCTTTTTACGCAAGGGATGGAGTGCGATTTCTGCAAAGACACGCACGAACTTATGAACGACCTGGTCACCACGACCGAGAAGCTGAAACTGGAAGTTCTCAGTTTTGAGGAAAACGAAGCGGAAGCCAAAAAGTATGGCGTGGAAGAGCTGCCGGCCATCGTCGTGATGGACGAAAAGGATTATGGGATTCGGTTCACGGGCATTCCTGCCGGCTATGAATTCTCCTCACTGCTCAATGCCTTTCTGATGGTTTCCACCGGCGTGGTCAAACTGACTGACGAAACCAAAACCTTCCTCAGCAATCTGCAGAAACCTGTTCATATGAAAGTTTTCGTCACGCCCACCTGTCCTTATTGCCCGCCGGCTGTGATGCTGGCGCAGGCGATGGCGTATTACAGCGACAAGGTCACGGCAGAGATGGTCGAGGTTAGCGAATTTCCGCATCAGGCGGTGAAGTATGGCGTGCAGGGCGTTCCGCGCACCGTGATCAACGAAAAGTGGTTCCAAGAAGGCTCAGCGCCTGAACAAATGCTCGTCGAAAAGATCAAGGAAGCGTTGTAATATATCACCACAAAGGCACGAAGACACAAAGAGGCACGAAGAATTTATCTTGAATTACAACCATGATGATGAATAAGAGTTACCAGTTATCAGTTATCGGTGAAGGAAGCTTGGTTGATTATGATGCACTCCTGATAATTAAGCCTTCTTTGCGTTACTTTGCATCTTTGCGTCTTTGCGTTTTCAACAAAGAGGTTAATAAATGGATTTCAGTTTGAATTTATCGACCGGAGCGAAACCTGAAGAGCTTTATGACCTGATCATCATTGGCGGCGGGCCGGCAGGACTGACGGCAGGGCTCTATGCTGCCCGCTACAAACTGAAAACATTGATGATAGAAAAGATGGCGATCTCAGGCGGACAGCTAACATCCACGGAATGGGTGGAAAACTATCCCGGCTTCCCGGAACCCGTATTGGGCCAGAAACTGGCTCAGGATATGGAAAAACAGGCAAAAATGTTTGGCCTGCAGATCATCAACGAAGACGTAATAAAAGTGGATCTGACAGCAAAAATCAAGCTGGTGCAGACGCCTTATGCCACCTGGAAAGCCAAAGCGATCCTGATCTCTACCGGTTCCTCGCCACGCAAACTTAACGTTCCGGGTGAAGCGGATTTCAAGGGTAACGGCGTTTCCTACTGCGCCACCTGCGACGGGCCTTTCTATCCTGACAAGACCATAGCAGTTGTGGGAGGAGGCAATACCGCTTTTGAAGAATCCACCTTCCTGGCCAAATACGCCGCCAAAATCTATCTGCTGCACCGCAGTGATAATTTCAAAGCCGATGCCGTTCTGCAGGAAAGGGTGAAAAGCAATCCGAAGATAGAACTGATGCCGTTTTACGAAGTGGAGAAGATAGATTTTTACAAGCCGGAAGACAAGAAAATCATCATCCATAATACCAAAGACAATACTGAAAAAGCACTGAAAGCAGACGGTGTTTTCGTCTTCATAGGCAACGATCCCAATACAAAATTGTTTGAAGGACAACTCGAACTGGATAATGGATTTATCATGACTGACAGATCTCATAAAACCAATCTGGAAGGCGTTTGGGCGGCCGGAGACGTGCAGGCCAAAGCGCTCAGGCAAGTGGCAACCGCCGTCGGAGACGGAGCTTGCGCCGCTCACTGGATCAATAAATACATCGAAGAATGGAGTGAATGATGCCCGAACTGCCTGAAGTGGAAACCGTGCTCAGAGGCCTGAAAAGAAAGATCGGCGGCATGCCCATCTGCCAACTGGATTCGCTTTACAACGGCACTGTCGTCTATGACAAAGATATTGTGCAGCCGGTGTTTCCGGCCGTTGTCAACAAATACGAACGCCGGGGAAAATACATCATTCTGCACCTGGCAAGCAAGAACGCGCTGATCATCCATCTCAGGATGACTGGCAAGCTGATTTACACGGAAGAGGACAACGAGGAAGCCAGGCATGTGCGCGCCTTGCTTTCCCTGACCGGATGCGCCAGAGTACTGTTTAATGACATCAGGACCTTTGGAAAGATCATCGTAGCGCCCGTCAGTAAAATTCAAAACCATCTGCCCAAACTGGGTCCGGAACCTTTGTCAGAAGGGTTTGACGCCCATTACCTGAAACAAGCTTTTCTAAAGAAATCAGCGCCCATCAAGAATGTGCTATTGGATCAGTCAGTAGTCGCCGGACTGGGTAATATCTATGTCTGCGAGATCCTGTATAGGGCAAAAGTCAAACCGGAAACCGCAGCCAATAAACTCACCAAATCCAAGCTGGAAAGCATTGTCCGGCGCACCAAAGAGGTCCTGAAAGAGGCGATCGCCAATAACGGCACGAGCGTTTCAGACTATCGCCAGGTGGATGACAAAACAGGTTCCTTCCAGAATTTCCTGAGGGTCTATCAGAAAGAAAAGTGCCCCCTGGGCCATGATATAAAACGCATCAAACAGGCAGGCAGAAGCAGTTTCTACTGCCCCGT
>CAZWJK010000010.1:28276-30072 GCA_964634035.1 uncultured Candidatus Cloacimonadota bacterium | reverse complement strand
TGTAAAATTAGCTCTGCGGCTCCGTGCCCCAGGGTCTCTCAAATCATTATTTACTGCATCAGTCATGCACTTTTTACTTGCAATAGAATACGAATTGAATATCATATAAATTAAGTAGATATTACATATGGGAGAAATCATGAAACCTGTAAAACTGAGAGAAAATATCTGGTGGGTGGGTGGAATTGACTGGGACCTGCGTGACTTTCACAGTTACCAGATAAACCAGGGAGCCACCTATAACGCCTACCTGATCATAGATGAAAAAGTGGTCCTGATCGATGATGTGGATGCCAAACATTATTCTGAAATGATGGAGCGCATCAGTCACATAATCAATCCCGCCAGGATAGACCTGATCGTCCAGAATCACGTGGAAATGGACCATTCCAGCAGTCTGCCGCTGCTGTTGAATGATTATCCCGGAAAACCGGTCTATACCAATGCCATGGCGATCAAGGGCCTGAAACTGCACTTCAAACAGGACTGGAACTTTCAGGAAGTCAAATCCGGCGACACCCTCAACATCGGCAAGCGCAACCTGACCTTTGTGACCACGCCGATGGTGCATTGGCCCGATAACATGGTCACCTATTGCCCCGAAGAGAAGATCCTCTTTTCCAACGACGCTTTCGGGCAGCATGTCTGCTCCTCCGAAAGATTCGATACCGAGTATCCCTTTGACCTCGCGCTCTACCAGGCCAGGCACTATTATGCCAATATCGTCATGCCATACGGTTCCCAGGTTCAGAAAGCCCTCAATACTTTGTCCAAGCTGGAGATTGAAATGATCGCCACCAGTCACGGATTGATCTGGACAAAGCACGTCCCCGACCTGATCGAGAATTACACGCATTGGGCCAATAACGACACTGATCCCAAAAAAGCTGTCATCGTCTATGACACGATGTGGAAAAGCACCGCCAAACTCGCCTGTGCGATCGCCAACGCCTTTGAAAACCTGGGCATAAGCGTCAGGAAATATAACCTGAAAAACAGCAACAGGTCAGACATCATGGCAGAAATTCTGGATGCCAGATACATCTGTGTTGGCTCACCTACCCTCAATAGTTCCATCCTGCCGACTGTGGCGGCATTTCTCTATTATCTTAAGGGGCTGTCCCCAAAAAACAGAATTGGCATGGCTTTCGGCTCCTACGGCTGGGGCGGACAGAGCATCGACATCGTTCACAACCTATTGGGAGACCAGAAGGAATGCGGGTTTGAGATGCTTGACCCTGTCAAAGCTCAATACATTCCCGACGACAATACTTTGAAAAACATAACCAAACAAACAGAAGAAAATATCAAAAAACATATGGAGGAAAAATGATCAGCAAGAAATTGCAGGATGCCATCAACGAACAAATCAACCGCGAGTTATACTCGGAATACCTGTACAGCGCCATGAGCGCCTGGTTCGCCGGCCAGACCCTGAACGGCTTTTCCATGTGGATGGAAGTGCAGGCACGGGAAGAGCATGCGCACGCCATGGGCTTTTACAAGTACCTGCTGGACAGGGGCGGAGAGGTCGAACTCAAAGCCATCGCCAAGCCGCCAAAGAAATTCAAGGATGCGATGGATGCTTTCAAACAGACCCTGGAGCACGAACACTTCATCACCAAAAGCATCAATGACCTCAAAGACCTCGCCATCAAGGAAAAAGACCATGCCTTTGACAGCTTCCTGAACTGGTATGTGGATGAACAGGTCGAGGAAGAAAACAACGACGAGACCATCCTCGGCAAGCTCAATATCATCAAGGGACGCCCGGAAGGGCTGCTCTTCCTGGATGC
>CAZWJK010000010.1:17370-28176 GCA_964634035.1 uncultured Candidatus Cloacimonadota bacterium | reverse complement strand
CTTTTCCCTGAAACGGACTTGAGCGGTGGACTCCCTAAGGTATTGAGGTTCCAGTTCGGCAAGAGCTTCAAAGTTGTATTCGATGGATTGGGGTTTGAGCTGCATCAGAGAGAACAGGCCCGCTGCCACAGGCAGGTTCTGATGTTCAAGAGCGGGAATAACGTCAACGCCTTTATCGGCCAGCAGGGGAATCATTTTATCAGACATGTTGCCGGTCAGCAGAACGGGTTCGCTGATCCTGGCTGCAAGCGCTTCAGGACTGATGACGCAATCAGGGATGAGGGGCTTCAGTTCTGAACTGTACATAGCGGCATAGAGTTCCTGCATTTTGGCATCGAGGCAGACCAGGATGGGCAGCTTGCTGCCGTAGCAATTGGCAGCTATCAGTTCCAGAGTGGAATAGGTCAGCAGCGGGATCTTGCGTCCGTAGGCAATGCCTTTGGCAGTGGCCAATCCTATCCTTAGCCCTGTAAAGGAGCCGGGTCCGATGGTGGTGACAATGCCGCTGAGGTCTGCAGGAGTGAGTTTGCAGAACTTCAGGGCGGTGTCGATCTGCGGCATCAGGGTCTCGGAATGAGTGATATCAATATTGAAATAGCACTGATAAATCAGCCTGCCATCCTGCTCCAAAGCAATGGAACCTGATGAGCCGCTGCAGTCAATCGCTAACCAGATCATTTTTCTCACCACAAAGACACGAAGACACAAAGGCACACAAAGAGGGATTTAAGATATAGTACTTCATTTAGTTTTACCAAGACAAAAAAGTGTTTATCATAGGATAAATCTCTTGATGCCATCTTTCAAATAGGGAACATTAAAATTCAATAGCAAACCATATTTTATATCAAACAGTTTCATATAGGTTAAGACCTGTGCCTGATGAACAGGCAGTAATGTCTCAACAGATTTCAGCTCAACGATACAGGTGTTTTCGACCAGAAAATCGGCTTTTAGAGGTGAAGCCAATGCTATGTCACGATAATTGATGGTAATCGGTTTTTCACGTTCAAAAGAAATTCCCTGATGCATGAACTCCAGGCTCAGACACTCGGAATAAATCTTTTCCAATAATCCGGGTCCAAGTCTTTTATGCACTTCAATGGCACAACCAATGATCTCGTTTGTATAGTCTTTCAAACTTCTTTCTTTGTGCTTCTTTGTGTCTTTGTGCCTTTGTGGTGAAAGTTCAGTTACCCTTGCTGATCCACTCGTCGTAGAGCTTTTCGAACTTGAGTTTATGGCCTGCTTCCTCGCCGGCAAGTTTGGCAAACAGGACAGAAAGCTCGCTGTCGGGGAACTTTTTGCTCATTTCGGTGTAAAGCTTGAGGGACATCTCTTCCCGTTTCATGGCTTTGATCAGGATGTTCTGGTAGGTGAGGTCGAGTTCATCCACGTCTGAAACTAGATATTCGCTGATGTGCAGATTGGGCACCTGCTTGATCTGCGTCTCGGAGAGCTGTTTGTTGCGCATGTTTTCGATCACTATGATGTGTCCCATTTCCATGCTTTCCAGTTCCTGCAGAAAAGTCTTCTGGTCGGCAAAATGAGCCTGGTTCTGCAGATCCCGGTAGAACTGCACTGCTTCCTTTTCACGCTCTATGGCAAAATCGAGGATTTCATTGAATTCCTGAATGGTCATTGTTTTCTCCGCTTGAGTATTGGTTTTACCTGAATCAGGTATGTTTTCAAAAAATAGAAAAAGCCGGATAACTGATAAAAGTCACCCGGCTAATTCATATACTAATCGATGGGTTCAAACATATCTTTGCCGACGCCGCACTCGGGACAGGTCCAGTCCTCAGGCAGGTCTTCGAAAGGTATGTTATCATTGTCTGCAGGATCATAGATCCAGCCGCAGGCCAGGCATTGGTATTTTTGCATGTTATCCTCCATTCCTGTTATCTCGTCTTCTACATCGTCTCTGTAGAAATTCCTGTTATTACTCATGATTTACTGATCAATAATTTTCGCACCAGAGCTCAAAATATGCCTGGGGATGCTTGCAGCAAGGACAGGTTGTCGGAGCAGATTCGCCTTCATGGATGTAACCGCATTCACGGCATTTCCAGAAGACCTTGCCGTCTTTCTGAAAGACCTTCTGATTTTTCACATTGTCCAGCAGCTTACGGTATCTAGTTTCGTGCCTTGCTTCCACTTTGGCGATCATTCTGAAGGTCACGGCAATGTCGTTGAATCCTTCATCTTCGGCAATTTCGGCAAACATGGGATAGAGCTCTGTCCATTCCTCTTTTTCGCCGGCAGCCGCCCATTCCAGGTTGGAAACTGTGTCTTCCTCATCCAGGGCAGCCGGATAAGTGGCGGAAATGGTGATGGGCTCGCCTTTCATGCCATTATTGATCAGATGGCGCAGAAACAGTTTTGCGTGCATCCTTTCGTTATCGGCAGTTTCTGTAAAAATTGCAGCGATATGCTCAAAACCTTGTTTCTGAGCCACTCTGGCTGCGTAGGTATATCTGTTGCGTGCTTGGGACTCACCGGCAAATGCTTTCAGCAGGTTTTCTGCCGTTCTGCTTCCTTTAATGCTCATATCCTTTCTCCTTCAGCTTTTCCATAGTTTATGCAGATTGCAATATTCACGGGCATACAGAACCCTGCTCAGGGGAACGGGGAAAACGGCAATAGGTTCCATCCCGGGTTTGAGTTCGGCCCTGAGGACCATATCATCCTTGGTGATCAGTTCGATAAATGCGATGTAGTGCTTTTCCTCCATGGGATGAGTAACGCTGCCAACTTTGACGGTTACGCTTTGTTCGTCACCTTCCACTACCGGAACGTGCTTTTCTTTGGCTGCATCTACCGTGTTTTCCTGCAGCAGAACCATTGGCTCGCCGCAGCAGACCAGAGCTTCAGCACCGGTAAAGACTACTTCGGTTACATTGCCGCAGATGGGGCAATAATATAATTGTTTGAGAACAGTCATATCGACCTCCCTATCATGATTTTCCCAACTGTTTCAAATAATAAGCCAAAGCTTTCTTTTGTCAATTAAATTCTTTGGGATTTTCCTTGCCAAAAAAAAGCGTGCGTGACAAAGTGTTACAGTTATTATATTATCAGAGGTTGCATAAGGATGAAACGCTTAATGCTGTTCGGATTGCTGCTTGTCCTGCTGACAGGCTGCGTTGATTACACGGAAGAGCTGTGGCTCAATAAAGACGGCACCGGTAAGGCCAAACTGGTCATTGGAGTGATCTCCAGCTATGAGAATCCGGAAGAGCTGAACCGCTTTCTGGATCAGCCGGGCATCAGTCTGATCAGCAAATCCGTTTCCAGAAAACAGAATTACACCTACTACAACCTTTACTTCAAATTCAACTCGCTGGAAGCTTTCAATAGTCTGAACGACCAGGTCAGCAATGCCGATTTCTTTGGCAGGATCACGGTTAACAAAGAGGATGACGGCACCGTCACCATGAACCGCCGCATCTCGTTGGGCAGCATTTCCAGCGAAGACGACGAATTTGAACAACTGATCTCCAAACTCTCACAAGGTAACTTTACCTGGCATTACAAAATGCACCTGCCCTGGAAGATAATCAGTTCCAACGCTGATCAGGTCAATATAGACTATAAGAAAAATACAGTAACCTGGGAATATCAGACCGCCTATCTCTGGAACAGACCTCAGACCATGACAGTAATGATGAAGCCTTCCCCGCCGCTGCTGCCTCTGGCCCTGATCGGCCTGGCTTTGATACTGATCATCATCAGTCTGGTCTGGTGGCGCCGGTATGTGAAAAAGCTGCTGCTGAAAGCTGAATCAGACAAGGAATCTGAAAAGCCCAAAGAATAGTTATATCTCCGGCTCAGGCATGCGCTTCAAACCAGGATTTACCATAACCTGCTTCCACTTCCAATCTGATCTTCTGACGGTACTTCTCCGGCAAAGCATCTGACATAGCTGTTTTGATGATCGTCATTGCCCTTTCCACAGCTTTTGTCTTTACTTCGAAGACCAGTTCATCATGCACCTGCAGGATCATCTTGATGTCTTTATCGTCTTTGATCTGTCTGTGAATATCTATCATCGCAAGCTTGATCAAGTCAGCCGCGGTGCCCTGGATCGGCATATTGAGAGCGATTCTTTCCGCTTCGCTTTTCAGTTTCTGGTTACTGCTGTTGATATATGGTAGATAGAGTCTCCTGCCGAAAAGCGTTTCGCAATAATGTTTCTGCCTGGCCTGATTATGAGTGTGAAGAATGAACTGTTTCACTGATTCGAACTGCTCAAAATAATGTTTTATGATCTCTTTGGCTTCCGGCTGGCTGATCCCGAGTTCGCGTGATAGCTTTACCTGACCCATACCATACAGCAGCCCGAAGTTGATCACTTTGGCCTGTCTGCGCTGTTCACTTGTCACCTCATCCAAAGGTTTGTTATAAATATAGGCTGCAGTCTGCCTGTGAATATCAACTCCTCTGGCAAAAGCATCCAACAGATAGGGATCTTCTGACATCAGCGCCAGCAGCCGGAGTTCGATCTGGGAATAATCCGCCGACAGGATGACAGTATCCGAATCCTCTGCAGAAAAGGCTTTGCGGATCTCCCTGCCCAGTTCCGTCCGGATGGGTATATTCTGCAGATTGGGATTGCTGCTGGACAGCCTGCCCGTCGAAGCGATGGTCTGATTGAATGAGGAATGAACCCTTTTTGTAACCGGATTTATCATCTTGGGCAAAGCGCTGACATAGGTGCTTTCCAGCTTGGTGAGCTGCCTGTAATCGATCAATAAAGCGGCAATCTCATACTCGTCTGAAAGCTCTTCCAACACGCTGTTATCGGTGGAGTAGCCTGTCTTGGTTTTCTTTTTGGAAGGCAGTTTCAGCTCTTCGAATAGCAGTTTGGCAAGCTGTTGGGTGGAATTCAGATTGAACTGATATCCGGCAATAGCGTAGATCTTTTCTGTCAGGATTTTTAGCTGTTCATTGATCAGGTGTGATATATTGCCCAATACCCTGACGTCAATATGGACGCCTGTCTCTTCCATAAACTGCAGAACCGGCAGTAGGGGCAGTTCCAGTTCAAAATAGAGCTTATCCAACCCGGTGTATTGCAGTTTCTTGACATACTGATGATACAGCCTGAAAGCGCACCAGGCGTCTTCAGCAGAGTAGAAACACGCTTTTTCCGCTTCCACCAGGTCAAAGGTGATCTGATTCTTGCCTGTCCCGATCAGTTCTGAGATGGGCTGCATCACATAGTTAAGCTCCCGCAGGGCGCATTGGTCCAGCGAGTATTGATTGATGCCCGGATCCAGGATATAAGCGGCCAGCATCGTATCAAACAGCGGACCATCGGGAATGAAGTCATATCTTTTCAACACTGTCAGGTCATACTTGAGATTGTGCCCGATGATCGTTTTTCCGGTCAGAGTCTGTATGAGCAGAGCGAGAGTCTGGTCCCTGTCCAGATTTGACGCCATACTGTGCGCTAAAGGCAGGTAATATGCCTTATCCAAAGCTGTGCAGATGGAAATGCCCACCAGTTCAGCAGACAAAGGGTCGGTAGAAGTAGTCTCTGTATCCAGAGAAACGTGCTCTGCCTGTCTGATCTCACTCAGCACATCATCCAAAGCCGGTTGGCTGTTTATGAGCAAAGCGGTGAAGTGTCTGTTTTTCTCGGTAGCACTCTGGGTTGAAAGAGTTTCAAATGTTTCTCCGATACCATCACCGAACAAATCCGCCTGGGAAAGCTCTTCTTCCTCTTCCGCTTCGGGCTGAACGGTATTATCTGCTTTACTGACGTCACTCTTGGGCATTATGTTAAGCAGCCGTTTCTTCAGGGTCGGCATCTCATATTCATCCAGAAGTGACACAGCCTGCGCCAGGTCTTCCCTTTTGAAATGGGTTGCTTCCACGGTCGGATCGGGAATGGGTGCATCCAAAACCATCTGTGCCAGTTCTCTGGAAAGATAGGCGTTGTCTTCACTGGTGATGAGTTTTTCTTTCACTTTGTCAGGAAGCTTGTCCAGATTGGCATAAATGTTATCCAGAGTTTGATATTCCCTGAGAAGCGTTTCCGCACCTTTGGGACCAAGTCCTTTCACGCCCGGAATGTTGTCACTGCTGTCCCCAACGATGGCAAGATAATCCACGAACTGCTCCGGCGTTATGCCATACTTGGCGATCACCTGTTCACGGTCGATCATCTTGTCTTTCATCGGATCGTAGAGAGTGACGCCGTCCTGCACCAATTGGGAATAATCCTTGTCTCCAGTCACGATTAAGATCTCATATTTGTCCTTGAGCCGGGTGGCTAATGTGGCAAGAATGTCATCCGCTTCCAGACCATCCTGCGAGATCTCGTTCAGGCCGATATCGGCAAAGAACTGCTTGACAGGTTCGATCTGCGGGATCAGTTCATCCGGCATGGGAGGACGATTGGCCTTGTATTGTTCACTCATTTCATGCCGAAAGGTGGGTGCCTTCCGGTCAAAGGAAACGATTATATGCTGCGGCTCGAATTTCTGAACAAAGCCCAAGAATGAACTAATCACCCCAAAGATGGCATTCGTGTTCATCCCTTTTGAATTGACCAGAGGATTGCGGATAAACGCAAAATATGCCCGGTACAGCAGCGCCGTGGCATCTATCAGGTAAAGCCGTTCTTTATTCATAGATGAACCTGCAAAGTTATCAATGACTTATGTATGGCAGAATTTCAGATATGGGCAATTGCCAGGCGGAGGTGTCGTGGTCCAGCAGCAGAAAGCCGTTACCGGCGATCAGTCTGTCATAGATCATCTGCTTGGCGGAAAAGGAATCCCGGCGAGAAACGTCATAACTGGAAGTGATGGCATAGGGCAGATGAAAACGGGTGGGAATGATGTCCCCGGCATAGATATGGGGCACCTCATCGATCAGCACTTCCACGATCTGCATCCCGAGGGTGTGACCTCCGACCAGACGGGCAAAGACATTGGGTGCGATCTGTGTATCTCCGTCCAGCAGATTGATCCTGCCTTCCTTATCCAAAAGCGACAATTGATGCTCGAACTGATAAGCGGCGGCATTCAGCTTGTCAGGATGCCTGGCGATTTCCCATTCTTTGCGCTGAATGTGATGGACAGCGTTGGGAAAAGTGAGAATATCCTTGCCTTCGACTTCGCTGACCACGCCGCCCGCATGGTCAAAATGCAGATGAGTCAGGACAACATCAGTGATGTCATCTGTATTCAGACCAAGGGTCTGTAAACTGGCGGACAGCCCAAACTCAGAGGGATTATAGATCTCTTTCCTGCGCTTGTTGAGACGGTTTCCGATGCCTGTGTCAACCAAAATGTTTCTGCCCTCTGTCCTGATCAGCAGCAGGTTCAGGTTCATCTTCAGGCGCTGGCGCCCATCGGTGCTGACCTTGTCATGCCAGATAAAGTATGGCAGCACTCCCATGAAAGCGCCGGCGTCGGTCCAATAATGTCCCGCGGAAACGAGCTCGAGTTTCATGCCCTGGGCTTTCTTTCCTTTTCGACCTTACGCGGTCTTTGTGAAGTTTTGGAAGAGGGATGAGCCTTGTTGTGGCGCTGATAGGACTGACTGGCGCGCTGTTCGGGTGTCTGTTCCGGTTTGGCTTTTTTTACGGGTTTGGTTTTGGCTGGAGCAGGTTCTTTGTGGTCAGCCGGCATGATGACGATGCGCTTGTTGTCGCCTTCACCCATGGTCATGGTTTTGAGGGCGGGTTCGCCTTCCACGTATTTGTGGATGATCCGTCTTTCGCCAGCCGGCATGGGCTCCAGAGTCACTGATTTGCCTGTGGCCTTGACCTTGTTGATGGTCGGGACAAAAGATCTGAGGAAGGCCTGTTCCTGACGCAGGCGGTAATCCTCCGTATCGAGATAGATGCGTTCTAGGTCTTTGACATTTTCAAACACTCGGTTGATCAGGTATTGAAGCTGTTCCAGCATGCTGCCGTTTTTCCCGATCAGGAATCCAGCATCTGATGAATTATGAATGGTGACATAAACTGTTTTTTGTTCGGTTTGGGTGGTGATGCTGTCAAATCTCAGTTCCATATGAGACAAAAGCTGTTCCAGAAAGAGTTTGATCCGCTCTTCAGTGGAGAGCAGATTGAACCGGACTGCCGCCTGCTTTTTTCCCAACAGGCCAAACAGGCCCTTGGAGCCTTCGCTGACAATTTCGTATTGCAGTTCCCAGTCCTTGATTTTGTGTTCTTTGCGGAACGAGCTGATGATAGCATTCAGGTCAGTTCCTTTTTTTTCAATGTGCTTCATTGAATGATTTCCTTTTTGTTAAGATGTTTCTGCAAGTAGTACTGCTGGATGATGGAGAGAATATTAAACACGGTCCAGTAGAGGACGAGCCCCGCCGGCATCGATCTGAACACGAAGAAAAGCACGACAGGCATCACCCAGGTCATCATTTTCTGACTGGATTGCATGGCTTTCTGCTTTTCGTCCATTTGTTCGAGCTGCTCTTTTTTGGGCTGCATCATCAGTGACTGGACGATCATAAAGATACCCATCAGGATGGGTAAAATGTAATAGGGATCAGGCTCGGAAAGATCCTTAAGCCATCCCACGAAATGTGCCTGGCGCATATCGAGTGAAAACCTCAAGACTGAATACAGAGCGATGAACACCGGCATCTGGAAAAGCAGCGGCAGGCATCCGCCCAGAGGGCTTGCCCCTGCTTCCTTGTAAAGCTTTGATAGCTCCTGCTGCATTCGCTTGGGATCGTTCTTATACTGCTGTTGGAGTGCCTGGATCTGGGGCTGGATCTTCTGCATCTTGAGGCTGGAATCCATGCTCTTATGAGTGAGGGGGTGCAGTATAACCTTAAGCACCAAAGAGAAAATGATGATCACGACGCCATAATTCGGGATCAGTTTATAGAGGAAACTGAGGAACCAGGCAAAGATCTCCGCCAGCCAGCGCAGCCATTTGGGGCCGCGTTCCGCCACATTATCCATCCCTCCTGCGAAAGCTTTCAGCAGTTTGATGTCAGCGGGTCCCGTGTAAAGCATGAAGTCTTCGTCCCAATCGATGGAAGCTTTATCCCTTTTGGTCAGCATGGTAAAGGCGGGGCTGATATTCGCCGTATCGGCAGTGACAGAATTTGTCAAAACAGGTTCCACATCCCTACAGGCAAGCACAAAGTATTTGGAGCGGATGGCAGCCCAATCCACCTTGCCGGGATGATTCATCGCTCCTTTCATCAGTTTGTTCAGGTCCCGCCTGACCAGAGCATTGTCGATCTGGGCATAGAACCTGTAATCCTGTCCCTTGGTCTTGAGATACTCTTCCGTGTCATTGATGCCGGAACCGAATTCCATCGCATAACCGACCAGAGAATAGACCCAATGCACCTTCAGATTGAACCTGATGCCATAGTTCTGAGCGAGGACAAACTTCTTTTCGATGATGCGGTCCGGCTCAGGAGTGTAGGAAAACAGGACGCCAGGCTGACCCTGTTCTTCGATCAGTTCATAGTCAAAGGGCAGATCTTTGAGGTCAGATGAGGTGTTTTCGCTTAGCAGGCGCGTATTGGCAAGCGTTTTGCCTTCAGGGATAAGCTGCACGACAGACTTATCCGCCAACAGGAACTTTTTCAGATAAACTTCCCTGATCACACCGCCTTTGCTGCTAAGCACTAATCTAAGAGAATCATTTTCCAGGACGATGTTATCATTGATCTCGGGCATGACCATGTCCGGTTCGACAAAATCCGGCATCGCCTGCTGCGGTGTGGCAGCCTGAGTTTCCGGAATTGCTGTCTGCTGCGGAGCAGCCTGTTCCTTGGTCTGAGCCTGGACGGGGACCTGTTTGGGCCGTTTCCAGATGAATTGTTCGCTCAGGAAAAAAATGGCAAAAATGATCAGGATGCCGAGTAAAGTTTGTCTGTTCACAGAGTGCCTCCTATGGCAGGGGGTCATAGCCGCCCCGGTGGAAGGGGTGGCAGCGTGAAATGCGGCTGACAGTCAGCCACAAAGCTTTGAAAAAGGGATAGGTGCTGAAGGCCTGAAATCCGTATTGGCTGCAGGTCGGCATGAAACGGCAGACCTTCGGCAGCACAGGAGAAAGCACCTTCTGATAGATGCTTATCAAAAGCAGAATCATCCTGTTGGGCAATTTGACTGGATGTAAAACTTCAGTTTTCATTCTTCAGCGACTTAATCAAACCTGACATTTCCCTGCAGACCTCAGTCCAATCGAGATCCGTAGCGCCGGGCTTGGCGATGAGATTGATCTTCAGACCACGGGGCAGAATGTCCTGATTGTTGTGAAACCAGGCTTTCAGCCTGCGTTTGAGCCGGTTGCGTTTGACCGCCTTGCCGATCTTGCTCATGATCGTGATCCCGTAGGCAAAGCTCTCTCCTTCCTCTGCCAGAACGGGAACGAAGAAATGCGGCTGGCGGCAGAACCGGACTGCATTGAGAAATGACTGGTATTCCGCATGTTTAACAATGCGGCGCAGCATAAAACCTCAGACGCAGAGGTTCTTTATGCCTTTGGCTCTGCGTCGGGCAAGCACTTTGCGTCCGTTGGCTGTGCTCATTCTGGCACGGAAGCCATGAACGCTTTTTCTTCTGCGGTTGTGCGGTTGAAAAGTCCGTTTCATTTTTATTCTCCTAAATTAGTTTAAGCTATTATTTTTCAGCATTTATCCTGTTATTTTACCAAGAGATAACCATAATTTTTATGGGTCAATTCATGTCAAGCCGATTGTCTGTGGAATTCATGGATACCCCCATTTTTTATATTCAAGTACGCGCAGGCAACAACGTCATTCCTTTCATTCCTGCGAACAAGTCAATTTTACCGTGAA
>CAZWJK010000010.1:0-17270 GCA_964634035.1 uncultured Candidatus Cloacimonadota bacterium | reverse complement strand
GCAGGCAACAACGTCATTCCTTTCATTCCTGCGAACAAGTCAATTTTACCGTGAACTAAAAGCAGGAAATGCCATTTATGCATATATGATTCCCGGGCACTTCCCGGGCACTTCCCGGGTAAAGCCCGGGAACTGCTAGGGAAGAAAAAGGGCAAAATGTGTTCAATTCTTGGAGTTCAGCAAAAACTTGGAGTTCAAAGCCAACGCTTGTTATTAATAGTATGCCAAACTCCAGGGCTTTGGACTTCAAGGATATTTTCATCAGAATGTTTTTAGAGAGGCGAGTAGCTCTCGGATGACATGGATCAGGGTATCGGGCAGGACGGGTTTGATCAGAAGCCGGTTGATGCCAATGTCACGACAGCTTTTTTGGATGGTGGCATCGCTGAAACCGGAATAGAGGATGATGGGCAGATCGGGATCTATATGGCGGAATTTTGTGGCAAGCTGGATGCCGTTGATCTCCGGCATGGCGATATCAGCGATCAGGAGTTCGCAGTCAGCAGAATTTTCGGTGAATTGGTTTAACGCAGCCATTCCATCCGTAAAAGTAGTGACTGTGTAACCTGCTTCAGTCAGAGTTTCCCGGAACAGGTTGGTCAAAGCTTTTTCATCATCCACAAAGAAGATCTTGGCAGGAATGAATTCCACCCGGGCAGTTTGGATCTTTTTCTCGACCGCCCGTAAAGTGGTGGCGGGCAACAGTACTGTGACCGTTGTTCCTTTTTCCACCACGCTGCCGATATGGATGAATCCATCATTGCCGGTTACTATCCCGTGTACGATGGAAAGGCCGAGACCGGTCCCTTCTCCGGCTGATTTGGTACTGAAGTAGGGGTCAAAGATCCGGTCCAGAATATCCTGCGGAATGCCGTAACCCGTATCTTTGACGGTCAGGCAGACATAATGCCTGCCCGGTTCAGCAGCAGAAATAAGGGAGCGGACCTTGTTTCCCGTGGTATCAGTCAGTTCGATGGTGATCGTGCCCGCCTGATAGCGCATGGCGTGATACGAATTGGAGACAATGTTCATCACCACCTGCTGTATCTCGGTGGGATCTGCCAAAACGTGGGCATTGGACCTGATGACTTTCTTGATGGTGGTGGAAGCAGGAATCGTCTGTGACAGCATGTCAACTGTCTCTTCCACCAGTTTTGCCATGTTTACAGGTTGGATGTCACGCTCTCCCTGGCGGCTGAAAGTCAGGATCTTTTCGATCAGCTTTTTGGCGCGCAGACAAGCCAGCATCGCTTCATCCAGATTGTTGCGCACATCGGTCTCGCCTTTGGCTTTACCCGCTGCCATGGCCACGTAACCGGAAATGATGGTGATGATGTTATTGAAGTCGTGGGCTATGCCACCCGCCAGAGTGCCGATGGATTCTATCTTCTGAGCCTGGCGCAGCATGATCTCGGTTTTGCGGCGTTCTTCCATCTCGTTGCGCAACTGCTGGTTCTGTTCAAAGAATCGTTTGATCAGATTGGCGATCTCGCCGAATTCATTATGCTTTTTGCTGAGCGGCAGGATAGCATCAGTGTCGCCTTGTTTGAGACTGTTGGAAATGAGCAGCAGTGGGCTCTGGATCCAATGAGCCAACAGGGCAAACTGCAGGAAAATAAAGATTAGCGTAAAACCCAGCATGATCAGCAGCATCCGGTTGCCAAGCTGTCGCCATTGCTCCACAAAGGGATTATTGCTGCTGAAGCGCAGCCAGGCGATCGATTTGCCGTCCCAGCCCTGCAGGGGAACGGAAATATTGACATTGAAAAACTGATTTATGGGTCCGGGATCTGGTTCGTTGAGACTGAAGCGGATGTTGTAATCCAGGGTCTGGGACATATCCTTCAAATAATCCAGACTCCAGAGCCTGCCGATGATCAGGTAGCCTGTTTGCGTATATGTATAGCTTGTGTCAACCACTGGATGAATTGCAACTGCTCCGACCTGCATATAATTCTGCTGCCAGGCAGCCGTGAAATACTTGCGTTCTTCCTTATCCAGAGCCGTAAAAAACTCCGGCGGGAAGATCATGTTCCGCAGCTTTGCCTGGTGCTCTGGTGTGGAATTGTAGATTGGTTTACCGGAGGCATTATAGAACTGGATGAGGTCCAGTTCACTTCTGTCCATCAGCCTGTCCAGATGCCCGGCAGCACGTTCTTTGGACCAGCCCTTGGCAAAATCAAGCAGAACATCAGCGTCGGAATTCTCATCGATCAGACGCATGATGTCGTTCTTCTTGATATCGATAAAGGCGTTGATGATCTGACGTCGCTGCAGGGCATCAGCCTGGCTGTAGAGCGCGCCCTCCCGCTTTTTGATCTGAAAGACCAGATAGATCAGAAGGGCAAACGCCAGCGATACGACCAGCAGCAGAGCTACCAATCGCTGCGTTATTCTCATGAAGTGTTATCTACGGTGCGGAACGAGATTATTTCTTGTTCTTCATTCTGGTCAAAGCGTCGTCAATGACCTCGGCCTTGATGATGAAGACCAGTTCCCTTTCTTTTTTCTCGACTTTGTAATAACCGGTCAGATATCTGATGCCGAAAACCCACCAGGGCAGGTCTTTCAGAACCGGAATGCCTGATCTGACCCTCAGTTCGTCCGTGTCATACAGGCCGCCGATCACGGTCTCTTCGCCGTCATAGAGGACAACGTCCGTTTCCGCCTGGCTTTTGTTGATCACAGTACTGATGGTTCCGGGAGTGGCAGAGCTGCGCTCCACTTTCGTAATCAAATGAACCACTTCCTCACCTTCATCTGACACCAAAATGGTGGGCTCCACATCCATGATCACACCGGTTGCAAAGAACTGGTCCGTAGTATTGCCGGCATCATCAACCGATTTGACTGAAACATCCTGGCCGACCTGGATCTTGCCTTTTTTACCTGAACTGACCACTACTGAGGGACGGGCTATGACAGTGCCAAGTTCATTGGATTCGATGGCATTCAGCATGGTATTGATATCAATGCTGTGCTTGTTATTAAATATCCCAAACACATCAGTTTTATAAGTATCGCCTGCACTGGCATCAAAGATATTTCCCGGCACTTGTGTGGCACCGCGGAAGTTAATTGTTACCTTGCCATCAAAGATTGTGGTCCAGTCGATACCCAGAGAACGCAGGAACGCCTTGTCACAATTAAAAGCAACCGCACTGATGCGGACCTGCTTGGTCTTGATATCGCTCAACTGGGTAATCAGCTTGCCGGATTCAGAGGTTGCGGTAACGGTCTCCTTGGTTTTGGTCATGATAGCGCCGACGGTTTCCTCGATCACGAGTCCCTTTTTCAGAACTAACATTTCCAGAGCCTTGCGCCAGGTCAGATTATGAATCGGAATGCCGATGGCGTCATTGACGCTGCTGAGGTTGATGATCTTCTTGCGCTCATACTTCCAGGAAAAGGTTTCCAGGATCTGCAGCGCGTCATTGTAATTGGTGGTTTCCAAAAAGGTGACGGTTTCCTGTTCCATCTGGCCCTGTCTTGAGGTTTGCCCCATCAGGGCGCTCAAAGCCAGCAGCAGGACGATTAGTGCAAGCAAGTATTTATTCATGAAGACTCCTTATCTTTATCTGTTATTTTGTGGTTTTTTGCATGAACAGGGTTTTATCTTCCGTGGAACCATACTGGTTTATCCTGAAGACGATCTTTTCCTGTTTGAGATCGATGGAATACAGATAGCCATAGGCAACCGGATCACCGACAGACAGAATGTGAATGATGCCGCGCTCATCCCTCAGGAAAGCGCGTGATTCCGTGATTCCGACAATGATGGCTTTGTCGATCCTGACCAGATTGGGATCAATATCCATATCAGGCGGGGTTTCATAGATCTTGGGACGGAAAGAGATGAAGTTTGATGCATAGGCAGGGAATTTCTTCTCCTGCAGGGTATTCATCGCGATCCCATCCGGTGAAAAATGCGTCTTGAACACGATCGAGAAATTGACCGTGTCCGACACAGCGGAAGTTTCCTCCGCCATGGTGACTTCATCAATGGTCAGCACGGGACGCTGGTATTCCAGTTGCTTGACGAAATTCACCGCAGAGATGTAGTTTGCCCTGCCCTGCACAATGTATTCGTGCCAGTTGGCCTCCGGTGCTTTCTTGGCGGATAGGGCAAAGTCAAAGTTGATGTTGCGCTGCATCCACTTGAGCAGTTGCAGCAGATAGTTGTAGGTGATGGCAGGGGTATCGGACTGTGCCATCACTTTGCTCTGCTGTGCTATCATCAGTTGCAGTTCCGCATAATCCCGTTCGATCTTTTCTCGGTTGGCCAGCATCTTGTCAAACTTGTCGATCTCAGCCTTGAGCTCCTGATTCTTGCCTTTGATCAGGGCTTCTTCCTTGCTCAGTTTATGCCTGAAGTAGTAGCCCACGCCCAGGATCAACACCAGGACGATGGCTATGGCTGTGGAGTTTCTTTGTGTATTAGTCATTTTTACCTCTATTCGCCCAGCAGTTTTTTGGCTGTGACGGCCGTCTGATGTTGAGGATAATCGCTTAGCACTTTTTTCAGATAATCTTCAGCCTGTTTCTTGTTTCCATAAGCTCTGCTGATCTCGCTTCGCAACAGCAGAGTATAAGGATAGACGGCATCGCGGGTATTGCCGATCGGACTCAGCCAGAGATTTGCTTGGTCATACTGACGCTTCTCAAAGAAACGGTAGGCGTTATACCAGCGGATGTAGGAAATGAGCGGGCTTTTGGGGTAGTTGTTGATGAACTTGGTGCCCAGATCAGCCATCTGCCAGTCGTTTTTAGAGTTGAACGCTGTGATGATCTTCTTAAAAGCAATGACTGCGGGATCTTTGGCTTCTGCCAGCAGCGCTTCCGGTGCCTGCGGAATATCAATGACCGATTTGGTGGCCTTGATCTTGTCATCCAACTGACCTGATACAGCCCGTGAAACTCTCTGAGTCAGGGAAGTTCTGGCTGTTTCGCCTGTTCCGGCCGGCTTGGCTGCATCGATACCTTTAGCTTCCTGATAACGGCGCAGTTCTTCAGCATCCGCTTCCATCATCTTATACCAGTCAACCTCCGGATAGCTGTAGTTGATCTCAAAATCCCAGACTGTGAAATCCCTGATCTTGCGGTATTTGGCATTGATGATGGAACCATTGGGGAAGAGCCCGGCAAAATAGACGATGTTGGGCCGGTGAGTGGTAACACCGAGCAGCTTGAAACCTTCGCCATCCTTGCGCAGATTCCTGATCCAGCTGGTGGGATGGGTCTGGAAACTGTCGTTCAGGGAAGTGATGATCTCGGTCCACTGGTTCTTGCCCTTAAGCAGGGTCTTGATCGTCTCGATGACAACGTTCTGCTGCTGAATGGCTTTTTCCATCGCCAGCATGGCGTCCGCCTGCTCTTTTTTCTCAGCATGCTCAACCACCAGTTGTTTGTTGAGGGCGTTTTCCTGTTCAATGCTGAACTTGAGTTGCTGAATGGAGAAAGAGAAAAAGAGAGCGCCTGCAAAGACGAGAGCAAAGAGCAGATAGCCGTGCCAGGCGATCTTGAAGACCTTCTGCCCCTCCACTATGTAGGAGGGCAGGAAATTCGTCTTGAGCGTATCGGGATTATCCAGGGTCAGGGCTTTCCAGGCGAGAGCAACAGGCAGCATGAAGCGGGCTATCATATCCTGATCATAGACATTGAGTGCTTCGGAATCCATATAGAGCTCGTCCAGATGCCACATTTCCACGTGGGAATTGGGAAGCTGGGAGCGCAGGTATTCGACCACATCGATAAAGCAGTTGTCACCGCAGACATAGACATTTTCCGGATCCACAATGTGCGCTTCGTCCAGAGCCAGCGACAGCTTGGAATAGACCACCTCGATGTCATGCTGGTGCGGAGGCAGATAGATCGGCAGGGAAAAGGTCCACCTGTTGCCTTCAAAGATCAGCGCCCGGTTATACTCAGAGCCCAGATAAAGCACCATGCTGTTTTCGCTGGATTCCTTGGTTTGGGTGGTCAGGAACAGGTTTGCCAGAGCTGTTTCATTGGCGTCGGCAAGCTGATAGTAAAAGTTGTTTTTCTGGTTCTTGCGCGCCTGTTCCAGAATATCCAGCAGACGGTTGGTGCCGTGATGGATCCACAACTCGCTCTGATCGTTGATGGTGACCACCGAGGCCTGCCAGTGCCCATCCTTGAACTCGCTGCGTGCCAGGTTCTCCTTCACCAGCTTTTGTTTCTGCTGGACAGTAAGACCGGGACCGCTCAGAGGCAGCTTGATGATCTGCTCATCATAAGTGTTGATGGCGAGCACTCCCTGGTTCAGTGAATAGGCCTGAAACAGCGCTTCATATGGCTGTGTCCCATAGGAATCCTTGTCTTCCGCCGTGATGTCCTCCAGGCTGAGCGGGCCTGATGCCTCTTCTTCCGGAGCCCAGGCTTCAGGTTTTGTCTCACCTGTTTCACCTTTTTGGGCGGGGTGCTGATACAAAGACTCATGCAGCTCGATCTGTTCCAGTGCTTCCAATGCAATCTGGTTACCATCGCGGGAGAGATAGGCCAGTTTGAGCGAGAGCCCGTCTTCCGCAATGCCATAGGCTACTTTTTTCTGTTTAGCCATTAAAACCTCACTCTTATACTTTACTTTTGCAGTTTAACTTGCTTGCCGCCCCATCCTCAGACCGATGAGGATAAGAGCTGCATCATACGACCTTTATTGTTGGCATAATTCATGGCTGTTTTATTGGTGATTATCCCGGTCCTGTATAATCTGTGCAGATCCTGCTCCAGAGTCATCATCCCCATCTTGCGCCCTTCGATCATCATCTGGTAGATCTCGCCGATGTTTTTATTGCGGATGGCGGCCTGCACAGAGTTATCCACGCTCAGGATCTCCTTGGCCAGGACAAGTTTATTATCCACTGTGGGAACCAGTTTTTGTGAAATGATCACCGTCAGCACATCCGCCAGACGGTTTCTGATTCTTTCCTGCTCGTCCGGAGGAAACTCAGCCACGATCCTGTGAATGCTGTCAATGGCTGAACTGGTGTGCAGGGTGGTGAAAGTCTTGTGGCCGCTGTCCGTGATCTCCAGCACAATGGAAATGGTCTTGGGGTCACGCATTTCACCCACCATGATGATGTCAGGGTCCTGCCGCAGCGCCTGGATCGCGCCCTCATGGAAGGAATTGACATCCACTCCGACTTCACGGTGGCGCACAATGCACATGCGGGAAGTATGGACATATTCGATCGGGTGGGCTATGATCACGATGTGCATCTGGCTGTTGCGGTTGTTCATGTCGATGATGGAATCCAATGTGGTGCTTTTGCCTGATCCAGTAATTCCCGTCAGCAGAATCAGCCCCACTTTCTCATAGCGCAGGTCCATCCTGTCCAGGATCGGTTTGGGAATGCCCAGCACTTCCAGCGGAAAGACCTTTTCGTTGATACGGCGGAAGTTCACCGCCGGATACTGGTTATCCAGATAGACAGTGGTCCTGAACCTGTGGATCTCATCCTTCACTTCCAGATTGATGGAGAAGTCAACGCTGCGGTTGATATAGAAGGTCTTTCTCTGATAGGGGCTGAGCCAGGACATAATGATGGCTGAGGTTTCCAGGAAACTGAACCGTCCCAGATTGGGATCAGGTTTCTTGTATCCATAGGTCCTGAACCAGACATAACCGTTGCAGCCCGCTCCGCCCATGTCAAGGTCAGAAGCCACCATGGCGCGCATTCTGATCAGCAGTGGCTTGAGCACATTATACGCTTCATCCAGGTGAGCGGGATGGGTTTCATACCATTTCTCGATCTCCTGGCAAAGCTCTATGCCGCTATTGGAATGCGGGGGCAGAGCAGCTTTCAATTCATTTTCAAAACTCAGGCTCATTACACTCAACTCCCTTTAGCGGCAAGATTTGAATTAAGTCCCGAATTCGGACAGCTCTTGGTGATGGCCTTGCGCCATTTGAAATACAGGCATTGGATCAGATTTATCATAAAGCGCTTGATCAGGCTCTCGTCATGATAGGCAAAATAGTCCAGCATTTTCTTGCGTTTGAAATGCCGGATCTGGGCGTCCGCCTGAACCACCAGCTCAGTATAGATCGTATTGGTGCCGATAAAGGTTTCTTCACCCCAAATATCACCCGGACGCAAGGTATCAACTACATTGCCGCCATACAGAACGGAAACCCTGCCTGCCTCCACCCAGATCATGGTTCCGATCTGGTCGTTGAGAGGTATTTTCTCGTCGGTTTTATACAGCACAAGATCGCCCAGTTGGGCAAACTCATTCTGCTGATTGGTGCTGAAACCCTTGAGCAGCAAGAGGTCGATCAGCTCTTTGGAGATATCCATGGAAGCCGGAGAGATGCCTCCCACCTCTTCCACTTCCTCACTGCGCTCCAGGCCTTTATTCACCGCCCGCACCAGTTCTTCTTCCTCGACCGGTTTGGTCAGGTAATGAAAAGCGCCCTGATGCAGAGCCTGGGCTACCACATCCACGCTTTCATAATCCGTCACCAGGATTACCACAGCCAGGGGCTGGATCTCACGGATGCGCAGCATCAGTTCCAGGCCATTGATCTGGGGCAGATAGATATCGATAAGATAGAGATCAAACAGCTCCATTTCCACCTTATCCAGAGCTTCCTTGCCGTCATCCGCCACCACGATGTTGTAGTTCAGGTGACCCAAAAACCGGCTGATCATGCTGCTGACATATTGCTCCGATTCCGCTACCAATATGCGTTTACTCATCTTTATACCCCTTTGCTGACAGGGCTTTCCTATCTTTTCTGGCCAAATCCTTAAACCGTTCCTTCCTTAATCTTTGATGTAGTGCTTGGCTGTCTTGCCAATCGTCTGATTGTACCAGTCCTCGATCTGGTCCGGCGTGAGGGCGACATCCCAGTAGGAGTAATAATCTATGTAACCGTTATAAAACATATAATTTGTTCCTGTCGCCTTGAATTCATCCACACCTGCCACGCGGCCGTGAACATAAATGCTGTCGGCGGCCCGGGAAGCATCTGCCCTGATGTCCCTGACCCCGATCGTGAAGCCGTAATCATTGGGTATGATGCTGCTGCCGCCCAACCCGGTCAGGGAGCCGACCACATCCATGTCGTAATAGGCGGTCAGGGTCCCATGGTAGAAGGTCAGCGTAAACATGCGCCAATCTCCCTGTTGTGGATGGCTATAGGTGGGAACTCCGGTTTTGATTATCTCATAATAGGTGCCGTGTTCCGTACCGTCGTCGATCGTAATCCCGTAATGCATGGTAACCGTGTCTTTGTTCGGGTTTGCAAGTCTGTAACTATCATACCAGAGTCCGATTGAAGGCCTGGCATATCCGGGCTCAAAGAACCGGGCAGAATAGGGATTGGAAGCATACCACATCAGGGTGCCGCAATTGCCCCTGTTGTTGACTATGTTTCCGCCCGTTCCGTTTGATCCGAATCCCTCATTGATGGAGGTATTGTTCAGTCTCCTGATTTTGGCATAGCAGCTTATCGTAAACTCGTCGTATTGTTTCAGCCGGTTCAGCACGGTTTCATAATCTGTAACATTGATGGGATTGGGCACCTGGATGCCTGCTCCTTTATGGTTTTCCCCGTTCAGTTGGGAGGAATTATGCCCGAATTCAAAGCACTTGTGCCCGCTGCCGGTACCCCATACACCCTGGGAGGCAAGTTTCACAATGGCGGCATGCTCAGTGCCTATGCCGAATAAATAGCCCTCGGTGGGCGGATCCTGCAGACTGGTGTCTTCCACTATTTCCGGTATATGGAACTGAGCCCCATAATCTCCATACAGGACCAGGGGACCGTCGATCTCCGGGTCAAAATATTCGTATCCGATCTGAGCGACATAGGTATATAAAGAATCGTAATCAGTCTGCTGTTGCCGTTCGATGGTGACTTTAGCTTGATACAGGTCCGGGCCGCCCTGCTTGGTCCGGGTATAGGTGATCTCTTTGATATTGTAATAGATGCCGCCTGGTCCAAAGGGATATTGGCGGTAAACTGGAAAATGGTTGGGATCGGTGCCGCCGTCAAAATACAGTGTTTTTACGGAATCAGCCGGATCCATCCGGAATTCCGGGCTCTCCGTCCCCAAACGCACTGCTGCCCTCAGAGCATAATCACTGACATTCTCTATTTCCTTGTGAATGAAATTGTCTTTCATCACATCCGGCAGTTTATACATCTCTTTCTGCACGCTGATGATAATGCCGCCATAGATGGTTGATAACAAAACAACTAAGATAAGAATGGTCCTACCCATATTTACCTCCTGTTTAAGGTATATAAGTGAGATAGCGGTTCATCAGGTGGCACCTGAGCTGAACCCTGGTTCTCAGAGGAACTGCCCTTATGTCCGGCGGGTCGCGCCGGAAGGTCATGTTAACATCGACGGAATAGATTTTTTTCCTGGTTTCTGCGTCCGGTATCTGTTTACCCAAAAAAACATTATTGATGTCATAATATGAAAAAGACAAGTTTTCCAGCCACAGGATCGATTGGAGTTCCAGGATCGGAGCGCTTTGAATGATATTAAGTTTGAATCCGGTGGGCGCATACATGGACGTGGAGTCCGCTTCCAGTTCCATGCTTAGCGTGTTGGCGTTCAGAGTCATACAATTATCAGTAAAGTCCCAGAATGTTCTGAAGGCAAATACCGTGCTGTCTGCCGTTACCACTGTCACCGAATCAGTCGGCATCTTGATCCCGGCCAGGGCAATAATGCCGTTCAGGTCGTGGCAGGCTCGCTGCACATGGG
The DNA here is from genome assembly GCA_964634035.1 of uncultured Candidatus Cloacimonadota bacterium. Taxonomy (GTDB): domain Bacteria; phylum Cloacimonadota; class Cloacimonadia; order Cloacimonadales; family Cloacimonadaceae; genus UBA5614. The sequence goes on along the minus strand of CAZWJK010000010.1, from coordinate 6,522 downwards.
TCATCATCTGGGCGGCAAAGATGGTCCGGTCCGCCGTATCCCTGAGCTGAAGCTGGAAGGTGATCATCATCAGCAGCAGCATGGTGGCGATCATCAGAGCGCCGAGTAAATCTATCAATACGCTCATACTAATAGTCCAGGTAGAAGTTGGTCTTGGTATATACCCGGCTGATAAAAACCGGATGGCTCATGCCGGGATTGCTGGCAACCGTAGCAGTGACCTTGATGAATTTGGCGTCGGGATTATAGGTTTCATTAGGATTGAGCCCCAGAGAATCACAATATTCGTGATTGTAGGATACGGTAAACACATAACCGGCATAGGTCAGATCGATCGTCTCAGTTACATTATCATAAGCCTGGCGCACGGTAAGTGGGGTGCCGCTGGATTGGTTTTCCGAAAATGAAAGCATCTGGCTCAGCAGTCTGGCGTCTATCTCATCCAGTTTGCTGTGAGCCACCTGAGTTGCCTGGATTACTTTGGCAATGTTGTCCAGGTTCTCCGCCTGGTTCCACATGCTGCGGTTATAGACCAGGGAGATGGTGGTAAACATCACAATGGCAAACAGTGCCAGCACCATTTCCATAAAATTCATTTAGTCCTCCCCGGAAGTGGCAAACGCCACTTCTTCAATGCTGGTCAGCCCTTCCCTGATGCGCTCGATGCCGGAATCACGCATGGAAAGCATGCCGTGCTGCTCCGCCAAAGTCCTGATCCTTTCCTCGTTGATATCACTGCTAGCAGTGACGATTTCCTGCCTGATATCAGGATAGAAATACAGGGCTTCAGCAATGTTGATCCTGCCTTTGTAGCCGCCCATGCATTTGGGGCAGCCCACCGGCTCATAGACCCTGCCGGATTTGAGCTCGTCTTCGCTTAGACCCAGTTCTATGGCTGCCTTCCAGTTCTCTTTGGCAATCGGCCGTTTGCAGGCATTGCAGAGCTTGCGCACCAGGCGCTGGGCGATGATGATATTGATGGAATAAGCCAACAGAAAAGGCTCGATTCCCATTTTATACAATCTGGTAATGGCGCTGGGTGCGTCATTGGTGTGCAGGGTGGAAAAGGTCAGATGACCCGTATTGGCCAGTTTGACTGCGATATCGGCAGTGATCTTGTCACGGATCTCACCCACCATCACCACGTCCGGGTCATGACGCAGAATGCACCTGATCGCCTGGTCAAAGCTCATCCTGTGTGAGATCTTGAGCTGGCGTGCGCCTTTGATCACATACTCCACCGGGTCTTCGCAGGTGAGGACGTTGACCTCAGGTTTGATGATCTGGTGCAGGGCCGCCATCAGAGTGGTGCTTTTACCGCTGCCGGTGGGCCCCGTCACTATCACTATACCTTTGGGCGTATTGATGGATTTTAGAAATTCCTGTTCCGCCTGCTGTTGAAAACCCAGTTTCCTAAAGTCTGCTATCACCTTGCGGTCATCGATCACGCGGATGGCAATGCTTTCAAACCGCCGTTCATACTCCGCCGACACGATGGGCAGAATGGACACCCTGAATCTGATCAGATGGTCATCGATCAGTCTTTGGGCAAATCCGTCCTGAGCGGTGTCGCGCTCAAACCTGTCCACTCCTATGCTGCGGTCCTTGACCACGGCTGCCAGGGCCTCCGGTGCCGTGTTTTCCTTGCGGTGCCAGAGCGTCAGTTTACCGTCTATGCGGAAGTAGACGTCCACCTGGGTCTTGCTGGCGGGGATGATGTGAATATCGCTGGCATCCTTGCGCACCGCTTCCACCAGGGAAGCTTCGAACAGGTTGACCAGCAGGCTCTTGTTGATCTCTTCTTCCAGCGCTTGCTCATTCAACTCATCTTCGGTTTTGTCGATATCGACGATGACGTCGCCGGCTTCTTCCAGCATCTGCAGAAATTCATTCTTCTGCGGAGCTATCTTTTCGATCAGTTCTTCGATCGTCTTCAGCTTGCACCAGGAGACTTCGAATCTCTTGTAGGGAGTCAGATTAGGTATGTCTTTGGTGATCTTGTCCGTAGGGTCGGCTGCCAGCACCAGCAGGGTTTCCCGGGAGGAATTGTGCAGCCGGAAAGGAAACACTTTATGGAAAAAGAGCTTCTTCTTGTAATCATCCGGAAATTTCTGCAGGATTTCTTTGGTCTGGCTGATCTGAGCCGGCTCCAAATTTTCCGTATCTACTTCCAGAATGGTGAAGGCATAGAGCTTGGAAAGCGCTTCATAGACCAGATCGTGTGAAACCTTGTATTCGGAGACCAGCAGGCGCGCCATGGCGCTGGGCGAAATATCCCCGAATTCATGCAGACGCGTATTTACTTTTTCGATGAAATCCTTGGGGAAATACCCCTTGTTGATCAGAAAAGCTCCGAATTTGGTCAAAGCCGCCATTTATTTTTTCCTTATCGAGTTGGAGGTGATACTGTGGCAATTTCCGCCGATACTATCGTCAGCAGTGAGATGGCGATAGCTATGAATATGCCCACGAACGACTGGATGTATTCGATCATGGATTGCATCTTATAGGTGGTTTCCGCTTCATAATAGGAGGCGATCTGTTGCGCCGCCTGCAGAATGTTACCGGTTTCAGATCCTGTTTTCAAACGCGTGATCGTGGTTTTGGTAAAGACGCCGGAAGCTTCCATCGCCTGCACAAAGCCCTTGCCTTCCTTCAGCATCAGGGGGATGGTAATGGCCTTGATCTTCTGCTCCATGTAGGAATTGCGGCAGGCTTCGGCAGCGGTCCTGATCGTCTCGATGTTGTCGCCCGCTCCCGAATAGATGGTGCCGAACACTCGGAAGTAGATCTCAATGCTGGACTTGTGGATCAGGTGCCCGATCACAGGCAGCTTGATTATATGCTGGTCCCGCCAGACCTTGCCTTTGGGTGTCTTCCACCAGCGCCAGAGTACAATACTCGGCACAGCCACGATCAGCAGCAGCACCCACCACCAGTTGCCCAGCCAGTCGCTGAGTTGCAGGGTGGCTTTGGTCATGGGCGGCAGGGTCATGTTGTATTTGATGAAAAGCTGGGCTGTGGCGGGAAAGATCTCCACCACATAATAGATCACGGCGGCGATCGTGGCGATCACGGCAAACATCGGCGAGATCAAGGTTTTCTTGATGTTCTTGCGGATCTCCATGTCGCGTTCGATGAATTTATTGGTCGCCTCAAAGATCTCGGTCATGTTACCGCTACGGGTCGCCAGGCCCAGCATGTAGGCGGGGAATTTGCCGAACACATCGGTGAAGCGGCTGAACACTTCCTTGCCTTCCACTCCCTGCTTGAGCTGATTCTCGATCTGCAGCAAAGCTTCCCGCATCACACGGTTCGGCTGCTCTTCCGCCAGCATGCTCAGGATCTTGCCGAAGCTCATCTTGTCCTTCAGCATGTTGGTGCTCAGCTTGATGAACATCATGACGTCCTGCGGGCTGGGCTTGATATTGATATCGAAGATCACGGGATTGATCTGGAATTCCTTATAACCCATGCGCTCCAGCGCCTGCGCCACCTCATCCTTGGTATAAGCTGACTGCCTGCCCGTGTAGGGCTTGCCCATCGGCATTTTGACCTTGTAAAGATAATCTTTTTTATATTCGATGGACTGGACCCTGAGGTTATGCTTCTGAACCAGCTTGGCTACGTAATCCTTGACTTCTTTGCGGGAGGAAACGGTGAAGATGCCCGTCACAAGTTTGCCTTGCGGGGTGGTGCCTTTGAATCTTACTTCTTTGATCATAATGCTACTTTCTCCGCCTCTTGGATTTTAGTCAATATATTTATTGGATTCATGGAAAATATTATTTCTGCCTGTCAATCAGGAGCGAATTCTACCAGCCGGCGGCATCGGATACAACCACTGCCGCTGTATCGGTTATCTTCTTGCTGGCTGCTGACTGGGTAACGGTCACAGTGCTTGTGATAAAGGGGTGTTCTCCTCTCCTGGTGGCATTGCCCAAACCGCTGATCACAACGGTGTAGGTGTCTCCGGCTGCCGTGTTGCGGTGCGTTACCCGGATCACGCGATACTCGCCCAGGCTGCTCAGGGTGCTGTAATTGGCTCCGCTGAAGCCGATGTATGGTGCTATGGCAGCCTGGTTCACCAGGGTAGATTCAATCATGCCGTCGCCTCTGCCGGCTCCTCCCAGAGTTTGGGAAGCTGTGCAGTATTTAACGATCAGAGGCGGATAGGCGGAGATCTCAGTCACCATCTGGCGCTTGGCGTTATTGTATTCGTGCAGGTTGAACATCGTGATCCCCACCAGGATCATGATCCCGACAATGATCACACCGATTACAAGCATCAGTATTTGTTGTGTTCCCATCTTCTCTCTCCTGTGATGTGCATTTTTACCTTATTTAAGGCAAGTCCTGTTCCAAATGTCTTTATACTCCGGACTTCGCTTATAACTCTCTGCTATTAGGTTAAATATAAAAATTGTAGATTCGGCTCTCGGCTTGGATCTCGGTATTTATTTTGCTGGTTATGTAGTTTATTTACATCTGTCGATATGGCTGATTTTGCTTATCGCATTTGTTTCAAAAAAAAGGGAGACCCATGGGCCTCCCAGTTTTTTTTTGATGTTATACAATGAGTTAATTATATGGATTTTCGAAATCGTCCGCTGTTGCTTGCATTGTGCCATCAGGTAAAGTGATAACTGTTTCGACTCTAGGAGAAAGATCTCCTTTCTTTTCTTTTCCATATCCAGTAATGGTTATGTTTGGAATTGCAGGATCACTATCAGTTATAACAAACCATCCGGTGTCTTCATTATATAATCCAAGTGCTGGATGCTCACCTTCTGCAGCTTCTTTAAATCCAATATAGCGAGCTATTAGTCCTAAGCTATCAACCGCAGCAGGATTTTGTCCTGCGCCACCTTGGGATCGAGGGGTCTTCCACCACTGGACGATCATTGAACCGTAAGTTGTGTTTTCACTGGCCACTGACTGCTTGTTGGCATTGTAAGCCTGGCTGTTGAACATCATGATTCCGACCACGACAGCGATACCGACGATGATAACGCTGAGTACGATTAAGAGAATTTGTTGGGTTCCCATAGTAAGGATCTCCTTTTTTTCTTTTTTTTAGGTTTTGCAACCTATGTAAATTCTGCCGGGATATAACGCAAGTGCCGTGCCAATTATTTTTGGCTCTTTTTTCCGGGACACAAACTGCCTCTATCTTATTGTTATATATAGCCAAACATAATTTCTCACTTTTTCACCCTTCCTGCTTGGCCCCTGCTTGCTGTCTCTTTTTTGTCACATTTTTACATCACCACTATGATGGTTTTACATCAGTTACCACAGAGTGTCACCCTGAGCGGCGGGGTCCCCGAAACGGTGCGAAGCACAGTTTTGGGGTAGTTAGTCGAAGGGCGAACACGCGTTCGGTGTCTTAGTCTTCGACTGAGCTCAGACTGACACCTTAGTATGTTACCGGTTATCAGTTATCGGTTAAGAGATGATTTTGGGTTACGGGTTACGAGTTATGAGGGCCTACCGGAGTTCAAATTGCCCTGGTCAAACTATCAGGATTTATCTGACTAAATGGGCAATTCGGACTTCGTGACATTGGTTACCGGTTATCAGTTATCGGTTAAGGGCGGATAACAAATTACGAATTACAAATTACGAATTACGAATGGAGTAGTTCTGCCTTCAGGCAGGTATGCAATATTGGTTACTGATCCGCAAATTTTACCAGCCTGCGTAAACGCAGAATTACATCTTTTTTTGCAGCTTAGATCTTCATCCTCCGGGACGGCAAGCTCCTGCTTGCCGTTTGTCAAGCGGGAGCTTGACAACCCCTTGTAGCGTAGATACTCATCTGCTGTATTCCGGCATATTCATGCCGGAATCTCTTTTAGCTGTTCCACACAGTGACACAGAGATAAAAGAGAGCCCCAGAGTTGGCTTCGGACTTCGGGACATTGGTTACCGGTTATCAGTTATCGGTTAAGGGCGGATAACAAATTACGAATTACAAATTACGAATTACGAATGGAGTAGTTCTGCCTTCAGGCAGGTATGCAATATTGGTTACTGATCCGCAAATTTTACCAGCCTGCGTAAACGCAGAATTACATCTTTTTTTGCAGCTTAGATCTTCATCCTCCGGGACGGCAAGCTCCTGCTTGCCGTTTGTCAAGCGGGAGCTTGACAACCCCTTGTAGCGTAGATACTCATCTGCTGTATTCCGGCATATTCATGCCGGAATCTCTTTTAGCTGTTCCACACAGAGGCACAGAGATAAAAGAGAGCCGCAGAGTTGGCTTCGGACTTCGGGACATTGGTTAACAGTTATCAGTTACGGGCAAAAGAACATTACCCGGGCATGTTATTCCTGCGCAGGCAGGAATCTTGTTTTCTGCCAGGGAACGCCATTTTCAAATGGCAGGACCACCGTTTTCAAACGGTTTTTCAAAACCAGATGAATCTGGTGGACCGGCCGGATAAATCCAGCGTTCCAACCGATAACTGATCACCGATCACCGATAACTTTTCCCCCTTTTTTCTTCCTTTAACCAA
>CAZWJK010000009.1:21009-33681 GCA_964634035.1 uncultured Candidatus Cloacimonadota bacterium | reverse complement strand
AGTCCAAACGCAAACAGAAACAGACACAATGACAGACTGCGCCGCGTTTGAACTCCAAATAATAAGGGTCGGTACGAGACCGACCCCTACGGCAGGAATGACGATGATAGGGACAGGAGTTAATCCTGTCCCTTTTTACTTGTCTGTGAGTTCAAGAATAGTTTGACAATATAGTTCAGGGCAATTTTATGGCATAAACTGAAGTGATTTTGTAAAGAATTGGTAAATAAGATGTTTACAAATAAATAAAGAGACAAGGAGCTTTCAATGGCTAAGTTTCAAAAAGCCACGATGGACGGCAATACCGCAGCGGCGCATGTTGCCTATGCCTTCAATGAAGTAGCCGCCATCTATCCCATCACCCCATCCTCCAACATGGGCGAATTCGCCGACGCCTGGGCTGCCAAGGGCCAGCACAATATGTTCGGAACCAAGGTTGACGTCATGGAAATGCAGTCCGAGGCCGGAGCCGCCGGAGCTGTGCATGGAGCGCTTTCCGCCGGAGCCATGACCACCACTTTCACCGCTTCGCAGGGTCTGCTTCTGATGATACCAAACATGCACAAGATCGCCGGAGAACTGTTGCCGACCGTGTTTTACGTTACGACGCGTTCATTGGCCTGCCAGTCGCTTTCCATCTTCGGAGACCACTCCGACGTGATGAGCACACGCAATACGGGTTTCTGCCTATTGGCCTGCAATTCGGTCCAGGAAGTGATGGATCTGGGTATCGCAGCCCAGCTTTCCACATTGAAATCAAGCCTGCCGTTTTTGGTTTTCTTTGACGGATTCCGCACTTCGCACGAGCTTCAGAAGGTTGAAGTGATAGATTACGAGACAATGGGCAAGATGCTCGATGTCAAGTATTTGGAGAAATTTCGTTCAAGAGCTATGAACCCGGAAAAACCGTTCGTAAAAGTCGGTCAGCAAAATCCGGAAGTCTATTTCCAGGGACGCGAGACCGTGAATAAATTCTATGACGCCACGCCTGCCATCGTTCAGGAATACATGAACGAAGTGGAAAAAGTGACCGGGCGCGCCTACAAGCTGTTTGACTACGCCGGCCATCCGGAAGCTGAGGAAGTGATAGTGGCGATGGGTTCGGGCTGTGAAACCATCGAAGAGACGATCACATATTTGAATGAGAAACAGGGCACAAAATACGGCCTGGTAAAGGTCCGTCTCTACCGTCCGTTTGCCGAAAAGCAGTTCATCGAGGCCTTGCCCAAATCAGTTAAGAAGATCGCCGTGCTCGATCGTACCAAGGAACCGGGTGCACACGGCGAACCGCTCTATCTGGACGTGGTTGCAGCCCTGAAAGACAAGAAAGACCTCTTCATCATCGGCGGACGCTATGGCCTCAGCTCGAAGGAATTCACGCCGGGAATGGTCAAAGGCGTTTACGAACATCTGAAGAAGAATGGTTTCCACGGCTTCACCATCAGCATTGATGACGATGTGACGCATAAGTCAATCCCTTATACTGAGGACATTTACACCATTCCGGAAGGTACCATCAACTGCAAATTCTGGGGCCTGGGTTCGGACGGCACGGTGGGCGCCAACAAGAACAGCATCAAGATCATCGGTGACCACACCGACCTTTACGTCCAGGGCTATTTCCAGTATGACAGCAAGAAATCGGGCGGGATCACACGCAGCCATCTGCGCTTCGGAAAAAAACCCATCCATTCGCAATACCTGGTCACCGTGGAAGACTTTGTCGCTTGTCACAACCAGGCGTTTATCGGCAGATACGACCTTCTGGAGGGCATCAAGGAAAACGGCGTCTTTCTGCTCAACTCCAACTGGCATAATGAAGAAGCTTTCAATAACCTGACCTGCAGCATGCAGACCACGATCCAGGAAAAGCACATCCAATTCTATAACATAGACGGGCTGAAAATCGCCAATGAAGTGGGTCTGGGCGGCAGGGTCAATACTGTGATGCAGACAGCGTTCTTCCTGATCTCCGGAATTCTGGACAGGGAAGAGGCAGTCAAGCTGATCAAGGAATCCATCAAAAAGACTTACGGCAGAAAAGGGGAAAACGTAGTTAAGATGAACCTCGACGCCGTGGATAAAGTGAATGAGGCCTTGGTCAAAATAGACATTCCGGAAGGAACTCCCGCCTGCTCCATGCCCATGAAAAAACTGGTTCCCGATGACGCGGACGAATTCATTAAAACAGTCATCGAACCCATCATGCGCGAAAAAGGCGACCAGTTGAAAGTTTCACAGATGCCCATCGATGGCACCATGCGCTCCGGAACCACCAAACTGGAAAAGCGCAGAGTGGCTCCCTTCGTTCCGCAATGGATCAAGGAAAACTGCATCCAATGCAACCAGTGTTCGGTGGTCTGCCCACATGCTGCCATCCGTCCCAAACTGATGACGGAAGCTGACCTCAAGAATGCGCCCTCCACTTTCCAGACTCTCAAAGCTGTGGGAGCAGAAGGTTATCAGTATAAGATCCAGGTCTATATCGACGACTGCCAGGGCTGTAAGGACTGTGTGGTCGAATGCCCCAAAAGCGCTCTGGTCATGAGTCCGATCGAGACGGAACGCGAGAGGGGAGAGCAGGAAAATTATGAATTCTTTGAAAAGCTGCCCAATGACGTATTGGCAAACTTCAAGGAAAACACGATCAAGGGCAGCCAGTTCAAACAGCCGCTGCTCGAGTTCTCGGGCGCCTGCGCCGGTTGTGGTGAAACGCCATACATCAAGCTTCTGACCCAGCTTTACGGTGACAGGATGATCATTGCCAACGCCACGGGCTGCTCCTCAATCTGGGGCGGAACTTTCCCGTCCATTCCTTATTGCACCAACAAGGACGGTAAGGGTCCCACCTGGGCGAACAGCTTATTCGAAGACAACGCGGAATACGGCTTCGGCATGAGACTGGCGGTCAATTCTCATCGCAAGCTGTTACATATGCATATGACTGCACTGCTTGACAAGGAAATCAATCCGGAGCTGAAAGCGGCTTTTGACTATGCCCTTAAGCATTGGGACGAAGTTGATTCCGCAGCCAAAGCCAACGCGGAGAAGATCGTCAGCCTGCTGCCCAAAGCGCTGTCAGACGCCTGTGAAGGCTGCAAACCGTATTTGGCAAAGATCAGGGAACTGGAAAGCTACATCGTGGAAAAATCCATCTGGTGCATCGGTGGCGACGGCTGGGCCTATGACATCGGATTTGGCGGATTGGACCACGTCCTGGCTTCCAACCGCAACATCAATATCTTCGTGCTCGATACGGAAGTCTATTCCAATACGGGCGGCCAGGCTTCCAAAGCCACTCCGCTCGGTTCTGTGGCGCGCTTTGCCGAAGCGGGTAAAACCACCACCAAGAAAGACCTGGGACTGATGATGACGACCTACGGCTATGTTTATGTCGCCACCATCGCTATGGGCGCTAATAAAGTCCAGGCTCTGAAAGCGATCGAAGAAGCGGAAGCTTATCCGGGACCTTCAATCGTAATTGCCTATGCTCCGTGCATCAACCACGGCATCGATATGGCAATGACCCAGAAGGAAGAGAAACGGGCTGTGGACGCCGGCTACTGGCTGCTTTTCAGATATAATCCGCTCAATAAGCTGGAAGGCAAGAATCCCTTCATGCTTGATTCCAAAGAGCCGACCGGCGATCTCTCCGAATTCCTGGATAGTGAAGTGCGCTATTCATCACTGAAGAGAATAGACGCTGAGAAATCAAAAGAATATCATGCCGCTCTGCAGAAATTTGTGAAAGAGCGCTACGAATACTATAAGAAACTGTCCCAATAGGACAAACAAGAAAGGTCAGGCTCAGCCCTGACCTTTCTTGCCTTATTGTCAATGGCAGACACAAAGATCCGCGAAATTGACGAAAGCCTGATCTTCAGCGTTTCAGAGGTCACTCTGCACATCAAGCAGGTGATCGAAACGCAGATCGAGGCTCTCTATGTAGTGGGCGAGATCAGCAACTACGTGCGCCACAGTTCGGGTCATTTATATTTCAACCTGAAGGACGACAACGCCACCATCCGCTGCGCCTTCTTCCGCAACCAGAACTACCAGCTCGATTTCGCACCTCAGGACGGCGACCAGGTTGTCTGTTTCGGAAGGATATCCGTATTTGAAAAAAGCGGGCAATATCAGCTCATTGTCAGCACCATGTTCCCTTACGGCAAAGGCGCTCTGCAGCAGAGGTTCGAACAGCTTAAACTAAAACTGAAGCAGGAAGGGCTGTTTGACAAGGAGCATAAGAAACCAATACCGCGCTATCCAGAAAGGATAGGCATCATCACATCACCGACCGGAGCTGCTTTGCAGGACATCCTCAATATATTGGAAAGGCGCTATCCCTGTGAGGTTGAGGTCTATCCATCCCTGATGCAGGGCAATGATTCACCCAAACAGGTGATGGAGGGTCTGGAACATTTCAATTCTGCTGCCAATGTGGATTTGATCATCATAGCCAGGGGAGGAGGGTCGCAGGAAGACCTTTTCTGTTTCAATGACGAACAACTGGCAAGAAAGATATATGCGTCTGAACTGCCTGTGGTTTCTGCCATCGGACATGAGATCGATTTTACCATAGCTGATTTCGTGGCTGACCTCAGAGCTCCGACTCCCTCAGCGGCGGCGGAACTGGTTACTCCCAATCAGTCAGACCTTTTGTCAGATCTCAAAAGCCGTCAGCACAGTTATCAGTCAACTTTGGAAAATGCGCTCAACCGTCTGCATAAATCCATTCAAAGAAATCAGATCAGGATCATTCAGAACAATCCGGAAAAGCTGTGGCAGCGCCTGCAGCAAAGGTTTGACTCTGTGGTCACTGAGATGAGACAGCTTCCCGACCTGATCGACAAATATAAACAGGCGCTTGCTCTGCTGAACAGGGATTTTGTTCACAGTTTCACGACAACGAGCAGGGAATTGATTTCCAATCAGAAACATAGAATGGAACTTGCTCAGATCAATCTAAGCTACGTTATAAAATCAAGATTGCAGGACAGCAGATATCAGTTGAAAATGCATGCCAGGTCTCTGGATGAGCTGTCACCTCTGAAAGTGCTGAACCGCGGCTATTCCTTCGTCCGCAAACAGGGAAAGATCATCAAAACTATTACAGCCATCAGTCCCAGGGAAGAACTGGAACTTGTGCTTTCAGACGGAACAGCCAGAGTCACGGCTGAAGAAACAAAGGCAAAGAAAATCCCATGACCAAGAAGTTGTTTTCGGCTCTTGCCCTGTTCATTCTTTTTTCATCAACTGCTTTCTGCAAAGAAATCCGGGCTGTCTGGGTCCTGCCCTGGAATCTGAGCAGCGCAGCTTCCATCGATGAAGTTATAGTGGCTGCGCTGGAAAACAACCAGAATGAGATCCTGGCGGAAGTACGCTACAGAGCCGACGCACTTTACATTCCCAATAAGCATAACTCGCACTACAACAACCCGGAACCGAGAAGCTACATATTACAGGACGATGATTTTGACCCACTGGAATATCTTCTCACCGAAGCGCATGCTCACGGTATTGCTGTCCAGGCCTGGCTTTCCGTCCTGAATGTGACTCCCACCAATACCGACAGGCTGAGGGCCAATTACATTTACCAGTACCATCAGGACTGGATCATGACAGACTCGCGCGGACGCAGGATGAACGGCAGCAACTACATGGGCAACTTCATCGACCCGGGCATCCTGGATGTCAGGAATTACCTGCTCAATGTCATGCTCGACATCGTTGCCAACTATCCCACCCTTGACGGAGTGCATCTGGATTACATCCGCTACCCGGCTGAGCAATACGGTCACAGCGGTGAATCGGTGCGCAGGTTCAGGGAGGCGCATCAGAGCAGCGGCATAAAATGGAATGACTGGCGCAAAGCACAGGTAACTGAACTGGTCAGAGAATTTCGGGATAGAGCTCTTGCCATCAATCCTGAGCTCAAAGTCACAGCTGCCGTGATGGCAAACATCTCAGAAGCCAACTACGATTATGCCCAGGACTGGGTGAACTGGGTAAATTCCGGCCTTCTGGACAGGGTCTATCCCATGGCTTATGCCAAAGATTTCGGTGTGTTCTATGATGTTGTGACCCGCATTGCCGAAGCAGTCCCCAAAGAGAAAGTGGTAGTCGGCATCAGAGCTTGGCAGGAAAATCATCCCAGGATCGATTACAAGCTTGAAAGGATCATCGAAAAGGCGAAGCTCACTCAGCAACTTGGCTTTGGCGGACTGGCCCTGTTCAGTTACGAAGGCCTGCGCCAGACAGGGATGTTTCCCGAACTGACCCTGGCGCTCTACAATTGGCAGGGCATGGACTTTGACATCAGTGAAGAGGACAGCTTCATCACCAAACTCACCAGCCGCTACAGATTTTCCACCGACGCAGACACCCTTGAAGCAGAGCAATCTCACGGGATAATGAGAACAGTCGAAATTCAGAAGGATTCAGAAGGAAGCAAGCCGGCAAAAACTCTAGCCTATTTTGACAGCATTTTGCTGCAGGGCAATGTCTATTACCTGACTTTCTACTTTGAGAAAGAGAAGAAATGGAAGTGGGAGATCTCAGATGTGAATGGTAATGTCCTGTTTGAGAAGAAACAGGTCTATCCCCGCGGCTACTACACTGAAGAGTGGAATGGCAGCAGCAGTGACGGGAATGCCGTCTCAAATGGAATTTATACACTCCGGGTCAGGGATAACTCTGATAAAGTGGTCAACGAAAAGAAGTTTGTCATTTATTGAGGCGGAATGAGTAATCTGGTCAAACAGGCAGGCATCATCTCAGCGGCAGATTTTCTGAGGCTGTTCGTCAAAACGATTATCGGCATCCTACTTGCCAGGATCCTGACACAGGCGGAATATGGAACCTATCGCCAGCTTTTCATGATCTACACTCTGATGGCTGCGATCTTCATGGTCGGGTTGCCTCAAAGCGTGTATTATTTTCTGCCCAAATCCGATGGAGATACAAAAAACAAGATCATCCGCCAGACGGTTGACATCTTTTCCGTGCTGGGACTTGTCAGTGCTGTTCTGTTACTTGTTTCCCGCCATCTCATAGCCGGTGTTTTTAATAATCCGGACCTCAGCAGGATTCTCGTCATTTATGCCGTTTACCCGTTTTTCATGTTTCTGTCTCAGCTTTACTATAGCATTATGATTGGCCTGCAGCAGCCTAAAAAAGCGGCTGGGTTCATCATCTTTTCTCTCTGTTTTGATTTTATCCTGATCCTGGGGACAGCTATTCTGACCAAAGACCTGTTTTTCATCACTTGCAGTATCGTCCTTTCAGTTCTCATCCAATGGCTATACGCCAGGTTCAACTTGAGAAAATACACCTCGGGAAGTTGGTTCGATTATGACAGAGAGCTTCTGAAGGCGCAGTTCAGATTTGCCCTGCCCATCGGGATCGCAGCCATCATTGGCGTGATCTCCGCCCAGGTGGACAAGATCATCATCTCGTCCTATTTCAGTCCGGAACTGTTTGCCGTCTTTGCCGTCGGAGCTACTGAACTGCCCTTCATCGGCATCATCACCAATTCCGTAAATGCGGTAATCCTGCCTGAGATGAGCAGAAAGGACAATGTTAAAGCTGTCAGCGATCTATACAAGGGAGCGGTGAGGAAAAATGCCCTGATCCTGTTTCCATTGTTTGTGTTCTGTTTTGTTTTCGCAGCCCAGATCATCGAATTGCTTTATTCCGCCAAATATCTCGAATCGGTTCTCTACTTCAGGATTTACCTGTTCACTATCCCTCTCAGGATAGCGACATACGGATTGCTCTTTCAAGTCTTTAACAAAACGAAATTCATCTTCATCATCTCGACCTTCACCCTGATTGTTAATACTGCCCTGAGCCTGGTTCTGATCAACTTATACGGGCTCAAGGGACCCGCCATTTCCACGGTTACGGTGACCTATCTGACTGTGGCGGCATACTTGATCCTGATTAAGATCAAACTAAGGATAAATCTGACCGACCTGTTCCGTCTCAGTGCCCTGTTCAGAATTCTGTCAGCGGCGGTTCTGAGCGGTGCTATCTGTTACCCGGTCCTGTTTCTGAAAGTCAATCCCATAATCCGGTTTAGTGGAGGACTCGTTATCTACGGTATTGTGTATTATCTTTTGGGAAGGACGTTCAAAGCAATTCTACCTTATGACAGGGATGTGGTGAGAAGCGTGATTCACGACATCATCAATAAAGTAAAAAGGGCGGCTTATGTTTGACAGATTCAATCAAAGCGGCACCTGGATCGACTATGACAGCGACAGGGAAATACAAAAGAAAGCCCTGCGCATTGCGGAACTGATGCCTTCTGATGTGAAGACGGTTCTGGATGTCGGTTGCGGAAACGGGATCATCACGAATCTTCTTATCGAAAAGTATGATGTGACTGGCCTGGACAGCTCACTGGAAGCGCTGGAAAATGTCAAAGCAAAAAAAGTCCTGTCCTCCGCCTCCGAGCTTCCTTTTCCTGACAACTCTTATGACCTTGTCCTGAGCAGTGAAATGCTGGAACACCTGACTGACAATGAACTTAACAAGGTCAGAAATGAAATTGTCAGAGTAGCGCGCAAATATATAATGATTACGGTTCCGGAATCCGAATACCTGCCCCGCAGTTACTGCAAGTGTCCGAACTGTGATGCCATCTTCCATGTCTGGCAGCACCTGCAAAGCTTCAGCAAAAGCAGGCTGGAAAGCCTTTTCCTGCGCGATTTTAAAATTCTCCATTATGAGACTCTGGGCTCGCGGCAGAAGCAATGGATTCCGCAACTGATCAGTTTGAAACACGCTTTGGGACAGTGGATGCACCCCGGAGCCAAGGGCATTTGCCCTGTTTGCGGGAATATATATTTCCCCAAGAATCGCAAGAACCTTCTGACCAAAGCGGTCAATTTCCTCAATCTTGTCCTGAGCGGGCATAAATCATACTGGCAATTACTGCTGTTTGAAAAGAACCGGTAATATGAAGAAAGTGCTGTTCATTGCCTACTATTTTCCGCCACTAGGAGGCAGCGGAGTCCAGCGCAGCTTGAAGTTCGCGCGTTATCTATCGGAGTTCGGCTGGCAGCCTGTCGTTCTGACCGTCGCTCACAATCTCACCCGCTGGCCTAAGGACAGGTCTTTGATCAAAGAGATCCCGACTGATGTGCAAGTCCATAGAGCACCTACGCTTGATTTGAACTGGCTCTACAAAGCGATGTGGGGGCTGAGACTGCACAAACTGGTGGAATGGCTGCAACTGCACTGGCTGATCCCCGATAGTGAAATTACCTGGCTGCCCTTTGCCAGAAAGTGCATAGACAAGATAGTCAGCGAGCATAAAATCGATCTCGTCTATATCACCGGCGGGCCTTTTTCCTCCATGCTTCTGGGGCCGTATGTCTCAGAAAAATATAATCTGCCGTATGTAGTTGATTTCCGCGATGAATGGGTCAACAACCACACCCGTCTGGACAGAGCTTATACATCTTCAGCCAGGCAAAAAGACCAGAATTGTGAAAAGGCGGTCATAGAGCGGTGCAGTGGTATTATCTACGCCCATCCCATGTTCATGAAAGAGAACTTTGAAAGCAGATATCCCTTCCTGTCAGAAAGGCCGAACCGCATCATCACGAATGGTTTTGATGAAAGTGATTTTTCTGGACTGGAGGCGCAGCCAAGACAGTCAGGCAAGATCTTCAAGATCGTCTATACCGGCTCGTTTTATGACCGCAGAAGGCCGCTTGTTCTGTTCCTGGCGATCAGGAATCTAATGACCGAAAAAGTCATCAGTGCAGACCAAATCAGGATTGAGATCTATGGAAAAAACACGCCTGCCTTTGTGTTGGGAGAGTTTTATCACGACGAAACAATCAAAGGCATGGTCAGATTTCAGCCCTACATATCTCATAAGAATTCCCTAAAAATCCTCAATAATGCTGATGCACTTCTGCTTTATCTTTCACCAGGTGCCAACAGCGAACCCGAACTGCCGGGCAAGATGTTTGAGTACATGCGCAGTTACAGGCCGATTCTGGCCATTGTTCCGCCCCAAGGTTCCGCCGCTGAACTGGTCAGACAGAGCAAAACAGGCTACGTTTTTGATTCGGACAGTGAGACTGAAGTTACAAATGGCCTGCGTGCAATGGTCACAAAGTGGAAGCAGAACGAGCTGGTCATCGATCCTGATATCGAATGTATCAGCCAATTTGAAAGAAGAAATCTGACCGGCAAACTGGCTGAGCTGTTTAATGAAGTTGTAGCCCCGGAACACAAAGAGAGTTGATATGCACATCCTGATCCTGCCTTCCTGGTATCCCACCCAGGGCAATAATGCCGGCCTCTTCATCTTTGAGCAGGCCCAAGCTCTGGCTAAGCATTCCGACCTGAAGGTCAGCATCATCAACTGGGGTCCCAACGAGTTTGTGCTTAAAGTTAGAAATCCATTCAAAACAATCCTGACATTGGCAAAGTTCAGTTCACAAAGAGAAGAAATCATCCGCCATTCAGACAACCTAACTGAATACAAAATTCCGCATCTGACCTGGACCAGTCTGATCAAAAGAGGCAATTATCCTGCTCTTGTGACCCGTCTCATAAGCTTTACAAGTCAGATTGTAAAAGCGGAAGGGAAGCTAGGTCTGATCCATGCCCATGTGACTTTTCCGGCAGGATTTCTGGCTTATTACATGGCAAAAAATCTGTCCGTTCCCTACATCATAACTGAGCACAGCGGGCCTTTCCCCTTCAGGGAATACATCACGGCCAAAGGGTTGAGGGACATCGTGGCAAAACCGTTGTCTGCGACTGCGGAACTCGTGGCTGTCAGTAACCCTCTGGCGGAAAGCATCAGCCAATTTGCATCCAGAATGCCTCTAGTGATTCCCAACAGCGTAGACACGGATTTCTTTATTCCTGACCCGAATTTTAAGTTTAACCAGATACCGAATCTCTTTACTCTGAGCCAATTGACTGTCAATAAAGGGATCGGTGATCTGCTGCAAGCTGTAAGAATTTTAAAAGGCAAGGGCTATAAATTTGTGCTGAGAATCGGAGGAGGGGGCAGGCAAGCTGCTTATGTCAAACGTTTGGCGGACAAACTGAACGTGTCGGACTATGTTGTCTGGCTTGGCGGCCTGAATCGTCAGGAAGCTCTGAAAGAGTATCAAAACTGTGATTTCTATGTGATGCCCAGCCGGCTGGAATCCCTCAGCATGGTTATCCTGGAAGCTATGGCCTGTGCCAAACCGATAGTATCAACCGCCTGTGGCGGACCTGTTGACCTGATCAATGAAGCAAACGGCATCCTGACCGAACCTGCGAATCACATTTCCCTGGCGAAAGGCATGGCAGCCATGCTTGAAACCTATCATAAATATGACCGCTCTGCCATCCGTGACATCTGCCTGAGTAAATATTCCCCGCAGGTTATCGTTCCCCAACTCATGTCAGTCTATAACAAAGTAATTTCCTAGAATTCTCCTAATCCACATCCATCTTTCCCTTTTTGCACCCATCCACCGCTCCCTTATCCTCAAGCTGCATTGCACAAGGCTTGTACGTCGGATGTTCGTATAAATTGGCTTCATCCAGCGAGCAAATCTGCTGCGACATTGGAGAGGGATGCAAGCAGGAGCCAAGCAGGATGAGAAAAAAAGACGAATAATTGCAAGTTTGATAGTAAAATATCAATGCAATAAGATTCCTTCTTTCGCAGGAATGACACAAAGCGTGTCACATTGAGCATAGTTAAATTGCGGAACACGCAGCTGGTGTCTTATCCTTCGACTGTGCTCAGGATGACACCTTGCGTGGTAATGACGAGCGTAGGGAAGATTCCTGCTTTCGCAGGAATGACAAATCAAGGTAACTATTCGATCAATTTGTAACAACTGACCTGACGACCCTGAAGCCATAGGAAGCGGCAATGTTGGGCGGAGGTGCCATACTGCGGTTTGAGGATCTGGCATAGGTTTCAGGTGTTTGCCACATCCCGCCTCTGAACACACGGCTGGTGCCGTATTCCGGTCCGTGAGGGTCAAAAACGGGGGTAGTGGATGAATCATAAGGTCCATACCAGTCCCAACAGATTTCCCATAAATTTCCTGACATATCATACAGGCCGAGTTCATTGGGTGCTTTCTGGCAGACAGGGTGGGTGGAACCGTAGGCGTTGTCGCCATACCAGCCGACCAGCGAAAGATTGTTGCTTCCTGAATACAGATAATTCTGTGAAAGACTTCCACCCTTGGCGGCATATTCCCATTCCGCTTCAGTAGGGAGTCTGTAGCCATCGTATGCAAAGTGGCAAATGATGTTGTTATGAGTGGTGGTGTTCCACCCCAGTGGCCAGGAATCAGGGTTGAAACCATAGTTCAGATATTCATAGCATGGCATGAAGAGTTCTCTGATACTGCGTTTATTGCAAAAAGCAACGGCATCATAGAAACTGACATTGTCCACAGGGTAGGTTGGCCCATAGTCAAATTCCGAAGGATTGGAACTCATGACTTCCTCGTATTCCTGCTGTTTGACTTCATGATTGGAAATCAGAAAATCAGAAAGTGAAACAGTATGCAGGGGAATCTCGTCAGGGTCGCCGGTTCCATTGGTGCAGCCCATGGTAAAAATGCCACCCTGGATTAGGATCAAAGGCTCATGATAGATGTTTATATTGTAAACGGCAGTAGC
>CAZWJK010000009.1:3104-20909 GCA_964634035.1 uncultured Candidatus Cloacimonadota bacterium | reverse complement strand
GTGTAATAGGCAAGGTTGGAAAAGCTGGCGGTCCAGTTGGGTCTGAAAGCTTTAGCGGTAAGAGTTCTGGAAGTGGAGATCACGATTGGTTCAGAATATAAAGTTGAAGTTTCGGTCGGAACGGTGCCGTCCAATGTATAGCGGATCTGGGAACCGGGAGTGGGGCAGTTCAGCGTAACGGTTTGGGGTCCCAAATATGTTCCGCTGGAAGGATATATTGTTGGCGGCGAAACCAAAAGGTTGTAAACTCCTGAAGCTGTATTGCTGGCAGTCCAGCCGATTCTGAAAGCTTTAACTTTCAAGGCACAGTTGGCATCAATATTGACGGGGGATGTATATTGATTTGAGTTTTGATCAGGTTCAGAGCTGTCAGTTGTATAGCGAATAATGGACTCTGTTGTGAGACAGGAAATGGTCACTTCCTGCTCCTGATCGTAAGTTCCCGGTAAGGGGGAGAAAAAAGGAACTGATACTTTGAGCTGAAAATCTGCCTGAGCTATTTGTCCGGGATTCCAGTTGGATTTGAAAGCTCTCGCTTTAAGGGATAGAGAGTGATTTACGGATATTGGTTCATCATACAAAGCTGATGTTTCATTAGGATCACTGCCATCGGTGGTGTAACGGATCTGAGCATCGGAAAGAATTGAAACAAGAGTGATGTTCTGCACACTATAATAGAGACCTGACGGCATCGATATATCAGGGGGTAGGGCTTCAAACTGATATGAACCCACTGCAGTTTCACCTGTCAACCAGTTGGCTTTGAATCCGGCTGCTTTAACAACAGCATTGCCGTTTAACAAAACAGGTTCCGCATATACAGAAGAAGTCTCGGAGGGTTCACTTCCATCCAGAGTGTAATGAATGGCAATGTCAGAAGCAGCGGAATAGATAGAAACGGACAGAGATGAATCATATGTCCCGCTTTCAGGCGACAGATAGACAGGGGCAGCCATCAGGGTGAATTCGGCAGTGGCGATGTTGCTGTTCTTCCAACTCTTTTTGCGTGCGATGGCTTTTACAGTGGTGGCTTGTGTTATTTCCAAAGGCACTGAATAAACAGGGGATTGGGAAGTGGGGTCGGTTCCATCCAAAGTGTAATGAATGATGGTAGTGGACATCGGTCACTCGATTGTGACATGCTGGGCGGAGAGATAGATCCCTGATTGAGGTGAGATCTGCGGATCGGGCACAGTCTTTTGTGGAGAAGTATTACTGTCACAGGCACTTATTAACAGACAGATACAGACAATGACCATAATGAGTCTATACATCGAAACCTCCAATTTATGTCAAATCTTGTCACGGTGTTGCAAAAGACCCTAATAAACAGCTTGAAAGAGCAGTTCTATAAATATTATGAGCTGTATTTTAGATAACTTCCAGTTCTTTGCCTATGGTTTTGAATTTATCAAGGGCAAAATCAAGCTGCTGCCTGGTATGGGTTGCCATGAAAGAGCAGCGGATGAGACAGGAATTGGGCGGAACGGCAGGAGGGATGACAGGATTTATAAAGACTCCTTCTTCGCCAAGACGTTTCCACATTCTGAAAGCAACCATCATGTCACCGACGTGCAAAGGGATCACAGGTGTACAGGAAGTTCCGGTGTCATAGCCCATATCCTTGAAGGCTTTCATCATGTAGTTAGTGTTGTCCCAAAGCTGTTGGATCCTTTCCGGCTCCTCTTTCATGATTTTCAGGGCGGCAAGAACACTGGCTGTGGACGCAGGAGGGAGGGAAGCAGAGAAAATCAAGGCACGGGACTTGTGTTTAAGGTATCCTATCACATCTTCATCAGCAGCAATGAAACCACCAACCGAGGCAAGGGATTTGCTAAAGGTGCCCATAATCAGGTCAGATTCTTTGACCAGGCTAAAATGCTCCGCGGCCCCGGCACCGGTTTTACCCAATACTCCAAGAGAATGCGCTTCGTCAACCATGACGGAAGCATTGTACTTTTGAGCAAGTCTGACGATCTCAGGCAGGTCAGCGATGTCGCCTTCCATGGAAAAGATGCCGTCCACAACGATCAGCATATTGGTGCCTGTGTGCTTGGCAAGGACTTTTTCGAGGCTCTTCATGTCGTTGTGATTAAAGCGGAGCATGGTGCCCTGGGACTGGGTGCAGCCATCTATGATTGAAGCGTGATCAAGTTTGTCAGTGATCACAATATCGCCCTTCAAAACCATGGTAGCAATGCAGCCAAGGTTGGCCTGATAACCTGTTGGATAAGCAAGAGCGGCTTTTTTCCCGACCAGTTTTGCCAATTCAGTTTCCAACTCAATGTGAATATCGAGCGTTCCATTCAGAAATCTGGAGCCGGCACAACCACTGCCATATTTCTTGACAGCCTGGATGGCCGCTTCCTTGACCTTGGGATGAGTGGTCAGTCCCAAATAGCTGTTAGAGCCCATCATCAGCATCTTTTGTCCATTACAGATCACTTCTGTATCCTGTTCCGAGCTGATTTCCCTGAAATAGGGATAATAACCCATTGCCATTGCCCGTTTGGCATCCTTAAAATTGTAACATTTGTCCAATAAACCCATTTTCTTACTTCCTTTAATTTATATCATTTTAAAATCTCTGAGATTAATGTATAAAACCCGCGTAACGGAATATACCAGATATACGACAGGCACAGAAATCAGCATTCCCATCAGGCCATAAGCCCAACCGCCGGCTAGCACAGTCAGCAGAACAAGCAGCGGATGCATCTGAATATTAGTTCCCACAACCACGGGATATACGATGTTATTATCTATCACCTGCACGAGGTACATGCCAATGATGACATAAAAAATCATGATGTGCGGATGTCCGGTCAGGAGCACTGAGGTAACGGCAAATAGGCCACCCATGAAAGGTCCGAAGTAGGGAATCACATTGGCAAAACCGGCCAGAAAACCGATCAGAATCGCATAATCAACACCCAACAGAGTCAGTACAATGGATGCCAGAGTCCCGACGATAATGATCTCATAAAACATGGCCCGTAGATATCGTCCCACAGCTTCATCAACCTTGTGCATCAGAATGATGGCAATTTCAAAATAGCGATTAGGAATGAAAGAGAGAAAACTTTTCCTGAATTTAACATTATCCTTGAGCAGGAAAAAGCCGATCAGGGGAATCATGGCAATCAAAGAAACAGCTTGAAGGATCTTTTCATAATTGCGGACAAACAGATTGGGGATGTCCATCATGGTTTTATTCAGGGTTTTGATTAAATTAATGAACTGGTCATGCAGCATCAGGATCGGGACTTGAGAATCAAGGTATTTTACCTGCTGTTGAATGGACTGGAAAAGAGGTATCTGCAGCAGACTGACCTCACCCTGAGCGGAAGCAGTTTTAATGAATTCCAGCAGACCTTGAGACTGCTCAATCAATACGGGTAAAACTCGTATCACACTCCAAGCTATGAGAATGGTGATTCCAAGGTAAACAAAGATGATAGCCAGAAGTCTGGGAACGTAATGTCTTTCAAACCAGGAAATCCAGGGATTGATGATGTATGTGAAGATCACTGACAGGATCAGATATTTGAAGATCCAGCTGTAAAAAATAAATCCGGCTATAAAAACAGCCAGGATCAATAAGTACAATAACCAGCGGGTTGTCTTCATTTATTAATCCGGATTTGAAATCTGCAATTCGACATAATAACAACTCAGAATCCGGCAGATATTGTTCAGAAGTTTGATGCCGGTTTTAGGGTTGGACCTGATGAAAGCATTAAAATCGAGGTGGGAAACAGCCAGAAGAGTGGAGTCTTTAAGGGCATAAGCAACACCTTTTCTTCTGTTTTCTGTGTATAAGTCAATAATGCCCAAGGGCTGATACTTCTCTAAAACTATGGTTTTGATATTTTGATCAGAACCCTCTTTGACCTCAATCGCTCCATCCAGAATCAGATAAATGACAGCGAGGGGAAATTCTTCCTGATAAATAAATTCGCCCTTTTTATAGTGGCGGATATTGATTATTTGTTCAAACAGAAAAAGCTCCAAAAAAGAAAAATCGCAAAGAAGCGGGAAATTGCGCAGGTAATCCAACTTTCCGCGTCCATGCAGAAATGCATCTAACCAGTTTTTGAACTTTATCCAAAGCATATCAAACTCCCATTAGCTCAATGCACGAGCATGTCACTGGCCATTGATAATAAGCGGAACAAAAGTGCAACCACCATGTGTGGATTGGGTGACGATACCATCTGATTTCGTTATTTTAATCAGAGATTGATAGTGATGAGCACCAACCGGAATGACTAAAATCCCCGGATCTGCAAGCTGGCTGATCAATTTTTCGGGCACCTGGGCTGCAGCAGCGCTGACAATGATCTTGGAGAATTCAGTATAGGTTGGAAAAGCTTTCTGCCAACCTTGAGAACCATCACCGATTCTGTAATAAATATTCTCGTATCCAAGACTTTTCAACGTATTCCTAGCTTTTAATGACAGAGCATCGAGTCGCTCAATGGTGCAGACTTCTTTCGCTATGGAAGCCAGCAGTGCAGTCTGGTATCCGCTGCCGGTGCCGATTTCCAGTACAATGTCATCACTGCTGAGATTCAGATGCTCCATCATAATGGCTATCATAAGTGGCTGTGAAATAGTCTGATTCAATTCAATCGGAAGAGGTTGATTACGATATGCATATTCAGAATACTCAGTTAGAACAAATCTCTCGCGAGGAATTGTTTCGAAGGCATGCAGAACCCTTTTGTCCCTGATACCATATTGAATCAGTTCCTTGACAATCATTTTTCTTTGGTCTTCAAATCTCATAAGTGGTAGTCAGACTTAGTATTATGGTTTGAGTTTAGTTGCATTTTCTTCGATCCATTCGAGCAAAACCGGGAATGAATCACCCTTAGTCATTTCAAAACCAAGCGGAGTAAGGGAAATAAAATTATCTGAGATAGCTTCGGCATCAGTTCCCCTTTGCTTTTCCCATACGGGCAGATCACCACCGATGACATAAGAAAAACCATTGTCATCTTCTTCAATAAGTTTAAGAAAATTATAGTATTTGCGGTGGCCTGTACTGGTTAACCTAATACCTCTTACCTCATCAAACCTGATATTGGGAACATTTATATTCAAAACCTGATTTACGGGTAAAATGTCCACTAATCCGTTCTTCAGCATTAGAACCATCCATTCTGCTGCTGTTTCAAACAATTGGTCTTTATACGAATTAATGGAAATGGCAATTGC
Source organism: uncultured Candidatus Cloacimonadota bacterium (assembly GCA_964634035.1). Taxonomy (GTDB): domain Bacteria; phylum Cloacimonadota; class Cloacimonadia; order Cloacimonadales; family Cloacimonadaceae; genus UBA5614. The sequence continues at coordinate 15,686 of CAZWJK010000009.1, read as the reverse complement.
TTTATAGCCAAAAAAAGCGGCTTCCTTGGCGGCAGCTACCGTTCCCGAATAGTGAATGTCTTCACCCATATTCTGGCCGGCATTGATGCCTGAGATAACCAGATCTACAGGTTTGTGAAGTAGTTTTTGAACGGCGATTACCATACAATCAACAGGGGTGCCGTCAATAGAGAACTCCCGATCTGCTATCTTTTCTGCCCTAACAGGTTTTCTCAGAGTAAGCGAATGAGAAGCAGCGCTTCTTTCTTGAGAAGGAGCTACTATGGTTACCTCGTATCCGGCATTGCGGCAATAGGCAGCAAGTGTTCTTATACCTTTGGCCTGTATTCCGTCATCATTCGTTAGTAAAATGTGCACTTCAGATTCCTTTTTCCATAAATTAGAACCAATTCAAGATGGATTCGTAATAAAAATAAATTAAAACAATCAAAGCAGCGAGAAACAATAAGAACCAGTTTCTGAGAAAAGCTCTGAACAACCTTTTTGCTACTCGAAGCTGTTTTTGGAGCGAAGGGCGCAGATTTTTAAACGGAGCGATCTTTTTTCTATCATCATATTTGATCTTTTCGTATATATGTTGGTCAAAACTGAGCCACTTGACTTTCCCGCCAGAGCACAAGTAGGGTTTATACCCCAACCTGGCATAATGCTCCTTTTGAGAGTCCGGAAGGTCAATGGTACTCCAATCCTCAATCAGTTTACCAGCATGTTTTGCTTTTCTACGCATTAATCTATCCTTTATCTTTCTTTGTTTTAAGATGATTGGAAATTTGTCAAGAGTTTTGATGACAGCAAATGTACTTGAGGACAGAAAAGAGAATCGTGATGAGATAAGATAACAAGTTTCTTTACAATTAACTGAGGTAGTATTTTATTGCTATCAATGAAAGAAATTTACCTAAGAGAAATTGAGTTTCCAACTCTAGCATAGGAGGAAAAATGAAGCTGGAAAGAACCCTAATCTTATTAATTGCAGTATTAATGTTCAGTTATGTATCAGCCCAAAATTCAGGGTATTTGCTTGAATGGGAGCAACCTTTGGCAACCAGCGACGGGGTACTATCATCCTTAGTCAATCCTGCCGCTCTGGGATTCGGCAACAGTGGTGGTCTGGGCTGGCTGCAAAGCTGGAAAGATGAAGATTTTGAAGACCATTACTGGCTTATATTAAATGCAGATGAGTTATCCTATATCTATGAGAAACAAAAGGATGGCACCAACATACACACCCTGGCATCAGGATCTGAGCTAACAGGTCCGTATCTGATTCCTAATCTCTATGCAGGTTCTTCATACAATTGGCAAAACAACAAGTTCAGCAAAGGAAATTATCGGTCAGGGGTTATGTATCGGCCCGTAAGTTTTGCTTCGCTTGCTTTTACATGGGATAATCCTAACAAAGCTGCTCCGAGTTACAAAGCAGGTATCGGCTGGCGTCCCTTTTCTTTGCTGAAAACATGGGATGAGCACCGACTTGAGATATCTGCTGACTTTGACTATGCTAAGAACACTGATGGAGACTATGAACTGAAGCAACCAATTATTGGATTACAGACTGAGCTTGTCGACGGTATCAGGATAGGGGGGACTTACAATCTGGAGAATTATCATTTCGGATTGAATTTCAGCTTAAGCTCACGGAAACTGCAACTGGGAATGATAAGCCAGAACATTGATGAACAGAGCAGAGGTTATAGTTATGTGTTTCTTCCCAGCAAGTCATTTCTGCCATTTGGCAATCTGAACAAGAAACAGTGGTATTCTTTGCCGGTTGGAAAAGAAGTGGTCACTTACAAGGCATTGCAGTATAAGATCGGGCCATTCAACATTTTTGACAAAAAACAGACAGATATTGAATCTATAATAAAGAGCATAGAGAAATCTAAGAAAGATCCTGAAATGGCGGGATTAGTTTTCATCAACAAGAATTTTTCCTCATCCTTGGCACTGAAACAGGAACTGATCAATGCCATAAATGATTACAAAGCATCAGGCAAGGCAGTAGTTTTTTATTATGATAACATGAGCAATGCCGATTATCTGTTTGCCGCCGCAGTGGCGGATAAGATATATCTGAATCCTCAGGGAACAGTCGATCTGAAGGGAATAGCAATCAACTCACCTTATCTTAAAGATACATTGGAAAAGCTGGGCATTGAAGTGATCAATTTCAGAAGCCATCCATATAAGACGGCAGGCAACATGCTGAGCGAATCATCCATGCCTGAAGAGGAAAGAAGGGAATATGAAAGGATCCTGAACAGCCTGTATCAGCAGATGTGCGACATGATTGCAAGAGGACGCGGTGCCAAGCTGAGCCTACCGGTAACAGAAATAATTGACAACGGACCTTATTATATAGCAGACGAATCCCTAAAAGCAGGACTGGTAGATGAACTGGTCTATGAGACTGAATTCAGAGAAAGACTGAAGAATGATTATAAATTTGACACCATTGCAAACAAACTGCCAGATTATCAGAAATACAGTTGGACTCATCCCAAGAAATCTAAAATAGCTGTGATCTATGCGCAGGGAAACATAGTTATGGGAAAAGGTGAAGCGGGGAAAAATATAGCACATCAAACAACAACCGAACTAATCAGAAAAGCCAGAAAGAGCAATGAATATAAAGGAATCATCCTCAGAATAGACAGCGGAGGCGGCTCTGCTCAGGCATCAGATATCATTCACAAAGAAATTGAACTTGCCAAGAGCGAGAACAAGAAGCCGGTCGTGGTCACAATGACAGGAGTGGCGGGCTCAGGAGGTTACTACATAGCCTGCAATGCTGATTACATTTATGCCAATCCTGCGACTTTAACAGGTTCCATTGGTGTGATAGGGCTGACAATATCAGCAGAGGAACTTTTCAAGAAGCTGCATGTAAACTGGTCAACAGTAAAGAAGGGAAGACGCTCCGATTTCGGAAACTTGAACAGGAAGTGGACAGAGGACGAGAAGCAGATCATGGAAAGACTGATAGCAACGAGTTATCAGGATTTCGTTGGTAAGGTGGCAAGGGGCAGAAACAGAAGCGTGGAGGAGATAGACAATGTGGCTCAAGGCAAGATCTGGACAGGGCAGGAAGCCATACAGATCGGGCTGGTGGATGAACTTGGAGACATGCAGGACGCAGTGGAAAAGATAAAAGCCCTGGCAAAAATCAAGAATGAAGTGGAACTGGTACCCGTGATGAGCAGTAAAAATGGTGTCCAGGTTTCCGTAGGGATGAAAGCAAAGATACCTTTTTTACCGGAAATCTATAAGTCAGAGGAGCTGCAAAAATACATCAAAATGTTCGAAAAGTGGCAGGAACTCCAGTCCAATAAGGCTTTATATGTATCTCCCTATGATTTGAATGCTTTAGCTGAGTTTTAAGCAAGGGCCAAGTAGGAGAGATGTAAGTCAGCAAAATTTGACATAAAAGCAGAAAGGTGTTTTAGCTTGACACGATAAAAGAGGTCAGAGATAAAGAAAAATAAACTTGAAAGTCGGATAAGCACATGATAATAGATCATAGATATGAAGTTCTGGAAAGTCTGGGTTCAGGAGCGTGGAGCAATGTTTTCAAGGTGCGCGACAAGCGAACCGGGAAGCTCTATACACTGAAGATGTTTCAATATCTGTCATCGAGAGAGTTGTATGGCAAATTCTCTGCGGAAGACATGCATCACATCACCAAGATAGAGCATCCAAACCTGGCTCACGTGGCGGATTTCGGGCATGTGGGCGATCATATCTATATACTCACAGAATACTATGAGGGCTCTTCACTCAAGAACTACAGATTCAAGAAATCGCAGATCGAATCATTTTATGATATCATTGTGCAAGTCGCCTATGCCTTGGATGCCTTACACGAGCAGGACATTCTGCATAAGGACCTAAAGCCGGAGAATGTGCTTTACAGGATAGACGGCAACAAGGTGGAGGTGAAAGTCATAGACTTTGGCTTCACAAAAATTGATTCCAACAAAGACCAGCAAACTGTGACAGGATCGCTACCCTACCTGGCACCGGAAGCCTTTACCAATCAGAACATAACGACAGCCAGCGATTTCTACTCTCTGGGAGTGATGCTGTATAAACTGACGACCAATAACTTTCCCTTTTCAATCGATCAAATCAATGCTCTGATCACGGGCTCACAGCATTATTTCATTCCGAAATTCCCATCAGAACTGAATGAAGACATTCCGCAGGCACTTGAGAAATTCATTTTAAGACTGTTGGAGAAAAATCCTGAGAACAGGTTCCAAAGTGCTGACGAGATCATCAATTACATTAACAGAATACAAAACAAACAATATCCATACTCGATAGAGTGGTCGCTGGTCAACAAATTAAAATTCAATAGTTACATTTCCAGAGAAAGCTACAGCCATCAGATCCTGGAGTATGTGGAAAGCGCTGAAAAAGGAAACGGGAAAATCGTTTCCCTGATAGGCGGAGAAGGATTGGGCAAGGAATCCGTGCTGTCACTGTTCAGATATCATTTGCTAAACGGTAACTATTTTCTGTTTGATTACACATGCAGCCGGCAGGATCACGAGCCATTCTTTGCACTGATCAAAGAATTCATGCAATCGCTGTCCACAGAAGAAATCACCAAATATGACAATTTAACCACAATATCCGAGAAATTCAAACTATACCTCTTTCAGTCAGCAAGCGAAGCCAAACGTGTTTCTCAAAACAGAGAAGAACTGCAAGCGGATTTTGAAAGCGTGAAAAAACTACTGATCAGCCTTTCAGAGCATAAGCCGATAATCTTTATCATCAGAAATGCGCATTTTGTGCACCGATACACAATCGACTTCATCAATTACATCTCACAGGTGATCTCCGAACAGAAGATCCTGATCGTTTTGGGATTCATCGATTACAACAAAATTGCTCAGATCAATCATACCGTAACTCTGCAGATTCTGCCACTGACTTATGATGAAACCAAGCAGTACATCAAAAAGCTTCTTAACAAGACAGCATCTGATGCCTTTATAAATCAGGTGTGGGAACTATCGGCAGGCAATCCGTATTTTATCAGAGAGATATTGGTCGATTTGGTACAGAAGAAAAAAATAGTGCGGAACAAAGCCATCAGCTTTGACTATGATTTTGCCGATTACGAACTACCGACCAAGCTGCTGAACTCAATCTACATGCGCCTGAGCCATATCAAAGAAAAAAATTACCAACATTTGAAACTTTTAGCCATAGCAGAATGCCCCCTGACCAAAGAACTGATCACGTATATCACAAAAATGCAGGGGAAAGAGCTATATGACTTTATCAACGATACTATCTTCAATGAAATCCTAAGCAAACAAAAACAACATTATATGTTTGTGTATCAGGCAGCCAAGGCAAAACTAAAGACAGAAAGTCCCAATGTTGAACATAAATCCGTCTCAGAAGCCATACTGGAGTTTTACAGAAAGCATGATATCCATGATGTTGAAACCTGTCGGGGAGTGATCAGAAATGCCATCATTGCCAAAGATCACAAGGCACAGAGAGAATATACCAAACGCCTGTATGACCTGCATGAGCAAGACCACAATCAGGAAGCAGCGTATCTGGCAATCCTGGATGTGATAGAAATCGATTTTAGCGGGAAACTAAATATACTCCCAATTGAACTGATCAGCGATCTGATGGTTTTTCAGGAAAAGACAGAACTGACAGGCTTTTGCAACTGTTCACAGCGCGTGATCAACGGCATCAGAAAACTTCCGGAGATGTTTGAAAAATACTATGTTTTAGGGACAATCTATTTCATCATGGAAGATCTGGTAAAATCACTGACTTACTTTAACCAGGCGCTGGAACTTGTTTACACCGGAAGGCAGAAAGTACTCCTACAGCTTTATTTCATTAACATCCAACTACAGTTAGACACAGACACTGCGTTTTCCTACCTGAATGAACTGGCAAATGCAGAGCTTCCGCTGGAACTGAAGATATCCTATGTGGACCGACTGGTGGTATATTATAAAATAAAAAACGAGATGCTGACCGCCATCAAGACAGCAGAGGATTTTCTGGTAGAACTGCCATCAATGCAGGATTTTAGGGTTCTGATCAGACTGGCGTCTCTGCATAACAATCTGGGGGTGTGCTACAGTAATCTGAAAAACATCGAAGAAGCCAATGAGCACCTTAACATAGCGCTATCCATCTGGACAAGATTTAACATAAAACGCTATCTGGGGCTGATCTATAACAATTTTGCCGACCTTCACCTAAAACAAGGCAACACACCAGTGTCAGAATCGTATTCGCAGAGAGGGTATGCAATGGCTGCAGAACAGGGACTGAGTATAACAATGGCCCTAGCGCTATTGAATATGGGTGAAGCGCATATCAAGATGGGTGATTTTCAAAAAGCCATAGAGTTTTTGGAACAAGCCAAAGACATCATCAACAAACTAAAAAGCACCAAGTTCCTAAGCTCGATTGAATACAATCTGGCACTTGCCATGAGCAAGATCAAGAGTTTCGGTTACTACTATAAGTTCATCAGCCAGAATGAGCCCAATCTGAATGAAGGCATTATCCGAGAGATCAATCCTTTGGTAAAAACATATTTCTATTACCTTTACGAACTGGGTTTACCGAAACAGATCTCAAAAATGTTAAGAAAGAATGTGCATATTAACTATCATGATATCCATGAGGATGATTTTTATTACAATACTCTGAGCATGGTATCCATCCTGAACCGAGACTACATACAGGCCCAAGAGCATTTGAAAAATGCGACCAAATTTGCCGGCGAAGTGAGAAATCACTATGCCTTGACCGTTTTTTACATCATGGAGATAGAATGCTGCATCGGACTGAAAGACTTTAAGGAAGCGGAAAGCATAATAGTAAAGGCAATGGAACTCGCCAAGAAATATCAATACCGCTACTGGTACTACAATTTACTAATGTTCAAAGCAGTCATAGATCTGGCAACACCTTTCAAACCTTTAAGGCAGGTTCTGAGGGAATTGATCAGCTTATACAATGATGTCGAGAAGTATGAATATTATCTGCTGAGCAGCAAGATTCGCCTGATGATAGTAAAAGTATATCTTTCGGTGGCAGCGGAAAACCAAACTGCAGAATGGTTTGAGGAATATAAGCGTTTTTTGATGGAGATCACTCAAGGAATAAGCGAAGAGGATAGGCAACAGTATCTGAAACAGAGCCATTATTATCTTAACGATGTTAAAAAGCTGGATCTCAAAGACATCTCATCACGTTATCAGAATACGAGAACTCAATGGAATGAGCTGCAGTACAGTCTGGTAAACATACAAAATCCAGATAGGGTGAAGTTCTTTATTGAAAAAGGATTGAAAGAGATCATAGCACCCTGGAGATTCCAGATCATGCTGTATTCTGAGAAGCAGAATTCCTATTCCATCTATCTGCGTGACAAAGAACATGGAGAGTATCTCATCACGCCGCAAATATTTCAGCTCATAGACAAAGCTTTCAAAGCTGACAACATAATCACGGAAGAATTCGATCATGCCCACAATATGATCGTTCCGCTCCAGATAAAATTCCACAAGATCGGATTCATGATCATCTCAGACCACAATGAACTGGCTTTTACAAAAAATGAGATAACTTTGATCAGAGCAATCAGACAACATATAACCAACCTTATTATGCGAATCCAGGACTACTCAGAAATCACACAGAAAATGAAGATGATGAACCGTCTAATGACAATAACGCATTCTCTGATGAGAGTGGTTGAGATCAAATCTCTGGAGACAGAGATCGTTTCGGCCTGTATGGATTTCACGGGTGCTTCAAGAGGATTTCTGATCAAGAAAGACGAAGAAGGAAACTACATCTACCAAGTTGCGATGGACTACATAAAGTCACCGTTGTCCAACATTGCAGTCATAAGCAAGACTGTGATCAGTGAGTGCCAATACTCCAAAACTGCGGTCTATACTTATAATGCGTTGGATGACAACCGTTTTAAAAATTCCATCAGTGTGCACGATTACAAGCTGCACTCAATATTCTGCGCGCCCCTTATCATCAATGAAGAGATCTACGGTTTCATTTATCTGGATAATTATCTGGACAATTCTCAAGCGATGTATCTGAATCCGGAAATCACGACTTTGCTGTTTGACCAGATCAGCATTGCCCTGAAGAATGCTCTGCAGTATGAATCCATCATTCAAAAGAGTCACGAACTGCAATCTCTGGAAGCACTAAAGAATGAATTTATGGCAATAGTGTCTCATGAGCTGAATACGCCGCTGACGACACTCCAAGGTTATGTATCCAGACTTAAAAGAAGCTTGTTTTCAGATGAGGAAGAACGCCAGGAAATAATGGAAAAGATCGAAACCAATCTGAAAAAGCTGATTCTGACCACCAATGACATCATAACAATGAACAATTATAACCTGAAGAGCGATCTGCCGAAAGTCACTCTGCACATAGCAGACATCATCAATCTGATCCATCATGAGGTGGAGATCGTCTCACGACATCGGAAGATGTTTATCAAGGTGGAGGTCACATCCGATTTGCCGGAAATCGAAGGCAATTGGGAAGCTATGCATCTGATGATCTATAATCTTGTGCTGAATGCCATACGTTTCACCAATGACTTCGGTACTATCATCATCGGAGCGAGGCGTTCCGCTTTTCAGGAAGAGAAACTAAACAACAAGGACACATTGGTCATCTACGTTCAGGATAATGGTATAGGCATGCCCGAATATCAACTCCAGAATGTATTTAGAAAGTTCTATGAACTGAACGAAATCTATGCTCACAAATCGGGGACAATAGAATATCGTTCCAGTGGACTGGGGCTGGGATTGGCAGTAGCTAAACGAATTGCTGAACTACATAATGGTAACATCTGGATAAAAAGTAAAGAAAACGAAGGCACAACAGTCTTTGTCAGCCTTCCCGTCAAATCGGAAAAATAGTTCCCAAGAGGTTCAGGAAGAAATATGAAAAACAAACAAATTCTACTGCTGTTCATAATGGCAGTGTTGTTCACCCTACTGTCCGGACCGCTACTCTGCGTTTCTGCAGAGGAGAATGACCTCGTCTTCATAATCAATCTTTATGAGCATGGGCAATATAATCTGGCAAAAAAACAGATAGCTTTCTTCGAAACGGAATACAAAGATACGGAGCATAAGCTGACCATAACTTTCATGCGAGCCAAGATTGCTTTCTTTGAAAAGGATTTTGTTGTTGCAGACAGTCTTTATACAATCCTTCTGCACAGCGATACAGATAGCGAGATGCTGTTTGAGGTTCTGATCAACAAAGCTGAGATACGGTATAACTGGAAAGACCACATCAGCGCCCTGGGTTTTCTGACCCGATCGGAACGGGCCACCAACGAACCTGACAAGAAATACAGAATTGAGATGTTGAGGGGAAAAATCCAACTGGCTCTGTTCAATCCGGTATCAGCTCAGAAAAGCTTTGAGCAGGCTTTGATACACAAAGCCAATGACCCCGCGGCAACATATGAACTTATGCAGGCCTGCATATCAGCCAATGATATTGGTAAGGCGCGAGAGCTGGCAATGAAACTGACAGACCAGCCTGAGGCAGCATTTGTGCACACATCAGCGCTGAACAAGTGGCTCGATTATCTGATCTCAATGGAAGAATATGAAGAAGCTGCCCGTTTGGAAAACAAATTATACGACGGGTATCCAGACTCAGTTAGACTGAGATTTGCCCGCATCAATTATCTAACTAAAAGTTATGACACTGCCTGGAGCATTCTTTCTCAAACCAAATCTCACAGCGCATTTCGGTCATATCTGACCGGATTGCTTTATGTGGAGCAGGGCAACGATGCCAAAGCCGATTCCATTTTTGCAGTTTTGTCACAGTGGCGCTATGGCCCCCAAGATGTGCTTCCAGACAGCAATGATGATCTGGCTGTCATGAGCTGGCTGGAAAGGATCAAACTCTTATATAAAGAAGATCCCACTTTCGCCTTGAAGAATCTGGAAACCTATCTATCTGGGCTTGAAACCGACAAGACAGATCCCAATGTCCTTTATGTCAATGCCTCACTGCTGTTTAAAAACAAGCAATATCAGGAAGCCATCAACGCTTTGCTGCGTGTGAGGAAAATGGCTCTCACTCCGGAACTGAACCACAATGTAAGCATCATGCTTGGAGACATCTGGTTCAATGCCAAGATCCCATTCAGTGCCAAACAGGCTTATAACAACTATCTGAATCAATACCCCCGAGGAAAATACCGTGCTCATGCGCTCTACAACATTGCCCTGATCGACTTTGACATGAAAGAATATGACGAAGCCGCTGCTCAGCTAAATGCAGTTTTCCAGATTGAAGCAGAACCCGAGATCACTGAAAAAGCGAAGTATCTCAATGCCGAGATCAGTTTCTTCCAATCGCGTTATAATAAAGCGATAGAGCAATATCTCAGTATCAATTCCAACTATATCGACCAGGTTGTGATCGACTACAGGATTGCCCAATGCCTATATTATCTGGAAAATTATCAGGCTGCGGCAGAATACATTCCCAAGCTGCTTACTGATAGCGCCAATGCTTTCCAGATAATGATCCTGCACGGCAATATCTATTTTAATCTGAAGCAGTATAATGAAGCGCTGAATATATACAACAGCGCCAAAACCCACGCCAGAGACGAAGTTGACAGATTTGAGGCCAACAGCTACATAGCCTTGACATTGTATCGTCTGCGCAGGTTTGATGAGGCTCAGGCGCTGTATCTCCAATTGTCAAAGGAAAAAGAGACTCCCGGCGCATATCTGATCATGGCCGCCAAAGCTGCATACCACTCCAGAGAATATCAGCAGGCACTTCTGCTTTTCAATCAGTTCATCAAAGAAAATCCCGATGATGATAACTATAACTATGCCCTTGCCAATATCGGCAGCATCCAGTACAATCTGGGAGAGCACTCCAAAGCGATAGACACCTGGATGAGCCTGCTGCGCAGATATAAAAACAATGAGTTTTTTACTGAAGATGAGCAGATCATTCTCTCCAGCGTATTTTCCGGAATGCTTTTCTCCTTGCGTCTCAGCCCAAATCAGAAAGCTTTGGACGAAATTGATACCATGGCAAACGAATTCATTTCAGAATATATCAGATTCGAACTTCAGTATCTGCTGCTGAGGGTTTACTTCGGCAGTGAACTTTGGAGCGACATCATCGACATGGCGGATAAACTGAGAGAGGAATTTCCGGATCGCGAAAACAACGAGATCCGCCGTTATGTTGCTGCTTCGCTTGGCAGACTGGACAGAATCACAGAAGCAGACAGCGTTTACCGGCAGATCTTCACGCTTGAGCCCAATGCCGATATTCTGACCGAATGGGCTGAACTTGAAATTCAGGCGGAAAACTACCAATCTGCAGTTCAGAAGCTTGACCAGGCATTATCTTATGACATTGTGGACACCCGTTTTGTAAAACTGCTTCAAACTCTGTTTGATTACGCTCCCGACAGTCTTGATGTTTATTGGCATAAATGGAACGGAGAGTTCATACCTGTCCCTGACAGGGCTCAATTCATCTGGATGTCATGGAATTTTGCCCAAAATGAATGGAACACGGCTGAGCAAGTGGCACATGGTCTGCTGCTCAATCCAGATTATCAGATCCGTGCACAGGCGCAGTTTGTTCTGGGAGCTTGTAAACACTATTCCAAGGACTATGACAGAGCTGTGATCGAGCTTTATAAAACGGTTTATCTTTATCCAGACGAAATGGAGCTGGTTTTGGAGGCGAAGCGGCTCATCATCCTTTCCTATATCGGATCAGAACAATTTGAGGAAGCCCGCAAGGTATATGATGAAATGCAGGATTTTCTGACTGCCGCCCAAAAGAAAGAAATCACGGATAAATTAAATGCAGGGAGGAAACAATGAACTACAAACCTTTGTTGCTCATTGCCCTGCTGTTAATTTCTGTGGCAGCTTTTTCTCAGGTTCAGGATTTGCCTGATGTGGAAATTAGCGGTCCTTCCCTGCTCCGCAGTTTTGTCGAGAAACGCGGTCTGGCAGGTAATGATCTGATCCTTCCGGATGTTACGGATTCGTTGAATCCGCTCTTTCCACCTTTTCCGAAGGAAGACAAGGTCACTTTTAAGAGCCTGCGGAAGAATGCTTTACATCTGAATTACAACAGTTGGGAAAATCTGCACGCCACTCTTTTGGCAGACAGCCTGTTCATCCTGCCCATTGCCCTGAAAGCCGGACTGAATCCGTTTTCTCCGGATGAGGATTGGCACAGTCTTTCGGTACGCGGCGGCATGGCATACGAGAACAGCGCCACCCGGCTTGTTATCCTTGCCAAGCATCAGGACGCCAGGATAGATAATAATGCTTATGACTTAAAATATCAATCTGTTAGCGCTATAAATCTAAACTATCACCTTACTATCAAAAACCTGCTTAAAAATCCTCTCGATGTACAGCTAAGCGGCGAAGTTCAGAACCGGCTGATTGATTACAGAGAAGACAACAAGGATATGGATTACACTCTGAATTTCAATCACGCTTTGGGTTTCAG
>CAZWJK010000009.1:0-3004 GCA_964634035.1 uncultured Candidatus Cloacimonadota bacterium | reverse complement strand
CGCTTGTGTACCCAGAACCACTGTTCGGGATACTGGCGGATCTTGTCTTCCAGCGACTGATTCATGGCTTTGAGCAGCGCCATGATGTTTTCTTTCGTATCCTCAAGTCCAGAGGGATCGATCATTTTTTCAAAGCGGAAGGTTAGGGTTTCATCCTGATTGCGGATAACAAAACCTGGAACGATGGGGATCTGATATCTCAGCGCCATTTTAGCTGTGCCTGTCCAGTTGGAAGCCGGTTTTCCCAGAAAGTCCATCAAAACGCCTCGTTTGCCAGCGTCCTGGTCGATCAGGATGCCGATCAGGTCTCCATGTCCAGTATGGTGCAGAACGCCTTTCAGAGCGCTTTTCATGTCAATTATTGTCCCGCCCTGGCGTTCGCGGATGGCGTTGGTGAATCTGTCAAACAGGTGATTGCGCTGCTTTTTGGTGATCATGGCCAGACCGTAACCCTCCATCGGGAGCATGCGGCAGGGAGCTTCCCAATCCCCGAAGTGGCCAGTGATGAGCAGGACTCCCATGCCCTTGGACAAAGCTTCAGATACAAAGTCCTTGTTCTCGAAACGGCATTTTGAATATAGACTGGCATCGTCAGTGAGGTAGATGTCTACGACGTTGAGCGCCATGTTGCGGTAAACATTTCTGATCACCCTGTCCCGCTCTGCTTTTGCCATATCCGGGAAAACGTCTTTTAGTTGCTTTTCAGCCAGTTTTCTGCGAATCCCGACACGGTAGCCCACCAAGTCGAAAATCCCCGTCACAATGGCTTTACTGAGCTTATAGGGCATCATGCGGAACATGCCCACAGCTCCGCGGAAAGCAATGTATTCAAGCCGGTTCTGCACTTTTCTGGAAAACTTCATATGACTACATCTGCGCATCCCCATTCATTTGTCAACAAAATCCGCTGAACCATACCGGACATATGAACAGGGTGTTGTCCATCCGGACTCTGATAACAACATCTGACTGCCCCGGCTCTTACGAGCCGGGTTACATTGTTTCGTCCTCCGGACTCTTTTGCAGCCGGATTACAAAATCTCCTCAGTCACCGGAGTTCGAAATCTCCTTCGAAAACTACGGTGGTATATTACCCAAGGGAGATTTAGGACTTCGTAAAACTACAAACTGCCCGAAATTCACGAAGTCCGAATTGCCCTTTGGATAAGATACCTTTTTTTTGTTGGTGAAGGGCAATTTGAACTCCGGAATACTCCACCATACAAGGTGAAATTCCCCAAATTCCCCAAATTCTCTCTCTCTGACCACCCCAAAAAGGTTAAAATATAGAGGAGTGAAGAGAGAGAATTAGAGAATTTGTAGAAGTTCTTGAAGATAAAGGTGGGTTTTTTATGCCCACCTTAGCGCTTGCATGCTGGTTATTCATTTTTGTCATTCCTGCGAAGGCTGTAGTGTAGGATTCCAATCCTACATATGTGTAGCTTTGGAAAGCTACACTACATTGTCATTCCAACGCAGGCTGGAATCCATTTCCTTATTTACAGCCGCGCCTGCCGTCGCTGAGCCTGGATCCCCGCCTTCGCGGGGATGACTATCTCAAATATCGGGAATGAATCTATAATATTTTTAACTCCGGTATTTCCTTGCATTTGACCTTATTCCGCCACACGCGCAGGATAAACGCAAGCCAAAGCCGAAAATCAACTATTGACTGCCCCAATCCCTAGTATCATAAACATTTAAGATATATGGATGGGTTATCCGGAAAGAGTAAACCGGAAGATCGGCTAGCACTATTTCAATGTTCCGAAAAAAAGGCCATTTCTTATTCCTATTTTATTTTTTACTTTTTAGTTTATACAATATAGAATAGCATGAAAAAGTGGAACATTGGAACACTTCCATATGTTAAACATGCAAGCCTATTCTGATAACATACTGTAATTATTGTAGATGCAGTCCTACGTTGATTTGAGATTCGGACTTGCTGAAAACGGCTTGACAAAATCTTAGCAAAACCGCCCTTGGGAAATATGCAAAACGAAGAACGGCAATGGAGAAAGATGTGAGCAGAATCCATATCCTGACAGAAGATGTGCGCAACAAAATCGCGGCAGGAGAAGTCATAGAACGCCCCGTTTCAGTCGTCAAGGAACTGGTGGAAAATGCCATAGACGCAGGTGCAACACAGATCTCCGTCACAGTCGAGAACGGCGGCAAAGACCTCATCAGGGTGGAGGACGACGGGCACGGAATGAGTGAAGACGACGCATTGCTTGCCTTTGAAAGGCACTCCACCAGCAAGATTCGCACCGCTGACGATATCATCCACATCAGCACTCTGGGCTTCAGAGGAGAGGCCTTGCCCTCCGTTGCCTCGATCAGCCGTCTGACTTTGGTTACCAGGGAGGAAAAATCCGAAACTGCCACCCAGATAGACTTTGCAGACGGCAAACTGCTTGAATTGAGCCAAACTTCCGCCAATCAGGGCACCGCCATCACAGTCAAGGGCCTGTTCAAGAACATTCCCGCCCGCAGGAAATTCCTGAAAAGTGAAACCGCTGAACTGAAGCACATCCTGAAATACTTCCACTACCAGTCGCTGCTCTATCCTGAAATCACTTTCCGCCTGACGGTCAACGGCAAAGAGCGCCTCCACTACAAACAGGCAAAAGACATCAAAAGCCGGCTGGCGGATGTGTTTGGCAGCAGATTCTTTGAACTCGACATCATTCCAGTCAGCGCTGAAACAAACGAGATCAGCCTCAACGGATACATTTTTGGCCTGGAAGAGGAAAAAAGCAATCTTCTGGATGAGCGCTACACCTTCATCAATGGCCGCTACATCAGCGATAAGACAATCTATCACAGCATCCGCACTTCCTATGCCCCCTTCATAGCCAAGACGCGTATCTGGGCTCAGGGCAGCACTCCTCCCTATATTCTCTTTCTCAATATTCAGCCTGACCTCATCGACTTCAATGTCCATCCCGCCAAACTAGAAGTTCGTTTCCGCCATCAGCAGATGGTGCATTCCTTTGTC
>CAZWJK010000008.1:0-34342 GCA_964634035.1 uncultured Candidatus Cloacimonadota bacterium | reverse complement strand
ATTAAGCTGTAATGATAAAGTGGAAAAGTGAAAAAGTGTGTCGTAACACAGATTGGCAATCTGTTGGAGTCCGGGATTGGCAATCCCGGACAGGGTGCTTCCCGGAGTTCAAATTGCCCTGAACTTTTCCGGAGTTCAAATTACCCTTGTTAGCGTGTCAGTCTGAGCTTAGTCGAAGACCGGACACACAGTCGGTGCCGACCCTTCGACTGACCACCCCAAAACTGCGCTTCGCACCGTTTCGGGGGCCCCGGAGTTCAGGATGACAGCTTTAGTTCATAAATATCGGTAATGGGCTTCCCGGAGTTCAAGCTCAAAGGTTAGCCTTGGTTGTAATTCTGCGTTTACGCAGGCAGGTTAGCTGTTTTCATGATATTTGCCATTTTAACACACATGCCTGAAGGCAGAATTACTGCCATCTATGACGTGATTGAAGTCAAGATATCCAGAAGTCAGAATACCTCCGGGAGTACATTTTGCCAACGCTAACCAAATGTGGTACATGGCCATAGGCAAAATGGACTTCGGGAAAAGGGTGATATAGTACAAGATTTACGAAGTCCGAAATTCTCCTGGGGGATAGATACTCTTGATAAGTTATAGGGGGAATTTTGAACTCCGGTAAACAAAGGAGATTCGAACTCCGGGGGGAAAAAAAAGACGGGGATGGATATCCCCGTCTACAGCAGATATATATCTACGCTACAATAAGATTCCTGCTTTCGCAGGAATGACAAATGGACCAAGATTCCTGCTTTCGCAGGAATGACAACATTATTTCAACAGCATCATGCGGCGGTCAGCTTTGTAAGAGCCGGCGCGCATGCGATAGTGATAGACTCCGCTGGCAACAGAATTGCCGTGCTCGTCTCTGCCGTTCCATATCACGCTATGGTGTCCCTGATGTTTTACCTTGTCAACCAGAGTCCTGATCAACTGTCCCTTCATGTTATAGATCTCGATGCAGACCGGTTGAGTGCCTTTCACATCGAAGGCGATGGTGGTCTCAGGATTGAAGGGATTGGGATAGTTGCCTTTCAATACTGTCTGATTGATCAGAACCTCATCGTCAATGGGAACGAGCATGTTGAGGAAGTTGCAGATGGTGGTCTGTCCCGACGTGATGACGACACCGTTCATGGTCATGCTCTGGTAGCCTGTGGCGGAACAGGTGACGTCGTAGGTGCCGACAGCGACCTGCATGGTGTAGGTTCCATCTGTCAGGGAAGTTGCGATCTGTCCACTGGCATTGATGGTGGCGCCGGGAATCGGCAGATTGCTCTGGTTGCGGACCATGCCTGTCAGCGTTCCTGACAGGGTCGGCGGCTTTAAGAGAACATTGGAAAAAGCGGCGAGAGAAAGCACGTTATTGGTGTAAACAGCTTTCACAGCCCACTTGTAATTGCCGGCGGGCAAGGCGGGCCAGCCATTGTCAACATATGACACAGAGGTTATGACATTAGGCGTGATCAGGGACCAGGCGTTCTCATTCTGCTCCTGTCCCTGCAGCAGACGCCAGACCTTGTAACCCTGCAGGGAACGTCTGTAACGTTGAGCCGACTGATCGATGTCAACATTCTGCTTAAGGTTTTTGTAAGACAGGGATAGAGCATCCGTCGCCCTGGTCATGGGCTGGTCTGAGAATCTGACCGAGGGTGCTTCATCCTTGCTGAGTATGGCTTTGGAAGCACCGGCGGATTTTGAGGTCATCGCCTGTTCCGGGAAACGGATGGTGGTGCGGTAATTGGTGACCTGAACGTTGTCAATGAACCAGTTGTACCACATTCCGTCGTTGGAAGGGGGATCCTGAGCGTGCCAGGCGATCTTTATCTGCTGACCTGTGTAGGGTGCCAGATCAATTACCACCGGCGTCTGATAATTATTCCAGCCTCCGGTCAGAACTGAGGCGTCCCAGACCACATTCCAGGAAACGCCGTTGTTGTTGCTGATCTTGACATAGTAGTGGTCGGCGTTCGGAGAGCCGTAATAACAGTAGGTGTCAAAGGTCAGATACGCACCCTGAGGACAGTTGAAAGGCGGGCTGATCAGCCATTCATCCTGATGATTGTAGGTCCACCAGTAGCCTGCCTGCCAGTTTCCATCGGAGGGTGTAACAGTCACAGTGCCGTCAACCACAGTGCCAAAGCGGCACCAGGTGGGCAAGACGCCTGCTGTGTTGGGCGGGCCGATGTTGGTGATGGTCTGAGTCCAGTCTGTGGGTGGAAAGGCAGCATTCTCAAAGCTCTGGTCCACGTCAACGGCACCCGGATCGGGAGCCAGCCATTGTAAGTTGATGGCGAGATTGTTGGTTGTCATGGCTGCTGTTACATTTCTGGGCGTATAGGCAATTTCACTCAGGGTGATGGTTCCCATGCTGTAGTTCACGGGGCCTACATTCAGATTTCCGCTGACAACCTGATAGCCCAAAGCGCTGGCAAGATACTGATACGCCTGATTGGCATAGACGCCCGTGATGGTGAACTGGCCCTGGGCATTGGTGGTCGCAGAGTAGTTTTCATAGCCGGTTAAATTCATCGTAGCTCCCGCCAGGCCAACGGTCGGAGCATCGCTGCCGACAATCGTTCCGGTCACATTCACAGTCGGCATTTGGGTAAGGGTGAAGTTTTGAGTGACAGTTTGATCCTCGGGAATTATGACAATAAAGGACTGGGGCAAATAGCCGTAACGGCTGGCTGTGACTTCATAAGTGCCCGCCACCAGATTGATGATGGAATACTGTCCCTGGGCGTTGGTGGTGGTCTGAGCGCCGCCGCTGATCTGCACCGTGGCGTTGTTCAGAGGAATATTGCCAGCTCCATAGACAGTGCCATTCAGGTGTCCGACGCCGCCGGGAATCACCATAAAGCCGGTCTTGGGGAAGCGTCCTGAAATGCCGACCCAATCCGTAGGCGGGTTGGCAGGATCATAAGTATCCCAATCGCTGGAGGCGTTTCTGCTTCGGGCAGTGCCGACGGTCTGACAGAAGAACTGGTTTTCCGAGTTGTAATAGGTGGCATCCATGGGCCGCTGGACCATCATGACAAGGTTGTCGCCAAGATAGAGATAGGGATTGGGGAAAGTGATGGTGACAACATTCTGGCCAAAGGGATAATTGACATTTCCGCTATAGACCTGAGTCAGACTGGTGGAAGGGATCCAGTTGTCCTGAAGGTCTGTCGTAGTGGTAGTGCCGATCCAGACATTGGTGGGCATGTTGGGCAGATCGGTCACGAAAGAGTTGTAGAAGCTCAGGCCTGTGATCATGCCGATGAAGTTAAGTTCCGAAGCCATATACAAGGTCTCGAACAAGCTGTTCTGATAAGCCATGTCAACCGGGATGCGGTCTATTTCATCACCTGCGCCAATGGTCACAACCATTGTCCCGGCAGGCTGAACTGATACGTTCAGATTGGGGGTCTGGTCGTTCAGGCTGTTCTGGTCACCGGTCAGAACGACTTTGGCATAGATATAGGTCTGCTCCTGTACCGTGGGAGCCCAGGAAAGCACTACCTGGGCTGACAGGCCAGGATTGATGGCAGGTCCCGAAACGGAAGCCAGTTCCACGTTACCTTGTTTATATAGTTTTACTGTATATGTGGTCTGAGGATTGGTTCCCCAGTTGAAGATATTGGCTGTATAATTAGTTGTCATGCCAACGGAAGGAGTGGCGTTTCCAGTCAGGGAGACAGCGGCCAAATCGTTGTCGGGAGTGACTTCTATCATCACATCATCGATGAAAAGACTCCGCCAGGCACCGCCTCCTCCATGCTTGAAGGCGATGTTCTGTCCAGTCCCGCCATAGGTCTGGAAGGAAACTACATACTCAACCCAGTTGCTGGTCAGTATTAGTGTCTGAACAGACTGGAAGGTGGCAGGATTGGTGGGATCTGAGATGACTCCAACCTGAAGCGGGCAACTGTCATCGCCTCTGGCCCAGAACCTTGTGCGCATGGTGACGACCGGCAAAGTTGCAGCCAGAGGAGGAGCGATCAGGATCGCCGTGGCATTCTCATCATCGCCGTTATACATCTGAACGCAGTTGGGAGTGCTGTTGGCACCCCAATCAATGGTTTGCAGGTAACCCCAAAAGGAAGTCGAAATAAAGATCTTCTGCCAATCGATCGGAATGTGTGGAACCGTTACTGCATCAAAGTTCTGGGCATAGGGTGAAGTATAGATCGTGGGATCAACACAAGTTCCTGTAAGTGGCACTGTATGCTCAGTCCGGTGTGGGTTTTCCCTGCCGCCCATCCTCAAACCGAAAGAACGGGTCAGGTTATCAGTGATCGTAATGGACGCAGCGTGAGTTCCGACCGCAGTAGGCTGGTAGCGTGCAGTAAAAGTGGCATTCTGTCCGGAATTCAGGACCAATGGCAGAGTCGGCAGATTCTGCAGGTTGTACATCGGGCTACCGGTCAGGTTGATGCTGTTGACGGTCAGGGGTGCGCCGCCTGAATTGAAGACAGTAAAGACCTGAGAGGCAGTCTGGTTCATTAACACGGTGCCGAAATTCTTGGACTGTGGAGCCACTCCGAATTGCGGATCGGGACCGGAAGGCTCAAAGAAGAAAGTGGTTTTGGGAAACATCCCGGAAATGTTGAAAAAGTTGGGAGGATTGGCAGGATCAAAGTTCTCGTCATCGCTCTGTACTTCCAAACTGTTGCTCATTCCTGAGTCCTGACTCTTGAACTGGTCTGCCCAGTTGAAATAGGTCGTGTCCATGGGACGGTTGACCAGCATGACCAGATTGGTACCGGGATAAGGGAAAGGTGTTGTCAATGGAATGAGGATCATGTTTTCACCGGAAGGATAATTCACAACTCCGTCAAACACAAGAGTCAGCTGGGTGGAGGGGATCCAGCCTGCGGTGAGATCGCTGTCATTGGTGACTCCGAGCCAGATCTTGGTGGGTTTGCCGGGCAGGTTTGTGACGAAATTATTATAGAACGCAATGCCGGTGATCTGGCCTCCTGCTGCTATGTCAGCGGACTGGTAGATGGTCTCATACAGGCTGTTGCGCCAGAACATGTTGACCGGAATATTGGCTAATTGGTCTCCTGCCCCTATGGTAACAGCAGTGGTTCCCTGGCTCTGGATCATCAGGTTCAAATTAGGCGTCTGGTCATTGAGCGGATTCTGGTCACCGGTCAGGAACACCTTGCCGTAGATGAATGTGTTTTCTGCCACAGAGGGAGTCCAGGACAAGGTCACCGAAACCTGCGAATCCTGGCTGACCGTGACGCCGGGTACTGATGCCAGCTCGATGTCACCGGCTTTGAAGAGCTTCACTGTGTAATCGGATTGAGTGGCGATACCCCAGTTGAAAACGGTTACTTCATAATTGGATGCGGTTCCGACCGAAGGAGTCTGGGTGCCTGTCACCGCTATCGCTGCCAGATCATTTTGAGGTGTTGTTTCAATGGTCACATCGTCAATGTTGATGCTTTCAAACCAGAACTGGTTGCCGTGTTTGAATGCGACTCTTCTGCCCCCGCCAGTGTAGGAGGCAAGTGAAACAACATATTCGGCCCAGCTTCCGTTTGAGGTAATGGACTGTAATGATGTAAAGGTCTGAGGATCTGCGATATCGGCAATCACACCAACATCAATCACTGAGCCGTTTACTCCCATTGCCCAAAACTTCACACGCATCGCATTCAAGGCCAGACTCTGTGCCAGAGGCGGCGCTATAAGAAAGATATTGGCAGTGTTTTCTGATCCGTTGTATAGTTGCGCGCTGTTGGGAGTTGAGTGTGATGCGCCGGTATTGGTGGTTACGCTGGCTCCCTGTCCGGTGGGAGTTATCAGTCTGTTCCAGTCCACAGGCAGGTTGGGAGCTGTGACTGCATCGAAACTTTGCACATAAGGAGACGTATAGATTGTGGGATCAATGCAGTTTCCGGTCAGTTGAACAAAGTGAGTTGTCCGGGTCAGATTATCCACCAGAGTAATGGTTCCAGTGTGCGTTCCTGCTGCTGTGGGATTGTAATTCAAGGTAAAACTAACCGTCTGCATGGAGTTCAGAGTGGCAGGCAGGGCGGGAATGTTGCTTAAACTGAAGAACGGGCTTCCGGACAGAGTAATGCTGCTGACTGTGAGACTTCCACCACCGATATTCACAACGGTGAATAACTGTGAGTTGGTTGAATTGATCAGCACTGTGCCAAAGTTCTTGTTATCAGGAGTGACAGCAAACTGAGGATTGGGTCCTGCAGTTGTCATAAAGAATGTAGTCTGGGGGAATTGTCCTGAAAGCTCACCCATACCAAATGGTGGGTTGTCGGGAAAATACTCCTCTCCATCACTGAAAACAAATAGTGATCTGTTTGTGCCGACCGTCTGGCAGGCAAATCTGTCTTCAGAACTGAAGTAAGTGGTATCCATGGGCCGGTTTACCATCATCACCAGATTCCCGCCCGCATAGATAAACGGATTGGCCAGGGGAATGATGATGGTGTTGCTTCCGGCGGGGTAATCGACATTGCCGTCAAAGACCTGTGTCAGATTCGTAGCAGGAATCCAACCACCGGATAAATCAGTGTTCTGAGTTATGCCTAGCCAGACCTTGGTGGGTTTCTGCGGCAGGTCTGTGACAAAATTATTGTAAAAGGCAATGGCATTGATAATGCCGCCCGTATTGATCTCTCCTGACTGATAGATGGTTTCAAACAGACTGTTGCGCCAATACATGTTGACAGGCATGTTGGCTTGCTCATCACCGCTGCCAATGGTTATGGCAATTGTGCCGGCAGGCTGCACAGAAAGATTGAGAGGCGGGGTGTTGTTGTTCTGAGGGTATTCATCCCCAGTCAGCACAACTCTGCCGAAAACACTGATCTGTCCTGTGGCAGAGGGAGTCCAGGAGATGGGAACGCTCAGGATCTGACCCGCTGTGATGATTGGTCCCTGCACTGAGGCAAGGACTGTGGTTCCGCTTACGAGTTGGACCGAATAATTGCTTTGAGCATTGGTTCCGGAATTCCTGATCATTATTGTATAAGTGCTTGCCGTGCCTGCGGAAGGTGTCAGATTACCGCTGATGGAGAGGGCTGCCAGATCATTGGGAACAGGAGCCACGGGGTCAAAAACATAGATCTGCCCATTTCCCGGGAAGCTTGATACGTTCATGTTTTCTGCCAGATAAGAAGCCGTAGGAGGGGTTCCAGGTGTTATACTGTAGAAATTCTGTGCTCCGCCGGGATTAATATTGATCCCGATGGAGGCGGATGCATTCTGTGGTGTTCCCACCTCCGGCCCGTAGATAAACTCTATCTTGCTGTTCTCATGCAGCCTGACCTGAAAATCGTGCTGATTGCCTGCCCAGTAATTCCATTGCAATCCGGAGTATTGAACTGTGAAAACCCGATTAGGGGCGGTTCCTGTTGTCAGGTATTGACAGCTTCCTCCGCCCAGGCTGGTGTCATCCCAAAGCGGTGCCAAGACTGGAAATGGGGTCGGGTCACTCAGGGCATTGGACAGATTGCTGTGCGGAGCGGCGGTGCCGAGCCCTATCCAACCGTTGGATGAGACTTTCACTTCCGTATAAACTTCAATCCCATAGACAAAGGTAAAGCCGATGGGGATCGATTCAGACAGAGCATCATCCATCAGGATGCTGGTGATGTTGGTTCCGTTGATGGGTGTGTAGGTTCCCGTCATTGCGGAAAACAGATAATGCTCATAGATCGCTGCCTGTAAAGTGCCGCACAAAATCAGCAACACTATTAATAGCGGATACAGTCTGTTCATAAGAAGCTCCTCTTATTGTATTTTATTGGTTGATTTTCGGACAGTTAGGATGTATTGGGAAATATGTTTTTACAAATGCCGGGTTTTGTTTTTACCATTATTACTCTCATTGTTTCGCATGAGTCATGGCTGCCAGTAAAAAAACTCTGAGCCATTTTGATGGTTCAGAATACATACTAAAGTGAATTAAATTTTCAAGCAAAGGATTGTGTCAAGAAAAGATTCTACCCAGGCAGGCAATTCATCTGCTTCATCTCAACTATGCCATTTTTCGGCCGTAGTGGCTGACGAAAATATCTGCTCTCTCTTATGTTCAAACTGCTTCTGCACTGGTAGTGATCAGGCTGCTGATTATTGTCTTGACAGGATGGCGATTATATTTTTTCAATGGATTGTTGTTTTTCTGACTGGATAGCATTAAATTAGAATTAATGAAAAAATCACAGGAGGATACAAATGTCCACATTTTCCGTCAATGAAATTGTCGAATTCGCAGTGCAGATCGAGCACAACGGCTATGCCTTTTACCACGAAGCCACCAAGCACAAAGGCCTGGATGAAGCATCCCTGATGCTTCTGACCGAACTTCGCGACCAGGAGTTGCATCACGAAAAGATATTTCTCGCACTGCGCGACGATGAAGACCTGCAGCATCTGATCCTGACCCAGGATTGGGAACTGGTTGCTTCTTACCTGAAGACAATAGTGGATTCCCGCATCTTCAACACGGAAGACGCTGCCATCAAACTGGCCGCCAGTGCCACCAATGTCAAGGACATCCTGAGTTATGCCGTCCAGTTTGAAAAAGACACCCTGCTCTTTTTCCACACTGTCAAGGATGCCATCGACAAT
Source organism: uncultured Candidatus Cloacimonadota bacterium (assembly GCA_964634035.1). Classification (GTDB taxonomy): domain Bacteria; phylum Cloacimonadota; class Cloacimonadia; order Cloacimonadales; family Cloacimonadaceae; genus UBA5614. The sequence goes on along the minus strand of CAZWJK010000008.1, from coordinate 25,741 downwards.
CCCAAAGCCCAGGCAGCAGTTGCCAGAATCATCCAGGAGGAGATCTCCCACGTCATCAGACTGAACGATTTCAGGGTTGCTTTAACCTAAGGAATCCATTATAGATTCTAAACCTTCTGTCTGTGTGATAAATCAGCCGGGAGCTTAGGCAGAGCAGGACTGATTCCTCCGCTCAGCGCTATGAATTTACAGATAATAGAACTTCAGATCATTGAGATAGGCATCCTGATTTTGGCTGCCTATCTTGGTGGTCTGCTGGCGCGTAAACTCCGCATTGGAGAGGTAATTGGTCAGATGGCGGGCGGCATTTTGGTAGGCCCGCATTTTCTGTTTGTCGTCAGAAAGATCATCCAGACTCAGGAAATCTGGCACACTTCACCCATTTTAGCACCCATCGGCTACTTTGTCACCGGCATCTATCCCAAATACACAGAGGTCATCCAGGACGCTTCCTTCTTCACTTTCGTCTATCTTGGACTGATCACTTTCGCTCTGGGCGAGGAACTGCACATCCATCGGGTCAAACAGCTGGGAGGCAAAGCCGCCGCTATCACCATTACCCAAGCCGTGCTCACACTGCTTTTAGTGGTGATCGGATTCTGGTATTTTCTGGGCTTTCCGCTGATCCTGGCTTTGATCTTGGGCAGCATCGGGATCGCCACAGCGCCTGCTCTATCATTTGTGCTGATGAACCGTTTGCGCATCGAAGGCACCATGCGCAACATCCTGTCCAACGTCATTGTGATTGATGACCTGATCGAGGTCGTGCTCTTTTCCGTATTTTTAGGCATTGCCGGATACATGAGCCGCACAGGACACGTCTTCAATACCATGATCCTGGTCGAAACCTTCAAGGAACTGATCTTCACCCTGCTGGTGGGAGTGATGATCTTTGCCGTGCTCTGGATTTTGATCAGGGTCCGCTATAATGTCAGAAAAGATGACAGCGATGACGAAGAGAGCTTCCTCTATGCAGTGATGTCCAATCACCCCACTCCGTCAGTTGAGATCATGTTCATTGTGGTGGGCGTGATCGCAATTGCCATCGGCGTCTGCATGCATTTTCACCTGCCCTTCATGCTGGCAACCATCACCGCCGGTTTTCTGATCTCGAACTATCATTCTCACGCCGTCTTCGATAGCTTAAAAATCAAAAATGTGATGCCGTTGTTCAACCTGTTCTTTTTTGCCCTCATCGGCGCCGGCATCAGGATCGAGCTCGTTTCATTCAGAACTTTGCATTTTGCCATTGTTTACATTATCCTGCGCACCATCGGAAAGTATGGCGGAACCTGGCTCGCCTGTAAATACAGCAAACTGGACCCCAAAGTGACTGCCACCTTGCCGCGTCTGATGCTGCCCCAGGCCGAACTTGCCGCCATTGAAGTCCTGCTGGTGGCTAATCTACTGCCGGGTGACCCCTTTGTGAATGACATGGTGAATACGATCGTAGTCTCGCTGATAGTGTTTCAGGTCTTTGGCGCCTGGCTTTCCGAAAAGACTCTCATCCGTTGGAAACACTGGATCACCGGTGAACTGGAAGCCCTGGAAGCAGATCCGACCACCAAAGAGATCGCCGCTTTCAAGAAACTGCTCCAGGACCATTTTATCTATATCAGCGCCGCCTCCAGAGATGATGTCGTCAAACAGCTCAGCGACTACATCGTCAGCCAGAGGGTCATTTCCGACCCTGTCGAGATCACCGATGCCATCCTGGAAAGGGAAAAACTGATGAGCACCGCCATCGGAAAAGGCATTGCCCTACCGCATTGCAGACTCCAGTCAGTCACTCAGCCCTATGTCATCTGCGCTCTTCTGCATCAATCCGTGGATTGGCAGGCTCCTGACAAACACCCTGTGGACCTCGTTTTCCTGGTTGTCACTCCGATGGAAAATCCCGAGGTCTATCTGCAGAACCTGCGCACCATCAGCACCACCCTCAAAGCCACCAAATTCCATTCCGGCATCCGCCACGCCTTCCACCGCAACAAAGTTACCCAATACCTGCAGCACCTGAAATAAAATCCGGCTCCGTCATCGGATATTCTGAAACGAGACTGAACTATGTTTCACGGGGTAGGTAAATGTACTGAATCATATGCGTCTTACACGTTTTGGAGAAATCATTGCAGATAATTTTCTTGACAGATATCACAGACCTTGCTCATTATTGATTTGTCTTTAAATCTTTTATCTTTACCAATCTTTTTATCATAGGAGTAATTATGTGCAGGCTAATTTTGTTTTTGGTTATTTGCTCTTTGCTCGTTTCCGTTCTGGTGGCTGATGACATCACACCAAACAAGTGGATTTGTATGCGGATTACGGAGTCACCCTATTTCAGGACGGGTCACCCTTAATACCTAAAGTATATCATATGTATATCAAATGTATATCAAATGTATAGTAAATGTATTTCAAAGCACATTTGATATACTTTTGCCATACTTTTGGCATACTTTTGATCTGCTTTTGAAAGCAGGGGTTAAAAATCAGGCGGGAAAGGGAGAAAAAATGCTTGTCTGATCTCGGGAAGTTAGATTAGTAGGGTTTGGGACAGGATTTTCAAAGGACGAAAAGTGATATGACTCAGCTAAGGCACAAAAGGCTAAGGCCGCCGGCAGAACTTAAAGCGCTGCTGACTGGATACCGTTACCGGCATGTGTGGCAGGGATATGTCACAGACGTTTTCCGTTTTGAAAATACGAACAGCCGGACTGTCCTTTATCTGAAAAGGTACAGACGCCGTTCCTGGCAGAACGCTGTGAAGGAGAAACAGGTGCTGGCCTGTCTGAAAGGCAAACTTCCCGTGACGGAGGTCGTCGCCTTTTGCTCAGACAGATGTTATCATTACCTGCTGCTGCAGGAATTGGAAGGCGTTCCGGCGCACAAGCTGATCATACAGATCCCGGCGGAACAGATGCTGAAAATCATGGTGGAAACCATGCTGTGGATGCACTCTGTGCCTGTCGAAAACTGCCCCCTGGACGAATCCATGCCCGCTAAACTGGTCAGGATCCGTTTCCTGCTGGACAAAGGCTGGCTGCGCAAGGACACTTACAATGCCAGAACCCGCCGTAATGCCGAACATGATTATCAGTTCCTGTGTGAGCAGATCCCGGATCAGGAGGAAATGGTCTTTACGCATGGGGACTTTTGTCTGCCCAATTTTCTGCTGACGGATAGACGGGTCACAGGTATTGTGGACCTGGCGGATGCGGGACCGGGAGACCGCTACATGGATATCTGCACCCTCGCCAATACCATGTGCTACAACTATAAACAGCCGCATAAATTCATCCATTACTGCCAAAGCATCTTTGAGCTCTACGGCATTGCAGATCCTGATTGGGACAAGCTGAAGTATTACCAACTCGTGAACGAGATGCTGTAGAAATTCTGTATTGAACCAAGATAGCCTATTTAGGAGTCCTTTTTGCCAGCGTTGCTTTGACAGGTAACCCAAACTCAAGGCAAAACGGACTTCGGACAGGCCGGCAGTAAAATCGAACTGCCACGGCGAAGTCCATAATTCCCCAAACTTACAAGTCCCAAACAGTAAACGTTGGAATTAAGGACTCCTGCCTGATCGGGCGTTACTTTTCCAAAGGATATTTATAGAGATAGAGAGGTTTTTTACCGTCCCGTTCGCTGAGCGTGAGGTATTTGTCTCCCTTAACTGACCAGCAGATTGCTTCGCCCTGGGGCTCAATTTTGTAGGGTAACTCAATTGGTGGCTGGGACAGGGCGTCGGCGATCTCCTGCTCAGGCAAAACCTGCCAGGCAAAGACTTTATCATAGGTTTTCATGATCACTTTGTCCCGGCTGACCGAAATGTCGCCTCCCACCGCCAGAGGAAAATCAAGGGTCAGCACGCGTTCGGCAAGATTGGTCCCGGTCGTGCTGAGCGGCGCGCGGACCATATAGAGACCGACTTTCATCTCCCGTTTGGAAACCAGATAGACATCCGCGTTGAAGGGGTCTATGAAGAGCGTTTCGCAGTCTTTGGGGCCATCTTCATAGATAATACGCAGGGTGTCAATCTCAGTTACAGCAATGGTTTTAGGCTTTTTGGCATTGAGTTGGGTGAGCAGCGGTTCCCTGAATCTGTAAAGGCGGATCTCGTCATAACGGGCGTTGTTGTCACCGATCTCGCCGACATAGATGCAGGAACTGCCTTTCAGCGAGTCAGGACCAACGGCGATGTCCTCCCAATCACGGTTGACGGTGCCGGTCAAGGCCAGAACGGCAGAGACCTTTCCCTTTGCATCAATGACATAAACTTCGCTTTTGCCGCCGGAATCGTTGTGCACGTAATACACGCTCGGATTGGTTCTGCCGGCAGTCATACCGGAAATCTCGTCCAGGCGCTTGTCCTTGATCCTGACTGCTGTTTGGGCAGTCAATGGTACAATAGACAGGAACACGAAACACACTAAAAGTGCGAAAGGCACGAAAGAGTTTTTGCATCTGTTCATTATGATACCTCTTCAGTTATATTACATAAAACAGCATGGATTCCTGCCTGCGCAGGAATGACGATATGTGAGTCGTCCGCCACTGCAAGATTCCTGCTTCCGCAGGAATGACAATAATTATCTATTCCCGCCCGCCACCCTTAAGGTGAAGGGCTCCGCCCTTCGACCCGTCTGGGCCTTATTCTGGCTCGGGGTCAGGAATGACGAAATTAAGATTCCTGCTTTCGCAGGAATGACAAATAAAAATCTTGTGTTCTTTCATTCGTGTATTTCGTCATTTTCGTGTGTTTCGTGTTCCAAAAATCTTTAGTAGCCATTCGACACATTAGGGCTTGACGCCTATTCTGGCGCAGTATCGGTAAATGGGGCATTTATCACATTTTGGTCTCAAAGGCGTGCAGAGATTCTGGCCAAAGGCGACCACGTAGGAATTATACACGATCCAGTATTTTTCAGGCAAAACGTTGCGCAGAGCCATTTCCGTGTCAAAGGGGGTTTTGGTTTTGACATAGCCCCAGCGGTTGGAGATGCGGTGCACATGCACGTCAACGCAGATGGCGGGCAGGTTGAAAGCGATGGAGCGCACCAGGTTGGCTGTTTTGCGTCCCACTCCGGGTAAAAGTAATAAATCGTCAATTTCGGAGGGAACTTTGCCCTGGAACTTGACACGAAGCACGGCGGGAAGCTGTTTCAGATATTTTGCCTTGGCGTTGTGAAAGCCGACCGGATAGATCATTCGGTTGATTTCAGTCTCACTGTAGCGGTCGATGTCGTCATAGGTGTCGATCACCTTGAACAGCTCATTCACCACTTTGGTGGTGGTGTCGTCTTTGGTGCGAGCGCTGAGGATGGTGGCGACCAAAACTTTGAAGGGGTCTTTGGTCTTGGCCTGGATGAAATCCACCACAGGTGTCTTGACGCTGTGAAAGTGCTTCTTCAGCAAAGGGATGACGGCATCGATGTCAAAGTCCGGCTGCTGTTTTTTCATGTTTCGGTTCTGCCTTGCATTTTAGTTTATGAGATGTTCTGGCGGGACGGGTAGCTGTCAAGCTTTATGAGTATCGGGCAAAAGTTTAGGCAGCAGTTTGTAATATTCTGCTTGACATTATTTAGCGTTACTAATAAATTGACTTCAGATTAAGATAGTGACCGGGATGTCATAAACATTCATAATATAAGGAGGCTTTAATATGAACGGACAAAGACTTAAGGTTTTACGCAAGGCGATGGGGCTTTCTCAGATCGAACTGGGGGAAGCGCTCAGGATCAACGCTTCCGCCATTTCACAGATGGAAACGAACCGCATCAATCCTTCCCTGGATACCCTGATGCTGCTTTCCAAGACCTTCAAGGTCAACCTGCACTGGCTGCTGACCGGCAAGGGTCAGATGTTTGAAGAAGCGGTTTCCACCACCATGTACAAGACCAACAACCGCCTGGAGCAGCTCAAGAAACTGCTGACGGAAGAGCTGAACAGCATCACCAAAGCCAAGCAGGAATATGTGCAGGGCGATGTGATCGACCTCAAGGTCAAGGGTGAGATCGCTGCCGGGCTGCCGGTGGAGAGTTTTGATGACGAGATCGATGTGGTCACAGTGCGGCGTTCCATGATCAAAGGCTCCATCGATGATTTTGTTTGTTTGAGAGTGAACGGGAAAAGCATGGAGCCGGAGATCCGTCATAATGACCTGATCCTGATCAGGCAAAGCACGGAATGGGATAAGCTGGCAGGCAAGATCTGCGCCGTGCGGATAGACGGCAGCATCACCCTGAAAAAACTGACCCTGGATCCGGTCAATCAGCTTATCGTGCTGATCGCGCTGAACAATGAGTACCAGCCTATCATCGTCCGTCCCGAAGAGCATCAGGACATCAACCTGATCGGCTATCTCTTCTTCCTGTTCAGAAAGATATAAAACAAATCCTTGATATAAAATAAGTGCCGGTCCTGATGACCGGCACTTTTCTTAGTGAGTTGGATTAAGTCTTATTCAGCAGTTCTGACGACGCGGAAACCGAGTCTGCTTCTCTTGATCTTGGCAGTTTCGGAATCGTAGGGAGTTCCCCAGTCGCGGTAGGCGACACGGACCTGAATGGCGTCGTGGAACCAGGAACCGCCACGGTGGACTCTGAAAGAGCCGCTGTTGGGTCCCAGAGGATCAGTGCCGGGGCTGGTGTTGTAATAGTTGTTCAGATACCAGTCCCAAACCCATTCGGAGACGTTGCCGCTCATGTCAAAGAGGCCCTTGCCGTTGGCAGCTTTGGTGCCGACATTGGCAGTGGCAGAGCCGTTGTAAACAGCGACTTCACTGACAGTATTACTGCCGGCATAGATATAGTCGGGAGTCGTGACTCCGCCGCGGGCTGCAAATTCCCATTCCGCTTCGGTGGGCAGTCTGTAGCCATTGGCATTGAGGTTGGCTGTGACGTTGTTCCAGGCGGTGACGTTGGCAGCAGTGGCGTTGGTGGGCATGGTTCCCCAGTTATCGGGATTGGTGGAGTTGCTGATGGTGTAAACAGGGGTCAGTCCTTCCATGATGCTGCGCTTGTTGCAGTAAACAAGGGTGTGATACCAGCTGACCATTTCCACGGGTTTGTTATCGCCAAGGAATTGGGAAGGATTGTTGGCTGCGCCCATAACGGCTTTCCATTCGGCCTGGGTGACTTCATACTTGCCGATGTAGAAATCCCTGGTCAGGGTTACGGAGTGGACGGGAAGCTCATCAGTAAAGGTAGAGGTTCCGACCGTTCTGCCCATGTTGAAGGTTCCGGCCGGGAGCTCGACCATGTCTTTATAGACAATGTAAGTAGCGGTGGCAATCTGGCTGTCATTCCATCCGGATTTGGTGGCGACGGCTTTGATCACCAGATTGGATGTTACGGTGATGGCACCGTTGTAAGTTAAAGCTGTGGATGAGGTATCAGGTGCCGTTCCGTCAACCGTGTATTTGATCACGGCATCTGAAGTTTCGGAGCTGATAGTTACACTCAGCGCAGAGGCGTGGTTCCGCTGGATGGGCTGAACGTGGGGGTTGCACAAGTGTCAGTTTCTGTTGTGCTTTCGCAGGAAAAGAGAATGGGAAGTGCTATGAGTAACAATAGCATGAATTTTAATGATTTCATGAATCCTCCTTGGTTATGTTTTATAATTCTTTTATGAAAAAACTCGCTATTCAGTCAAGCTTTTTCTATACCTACTACACCGGCCCCGCAGATTTACTGCAAGAAAAAAACGTCCATTACCTGTAACCGCAATCTGAAAAAAGGGACAGATATTTTGCTTGACGTAAAGTGGAGCTATGAGAAGGAATGCTAAAAGAAAAAAATATCAGGAGGATAAAGATGTTTCTAACCGGTGATAAAATGAAAGAGGTCTTTCTCAAAGCCAAGAAGCAGCGCTTTGGCATCATCGCTTCGAACGTGGTCTTTGATTCCCAGATCAGGGCTCTGCTGCAGGGTTACGCGGCTGTCGGTTCAGACGGCCTGATCCAGATGAGCAGCGGCGCCGTCAAGTATGCAGCAGGCGCGTCACAGGATATGAAACTCGGCTCTGAGCTGATCTCCGCCATGGTCAAAATCTTTGCCGGGCAGTTTAAAAACTCCGGCGTCGGCCTGCACATCGACCATGCCACGCCAAAGTATTTCGACTGGCTGGTTTACTGCATTGAAAACGGTCTGGTCTCATCCGTGATGATCGATGCCTCGGCAGAAGCGATGGAAGAGAATATCCGCGTCACCAAAGAAGTTGTGGCAGTCGCGCATAAGCACAACATCATCGTGGAAGGCGAGATCGGCCATATAAAAGGCGCGGAGGACGAGATCGTTTCTGAGACCGAGCTTTATACCAAACCGGAAGAAGCGCTGGAATTCGTTCTCAAAACAGATGTTGACCTGTTTGCTGCTTCCGTGGGAACCAATCACGGCGTCTCCAAAGGCGCCAAGATCCAGTTGCGCCTGGATTTGATCAAAGAAATCGACGACCTCCTGATCAAGAACAACTGCGAAAGAGGCCTTGTCCTGCATGGCGCCAGCGGCCTGACCGACTGGCAGCAGCAGACCGCCATTCAAAACGGTGTTGTCAAGATCAACAAAGACACTCACTACCAGATGGACATGGCTTCCGTGGTGCAAAGATACTGGGAAGAGGAAAAGTATGCCATCGTCTGCCCCGCTGAAATTGACTGTGAGGATTACACCCCCAACAAGAGCAAATTCGATCCGCGTAAATGGCTCGTCAGAGCGGAAGAAGCCATGCAGGAAACCGTCATCAGCTTCTGTGAAATGAGCGGCAGCGCCAAACAGAGCATATTATTGTAAGATAAAAATCAAAGGAGCATAACACATATGCCAAACATCGCAATCAACGGATTCGGGCGCATCGGCCGCCTCGTGCTCAGAGCCATTCTGAGCAAGCATCCACACCTAAACGTAGTGGCAGTCAATGACCTGACTGATGCCAAGACTCTGGCCTTTCTGTTCAAATATGACAGCATCCACAAGATCTACAAAGGCGAAGTCAAACACACTGACAACAGCATCATTGTGGATGGCAGGGAGATCAGGATCTTTGCTGAAAAAGATCCCGAAGCTTTGCCCTGGAAGAATCTGGGAGTGGACCTCGTGATTGAGGGAACCGGCATTTTCACCAGCAAGGAAAAGGCATCCAAGCACCTCAAAGCCGGCGCCAGGAAAGTCATCATCACTGCTCCCGCCAAGGATGAAGTGGACGCAACCATCGTCATGGGCGTCAATCACCAGACCTTAAAGCCTGAGCACGCCATCGTTTCTAATGCTTCCTGCACCACCAACTGCCTGGCTCCGATTTCCAAGGTCCTGCAGGATAAGTTTGGCATCGTGAACGGCATCATGACCACCATCCATTCCTATACCAACGACCAGCGCATCCTGGATCTGCCGCATAACGATCTGAGACGAGCCAGGGCAGCATCCATGAGCATGATCCCGACCACGACCGGCGCTGCCAAAGCGATCGGACTGGTCATTCCTGAACTGGTCGGTAAGTTTGACGGCGTGGCAGTGCGTGTCCCCACCCCGGACGGCTCATTGGTTGATTTGACCGTCAATCTGGAGAAAGCCGCCTCCAAGGAAGAGATCAATGCCGCCATGAAAGAAGCTTCAGAGACCTATCTGAAAGGCTATCTGATGTATAGCGACGAGCCAATTGTCTCCATCGACATTGTCGGCAATGACCATTCCTCCATCTTCGATTCCCTCATCACCTATGTCAAAGGCAATATGGCAAAGGTCTTCAGTTGGTATGACAACGAATGGGGCTATTCCGTCCGCGTCACCGACCTGGCTGACTATATGCTGAAACTGTGATTTAAATCATAAACCAATAATTAATAACCGGAGTTCTGCTTATACAGGACTCCGTTTTTTTTGGTGAGTATATCTTGTCCATAGTTAACTGAGAGCATTATAGCGCGCAGCGCTATACAATCAAGGGCGGTGGGCGGGAATAGATAAAAATCCTTTCCACATAGCTATCTAAAACAACACTTCCCAAGCATTAACTTTGCTTGACAAAAAACACCTGAAAACTAGTCTGACCTTGTGACTTGATGGTGCTTATGCACAGGTAAAAGGGAATTCCGTGAAAAGCGGAAGCGGTCTCCGCCACTGTATGCAGCACATTACGGTTTGAATTGTCACTGTCATAATCATATGATGGGAAGGCAATCCAGCGCCCTTGGGGCAAACCGCTGCGAGCCAGGAAACCTGCCACTGAGTCGGTGATGATTTCACGGTGCAAAGAAATCTGAGCCATTGTTTTTTTATTCATCTCAAGTCACAATCAAAACGAGGTGAATAACATGTTCCTACCGTTCCTTTCTGTCAGGGGATTTATCAGGATTGCATCTGCTCTTGTGATGTGTCTTGGTTTTTACAATGTGCAGGCAGCCCTGATCTACGCCGTCAATTCCGAATCCCGCACCATCAGCAGGATCGATACCTCCACCGATACAGTGCAAAACAACTTCGCCCAGCTGGGTGTCATTCCCAACAAACTGATTGCCGATGCAGACTACTTATGGGTGGTAAATTCCGGAGACAATGCAGTGCAGAAGATCAACCGCCAAACCGGTGCAACAATTACCAATATCTTCATAGAATCCGGCTGCAATCCCTGGGACGCCTGTCTGGAAGGTGATTTTCTCTACGTAACGGGATTATTCACCAACAAGGTCTATAAAGTCCATACAGTCAATCATAATGTGATGGCATCACTGGAAGTCGGGATCAGTCCGGAAGCGCTCTGTGTTTATAACGGCAAGCTCTATGTGACCAATACCGGCGGCTGGCAGAACAACTATGCCAATTCCTCAGTATCGGTTATCGATCTGGACAGCTTTCAGGTGATTGCGACCATCCCGGTTTCATCAAATCCGCAATACATCACCTTGCACAACGGACTGCTGCACGTCTCCTGCACCGGCAACTGGATCAATGAGTTTGGAGCGGTTTGTGTCATCGATCCAATCAGCAATGAAGTCATGCACACTCTACCCATAGGCGGCAGCCTTGGCAGCATCTGGATCAATGCCTCCCATATCGCCCTCGCTGGTGACGGCAGCGGAATGTTCCTCTACAGATACAACGCTCAGGATTTTACCATCCTGAACGGGTCAGACGATCCGCTCACCCCCGGCGGTTACGTTGTGGACGGCGATGCTGAACAGGTCGCATTGCTCCATCCCAACTGGGGCGGCAATGGCAAGGTCAAGATCCTGCATCCGGATCTGACTTTCTGGAAAGAATACAGCATCGGCCTGGCTCCCACTGATCTGAAGCTGTGGCAGACCGTCACCGCTGTGCAGGATGAAGTTATCCCTTCGCTCAGCGTCAAAGTCTATCCCAATCCAGTTCTTCAGGGACAAAATATTTTATTTGAACTTGACCATAAGTCACCGTCAGAGCTGAAAATTTATAACATCAAAGGACAGTTGGTCTTTACCCAAAAATCCGTCACCGGTCAGTTTTTCATAGACGGTTCTTTCTTCAGAATGAATATTGCTGTCGGACTCTATCTGTATAATATCAAAACAAATAAAACGCATATCAACGGCATACTAACTGTTTTGAAGTAAAATCATCCTCTTTGTTTAGCTCCATTGGAGCGATAGAATATAGCCCGGGGTGTCAACCCCGGGTAATGCAGATATACCATTTTCCTCTTTTACTGCCCCCACCCACAAAACTCAACGAGTTTTGTGGGTGGGGGCAGATTATTACATGCGTTTAATGTTTCATCTGACCTGGGGTTTACACCCCAGGCTATGTTCTTTCACATCTATGATGTTTTGTTATCTTCCCAATCAATTTAATGCTTAAACCTTAAATGATACAAGGCAACCACCTGCCAGCCTCCTGCTGAGCTCCTGCGCCCGGGCACAGGTAATCAGCAGCAGGACAGTCTGATATTGCCACGCCTGGTCTATGGCAGGAGCATCAAAAAAAAGTAGTTCTGCCTTCAGGCAGGCAGGTCAGATAGAAGAGAGATGTAAAACTGAATGCCACCCGCATAAATGCGGAATTACAGGATATGAATGGCAATGATTTCCGGAGTTCAATTTATCCCGGTAACTTGTTTTACTCAGCAAATCTGCAAAGCAAATCGGACTTAGGGAATACAGGTTTTTCATTAAACGAATTTAAAAAGATGAGTCAGCAACTGACCTGTTCCATAAAGATGGTTGGTGCGAATTGCCAAAACAGTCCCGCAGGGACGGCATTCAGTAACACGGCACGTAAATGCCGTGCAGATGCCAGCATATGATAAAAGAGTCCGGAGGACGACACACATCAGCTAATCTTTATATCGGTGGTCTGTGCCGTCCTGAAGGACTGATTAGTTATTGGCGGACCTTTCCCGGCACTTACGTGCCGGGTTACATTGTATCGTCCTGACGGACTTAAAAAATAACATAACATCCCGGCAATCAAATTGCCGGGCTATATAATGCCGTCCTGACGGACTCAGACATATAGCATCAGTGGCTACAAAAAAAGCACGGACAGGATTGTCCGTGCCACAAATCTATGGGTAGGGACAAGCCCTTACCCCTGCGTGTTATTAGAAACTTCCGACTGTCTCAGGGATGATCAGATCGGCGTCGGTGGCTTTGACCACTTCGTCAACGGTCAGGCCTTGGGCGATCTCTTTCAGAAGCAGGCCTTGCTCGGTTACTTCCATCACCGCCATGTCTGTGACGATCAGATTGACTTTTCCTTTAGCGGTTAAGGGCAGGTTGCATTGTTTCAGGATCTTGGAATTGCCATATTTATCACAATGCTCAGTGGCAACGATCACCTTTTTGGAACCGGTGACCAGATCCATTGCCCCGCCCATGCCGGGAACCAGTTTGCCGGGGATCATCCAGTTGGCGAGATTGCCCTGCTGGTCAACCTGTAAAGCGCCCAGAACCGTCATATCCAGATGCCCGCCCCGGATGATGGCAAAACTGGTGGCGCTGTCAAAATAGGAAGCGCCGCTGAGCTCAGTGACAAAACCTCCGCCGGCATTGATCAGATCCTGGTCTTCCTTGCCTTGTTCAGGTTGCGGACCCACTCTCAGCATGCCGTTTTCGGATTGAAAAACCACATGCACGCCTTCCGGAATGTGATTGGCAACTTCCGTGGGAAGGCCGATTCCCAGATTTACATAATCGCCGTCTTTGAGTTCAAGGGCTATTCTGTGTCCGATCATTGCTCTCTTATCCATTATCTACTCTCCCTTTTTGACGATGTAGTTAACGAAGACACCGGGTGTGACTATGCTTTCAGGATCAAGTTCGCCGGTCTCCACGATCTCCTCAGCTTCAACAATAGTGATCCTGCCTGCCAAAGCCATGATGGGATTGCTGTTGCGGGCGGTTTTACGATAAACGAGATTGCCCATCTTGTCAGCTTTCCAGGCTTTGATCAGAGCAAAGTCTCCGGAGATGGCTTTCTCCAGGATGAACTGCTTTCCGTCCACGGCAATGATGTCCTTGCCTTCCTGCACCACAGTGCCCAGTCCGGTGGGGGTTAAAATGCCTCCCAATCCGGCTCCGGCAGCTCTGACCCGTTCCATCAGAGTACCCTGGGGAACAAGTTCGACCCTAACTTCGCCGGAATTGAACTGCGCCTGGATCTCTTTATTGGTGCCCATATGAGAAACCTGGGCAGAACTGACCTGATGATTGACCACAAGTTTGCCGATGCCTCGGTTTTCCCAGTCAGAAGCAATGCAGACCAAATGCAGATCTTTGGTATTCGCTGCCACTAATGTATCAATCAGATACTCAGGAGCGCCAACTGCCAGGAAGCCGCTGATCAGTAACCTGTCACCGGGTTTGATCATCTGTATCGCTTCCTGGGCTGAAATTATCTTTGCCATAGTTGCTTCTCCACTTATTCCATTGATTTTAAGAATGTGGTCAGCAGACGGACTCCGACTCCTGTGGCGCCCAGGCCAAAGTAACCGGATTCCTTATCCTTGCTGGCTGTTCCTGCGATGTCGATATGCAGCCAGGGCAGATCCTGCACGAATTCCTGGATGAAGAGAGCTGCAGTGATAGCGCCGCCCCACTGTCCGCCGATGTTCTTAAGGTCTGCAAGCTCGGACTTGATCAGTTCTTTGTATCCTTCAAAAGCAGGCAATTGCCAGATATTCTCACCGGTGGTTTCGGCAGCTTTATCCAGTTCTGCCAGCCATTCCTGATCATTGGTCACGACGGCTGAAATGCTGGTTCCCAATGCTCCCACGGCAGCTCCGGTCAGAGTGGCAATGTCGATGATTTTGGTGGCGTGTTCACGCTCGATCGCGTAATGAATGGCGTCGATCAGGGTCAGGCGTCCTTCCGCGTCAGTATTGAGCACCTCGATGGTCTTACCGCTCATGGAACGCACAATGTCTCCAGCCCGGTACGCTTCGCCTGAGATCATGTTTTCACAGGCGGCGATGATGCCGACGACATTAACCTTGAGCTTGAGGTTATTGATGGCGATCATGGTGCCGATCACTGCAGCAGAGCCAGCCATATCGGTTTTCATGTTGACCATGCCCTGCGGAGTTTTGATGCAGTAGCCGCCGCTGTCATAGGTCAGGCCTTTGCCCACCAGAGCAATGGTGTCATGCTTGCTGTCAGGATTGCCCTGATAACGCATGATGATAAGCCGGGGTTCATGTTTGGAGCCTCTTGCCACGGCCAGAAAAGCTTCCATCTTGATGCGGCGCAGTTTGTCCAGATTGAAGATCTCGATCGGGAAATTGTGCTTGAGAGCAGCACTTTTGGCCGCATCAGCCAAAGCATCCGGAGTCATAGTGTTGGCAGGTTCGTTGACAAGGTCGCGGGCAAAGTTGGTTGCTTCAGCCAGAATCCTGCCTTCCAGAATGCCTTTGTTGAGGTTTCTGGTATTGGATGAATCCTGCACGTAGTGCAAGGCGTCAGGCACTTCATACTTTGATTCGGAACGGTATTTCTCAAACTTGTAAATGGTCAGCAGTGCCGCTTCCGCCAGAACCTGTCCCATCAGGGCATCGGTCAGTTTAAAATCAGTAGCGGTGATCATGTAGATCTGCTTTGATTTGAGTTTTATGGTCTGGCGCACGATGCTGGCAATGATCTTGCGGACCTGGTCTGGAAGCAGGTTTTCAGGCTTGTTCATGCCGACCAAAATGATCTTTGTGAAGTGGTTCTTGTGCAGATAGTGAAAGACGTGCACCTCATCGGTTTTGAAAGAGATGCCTTCCGCATCAACGAAACGTTTGACAGCATCATACATGGGACCGGGAATCCAGTCTCCAAAGCTGTCCAGCTTGCCTTCTTCCTTCTGGCACAGCACAAGTGTGTCAATAAGTTCCGGTAATTTTTTGACAATGTCAATTTTCATTGTCCACCCCTTTATCTTTATTTTAGTTTAGAAATCTTCTGTTAAACTCAGGTAGAAAGTGGGCTTGGAAGCATTGGCGAGATCAGTCAGCCAGGCGACATCAAACTTTAGAACTGCAAAGCCGATGTTCATTCTGGGGCCGAACCCCAGGCCGAGTTTCAGATCACGCAGCCTATCATTCTCGATTATCCTGAACCGGTCTGTATCGTCCCAAACTGCTCCCAGATCAGCAAAAACACTGCCCCGAATGGAGGTTATGGTCAAAGGAATCGGAAATGCCAGAGCCAGATAATCCAGCAAAGGAACGCGCAGCTCTGTCGAACCAAGCATGATCCTGGTTCCCACTTCCTCATCTTCATAACCACGGACTCCGTAATAGCCGTTGAGGCCAAAATTCTGCGGCTGCTTGCCGTCACTGAAACCGCCCACCAGCCGGAAAGCCAGAGCATACCTTTTACTGAACAGAGTGTAGGAGCGCAGATCGGCATAAACTGTGTGATAATCATTCTTGTGCAGGGCAAAGCTTTTCCTGAGAGTGGCAAAAGCGCGCCAGCCCAACAGCGGCCCGGTCGGGCCGTACAAGGTGTTGTCATGAACAAGCGTTACCGCCGGGGCATAGATCAGGTCAGTCTTGGACGGCCGATCGTTAAGAATATTGTTGAAAAGGTAGGAATCATTTTCCCAATGACCCTGCACTCCGTTTTCACTCCAGATCCATGAATCCCAATGATATTCCCAGGAATAGATCTGGTTTTCAAAATCCAGCCGGAAAAACTTACTGAGGGGATAGCGGGTCAGAAAATACAGACCGGTTTCCCTTTGCCTCTCCCGATAAAAGTCATCAAGGCCGACTTTGACCCTCTGATAGATCACTTCGTCAAAGATATTGTACACGCCGATGCCGTAATCAATGCGTTTGGGCAGATAGAGATAGGTCAGGAGGATGTTGGAGTCCTTGATCTTACCGGCGATGCCAAGATTGATGCCGATGGCGTGGTTGCCCATGATGTCGCTCAGGCCAAGCTCCAGACTGCCGATTGTGCCCATTGAAGAGGAATAGGCAAAACCGCCCCAAAACCTGTCCAGGGAAAATCTGACCTTATAAGGCCTGATGGTTGGGATCACCGAAATGCTGTCAGGTCTGTCATCCCAGGAAAAGTCCCGTTCGATTTTGATGCTGTCCCGTTCAGGATGGAAATCAAAAACAGTGGCGTTGTGATTGATATAGCGCGGTCCGCCATCAGTGACTGGCCGTCTCAATCTTCTTTTGCCATAGTAGTCAAGACGGGATAAATCTATGCTCTGCAAAAGGTCATCATGCCGGTCAATGACTCGAGGGGTGTCAGTATCAAAGTAACTCAAACTGTCCAGAGGTTCTGTTTTCAAATAGATGTCCCAACCGCCGTCAAAGTAGCAGGAATAGACCAGATATCCGGAGTCCGGACTCAGGTCAAAACTGTAGATGCCGGAGAGTGTTCTGGTGATATTGGCACGCTGATTTGTCCCAAGATCCATCACCTGGAGATTGGGAATGCTGTCCTGCTCTGAGATAAAGAATAATCTCGTGCCTGTGCTGTCCCACACCGGATGGTAGTTGTTGAAATCATTAAACGTGATCTGGCTGAGTTCATTGCTTTCCAGGTTAATGGTATAGAGATTGGTTTTCAGGTCAGAGAAAAAACCCTTGCGGAAGGATTCCTCAGTTCTGGTGCGGTCTGAGGTGAAGGCAATGGTCTTTCCGTCAGGAGCAAAACGAGGCTGGGCAACAGAATAGCTGTCATCAGTCAATTGGGTGAGTGTTTTATCTTTGAAACCAAAAAGGTAGATATCGGCCTGCATATTCTTCTGCGCAGAAAAGACACAGCTTTCTCCGTCAGCGGAGATATCCAGCTCATAAATCACGCTGAGACCGGGCAAGCTGATTTCTTCGATGATTTTTGCCTTGTCAAAGTCAGCGATGTAGATCTTGTCACCGGTGGAAGTTTTGGCTGCATAGGCAAAGCGTTTGTTATCCGGAAACCAGGCTGGGTTGGAGCGCAGGTAATGAAACTCTTCCATTTTTCCAGTTGCCTCGCCCGTGATCAGTTTCCGGTTGGGAGATGACTCGAACCGGCCTCCGGCCCAGATACTGAACCTGCCGTCCCGGTTGGAGAAATAGACATATTTCTGACCGTCAGGGGAAAATCGCGGTGCCAGGTTAAAGTAGGAGCCATCGTCTCTGTGGTTGGTTTTTCTGTCGCTGTATTCACGAGGGATGGTGTGGCTCTGAATGAAAGGAAAATAGTCTCTTTTCAACTGATTGCGCCAACGGGATTCCAGGTCTCTGAACTCCATGCCGAAAACTTTTTTGGAAGCTCTGTCCAGATTGCTGGAAGCCCGCAGTGAATAGAAAAAGTCCATCACTTTGTCGCGTCCGTAACGCTTATGCAAAAAGACCAGGAATGATTCTCCCAATCTATATGCGCTGTAGCCATAAATCTCTGTCAGGGGACGGATCCTGTCATTCAAGATCAAATCTAAAATGAAGGCGTTGTTATTGACATCAGTACCACCCATGGCCTGAAATTCTGGCAATCCTTCCGAAAACCAGAAAGGGAAATTCATGGTTTTCAAATAGAAAAAAGAGCCGGGTGAACCTGAATCCAAAGCATTGATATATGCATGCGTAAGCTCATGCGTCAGGGTTTGTTCCAGTTTGGCATAGCTACCGTCAAAGGGGATGACGACTCTGTTTTTCAGGCTTTCAGTGAAACCGCTGACCCCTTCCGGCAAGAGCGGATAGATGATATTCGTGGTCTGAAATTCGAGCTGTGAGCCGTAGAAAATGATTGGAATTCTGCTCATGGCAGGGAACTGGAAATCGTCTTTCAGGTAATAGTATGTCTCTTCTGCCATCAGGGCTGCTAGCCTGCCAAAATTGTCATTGCCGGCAGGAAAATAGATACTAAAATGCATGGTTTCTATCTGTGACCAGCGCGTATGGGTGGCGTTGACCTTGTTCTGGCCATAATAGTAGGCATTCAGGTTGACTGCAGTAAGCAGCAGAATCAACAGGCCAGTGATGGCAAAGAACCGTTTCATATCAGAATACGGTCACCCTGAAATAGCGCCTGGGATTGCGTTTGATGTCGATCAGCAGAGAATCCAGTTTGGCGGATGATCTGATCAGATTCTGATAGAGTTCGTCATCCTTGATTAACTGTGAAAAAGTGCCTTTCCCTTCGGACATGTCCTTCAGCACTTTCTGCAGAGTGGAACCGGCAATGCTCAGGCTATCGAGAGCAGCTTGCGTCTTTTGAAGAACCTCCGGAGTCAGTTTGATGGCTTTGTCGATGCCTGATTTGTTGCTGGTGATGAGTTCATTCAAGTGTCCCGTGGAAGTGGATATATCTGCCAAAGCCTTATTCAGGTTATCCTTGCTGTCATCAATGGCGGCGTTGACTTTTTCAAAGGTCTCCTGAGTTTCTTCAAAGGTGTGTTTGACCTGCGAGAAAAACCCTTCCGGCTCTTTCAGGTCAGTCAGCAGATCATTGATCTGAAGCATGGTCAGGGCTGCAGTGGACATCAGCGCCGTCATGCCGTAGGAAGTTTCTCCCCGTTGGATCTGACTGATGTCAATGGGGTTGCCTTGAGCTGAATTGATTATATCCAATTGCTTGCCGCCCATCAGGTTGCTGTCCTGGATTATGTATCTGGCGCCATGACGGATGGGATGCTTCAGTTTGATCTGGCCTGTAATCAGGACTCCGTCCTCAAGCTGAGTCACTTTGGTGATGCGTCCTGTCTCCATACCATTGACAGTGATCTTGTCTCCCACTTCAATGCCCTGAGCATTTTCGAACCTGATCCTGAGAGTGGTCATAGTCCTGAGCTGCAAAGTGTTGCGCAGCCAGGCATAACCAACAATCAGAACTAGCAGTGAAACCACTGCAATGATCCCGACTCTGAGCTCGACTTTGCGTTGGTCTTTGTAAAAATCTGTCATAATACCGCTTATGTTTTAAGTTGTTTCTTTTCTGCAGCAGGGAACAGGACATTATTGAGGATCAGTCTGTAGCCCGGGGATGTCCTATGCAGGTCAAGAATGGTTTCCGGGTCGCCGATCCTGTGCTGATAATCCTCGGGATCGTGCCCGCCGTAAAAGGTGAAAGTTCCTTTACCCAGATTTCCGTGCATGTACTTGGCGTCGTTTTGTCCGGGGGCTTCAGCCAGAATAATTACACTCTTCTTGATCTTATCCTTGAAGATGGAAGTGGTCTGTCCCAGAAAGCCGTTGATCACATTGGTGTGGCATTGGGTCAGCATGGTTGGCACCGGATCATATTTAGCAGAGAAATCAAAGAGCTGGAAGTAATCCGCCTCAGCTCCTTTCAGGCGGACATAATCGCTGGCATCCAAATCGGAAAACTCATACTCATAGGGATTTGTGCGCAGGGTGAAATTTTCAAAGGCGAAAGTTCTGCTGAAATCCAGTTTGCTCTGATAATTGGGATCAACTCCATCCCCGTCAAAGACAGATTCGCAAATGTCCACTCCTTTGGCAGCCAGAGCGATGTCTATCGTATCTATGGCAGCACACATGGCAAACAGGAATCCTCCTCCGGTGACATATTCTCTGATCTTGTCTGCAACGGCATGCTTCAACTGCCAGACCTTGTCATAACCAAGCTTGGCAGCCATTGCTTCATTGATGCGCACGTCATTCTGATACCAGGTTGTGTTGCGGTAGGAACCGTAAAACTTGCCATACTGACCAGTGAAATCCTCATGATGCAGATGCAGCCAGTCATAATCATTCAGTTTGCCGTTTAAAACCTCTTCATCCCAAACCCTGTCATACTTGATCTCTGCATATTCCAGAGCCAGAGTGACAGCATCGTCCCAGGGCAGGGCATTGGGAGGAATATACACTGCTATGGCAGGCTCCTTTTCCAAAACCACCACTTCCATATTGGCGGATTGAATCTCCAGTAGTATGGATCCCACGGAAGCTGAACTGACATTTTCATAGCGGACGCCTCTGATATTGCAGACATTGATCAAAGCTACGGCATCTTCCATCAGAAAAGATCCGCCCCTGTAGTTCAGAAGCCACTTCACCGGTATCTGCTGTTCCAGCGCATAGAACGCCACTCCATAGGCCTTCAGGTGATTGGTCTGCGAAAGGTCCATCGGGATCAGGATCTCCGCTGACAAAGCTATGGCAAGTATGGTTATGATGATACTCAGGATCAGCTTTTTTGACATTTATCTCTCTTTATTATAAACAATTTTTTGATTTAGATAATTGAGCAGCTTTGCTTTGCCTGCCTGGGGATGTTTGAACCAGTATTCCCTTGCGCAGTCTAGCATGACACCGATTTCTGCTCCTTTGATGCAAAAAGTCCGGATTAGGTCGTCTCCTGTCAAGTTAAATCTGCTTCCCGCCAGTTTGAACTCACTGATCCTGATCCGGCGGCTGATTTCAATATCATACTGAAACGTTTGATTTCTGCTGTGAAACACACCCACCAGAGGATACAACCTGATAAATTCATCCACCAGGTCGTCTAATTCATAAGCGGTTTTCAGAAACCAGGCGGAACAGCGCATTCTGTTTTTGGACACACTTCCGCGCACCTGTCTGCAGAATGCGATCAATTTTATGATCTGCTTCTTTTCTGTCTGTGCCAGCTTAAGCAGTTTCAGATGAGTCTCTGGCTGACGGGATGAGTATAACAGCAGAGCAATTCTGCCATTCAGACTGAGTCTGGTGAGAGCTTTCTTTATCTGGATGGATTGCTTGGTTCTCTGTTTTCCTTCCGGCAATTTGCATTTGGCAGAAATCCACAGACCTGGTAGGACGTTTTGCATCAGATTGGTTCTGCTTAACAGGTTTATTCCTTTCAGGAATTCCGGTTGCCGCATTATTCTGATGAATTCGTCTGTGATTCTCTCTTTGGAGATGTGTTGCAACTCAGTCGCGTGTTTTTTTATGAAAGTCAAGGTTTCTGACTCGATCTCAAAGCCCAGTTCGACGGCGAAGCGCACTGCCCTTAGCAGTCTGAGAGGATCTTCATGAAAGATGATCTCAGGCCTTGATGTGGCTCTGATCAGTCTTTTGTTCAGATCGGACATCCCTTTTCCGCTCAAGTCAATGATCTGCCCGTCCGAAATTCTCTGCAGTAAAGAATTTATCGTGAAATCCCTGCGCAATACATCTTCCAGCAAAGAACCGTACTCCACGTCCGGTTTGCGTGAGCGGCTGCGATAGCTTTCCCTGCGCGTCATCACGAGCTCGACCTTGTGCTTTCCGATCTGCACCAGGGCCGTTCCGAACTGCTTGTAAACAATGGGTTTGGATGATATTTTCTGATTGTGCAGAAGTTTCGCCAACCGAATCCCGCCATCGGGAAGCTCGACTGTGATGTCGATGTCATTGGTCTCTCTGCCTAAGATTTGATCACGGACGCAGCCACCTGCGAAATAAGTTTTGCCGTCAAATTCCGTTCCGCGTATAGCTTTTGCCAGTTGCTTTCTAATTGCTTCTGTCACCCTAACCTCAGACGAATTCTCTCAGGATAGTGTTGGATACGAACCAGGCATTAGGTGTTAACCGGATAAACCCGTTTGTCATTTCCAGATGTCCGGAGCCGACAAAGCGTTCAACTGTTTCATTGTAATCAGATATGAAATCCGTTCCGAATCTCTGCTGATAGGCTTTGAGGTCCAATCCCCTGACCAGGCGCAGTTGCATGATGATGAAATTGGCTTTCTGCTGGTGTTTGGTTTCAGGGTCCTTTTGATAGAGGATGTCTTTTCTTTCGACAGCATATTGCCAGATCTCGATGTCGTCCGGTTTGGTGTATCTCTGCTGTTGTATGAAACCTGATGCGCTGGCGCCCAGGCCGATATAATCTTCGTCCAGCCAGTAGCGCAGATTATGTCTGCTTTGTCTGCCGGGCAGGGCAAAATTGGAGATCTCATAATGCTCAAAACCTGCTTCTGACAAAGTGTCGCAGATCGTCTGATATTGTCTCTCAGCGTAATTGTCATCCGGGAGAAGTTCTTTCCAGTGACGGAAGGGCACATTATCCTCGATGCTGAGCAGATAAGTGGAAATGTGTTCAGGAGAGAGCTTCAGATACTTTTCCAGATCATCTTCAAGATTGTATTCACTAAAGCTGGGCAAACCATACATCAGATCAAGAGAGATGTTGTCATAGCCATTCTCCCTGCAGAGCCTGATCCGGTCAGGGATGGATTCTGCTGAGTGCCTTCTGCCCAAGGCTGCTAGATGGTCATTATGCAGGGACTGCACTCCCAGGCTGAGCCGGTTAACTTTTGTCTTGTTCAGGGCTTTGATCCAGTCCCCGGTGATCTGAATGGGATTGGCCTCCAGTGTAATTTCTGCATCTGGAAGAATATTGAGCAGATTGGTGAGGGCATTGATCTGTTCTGCTTTCAACAGAGAGGGGGTGCCGCCGCCAAAGTAAACCGAATCTGCCTCAAAATCATAAGCTTGCCTAAAGCACTCAATCTCCCTGATCAATGTCTCGACGTAGCTGTTCAATGCCGCCACGGAATAGGGCACCGAGTAGAAATTGCAGTATCCGCACTTGCTCAGGCAAAAAGGGACATGTAAGTATACGCCTGTTTTCACTGTAATTTTCCACCACAAAGACACAAAGACACAAAGAGCCGCAAAGTGATTTTCGAATTTGCCTCTTTATAATCAACCTTGTGGTTGAATCCGGAATTTGTTTGATTAATAAATTTCATATATAACTTCAAGTCACTTATGACTAATATCTTTGCGTTTCTTTGTGTCTTTGTGCCTTTGTGGTAAAGACTATCTGATTTTCCTGAACACCCTGTTCCAGCGAGCGTGCGGGCGGTCAAAGATCTGATTGTATTCAATGCCGTAGGAATAGAAGATTGCCCAGGGCGTGCCAGTGATGTCTTTTCTGTCCAGGAATCCCCAATAGCGGCTGTCTTCACTCACGTCACGATTGTCGCCCATAACAAAGTACTTGCCTTGGGGAACAACCACCGGCCCGAACCAGTCACGGTTCCAGTTTTGCGATCCGGGGATGTCTTTCCAGTATTGCATTCCCGGCATCCACATCCCCTGGGGGAAGGTGCGCTCTATGATCTGCTGCGGCCGGTCATAGGGATAGGGTTCGCCATAGCATTCATAGCCCTGTTTATAGAGTTCGCCGTTGAGATAAACCTCTTTGTCCCTGACTTCAAGCGTGTCGCCCGGCATTCCGATGACGCGCTTGACGATGTTCTTGCGCGCATAATAGGTCACGTGCAAAAAGGTCATCGGGTCTTTCTTGAAAGAGAATTCCTTGTTGATATAGATGGGGGGAAAGATCTTAATGAACTGCTCCGGATTGCCTTCAGGAGTGCCCTGTTCGATTTTCGGATAGCGGAAAGTGACGATGTCGTCGCGCTTGGGGTCTGTGAAGTAGTACTTTACTTTGTTGGCAACCAGATAATCGCCGATCAGCAGTGTTTTTTCCATTGAGGAGGAAGGGATCTTGAAATTCTGAAATGTATAATTGCGGATGATCATTGCCACCACGAAAGCGAACAGGATGGCTTCCACCCAGTCCTGCACCACCGGTTTTTTCCGGTGGAATTTTTTTGGCAGCGGTGTCTTGGTCAGGTTGGCATAGTTCTCGGTTCTTGCTTTTTGTTTAGCCATGTCTATATTACCCTTTTCCTTGTTACTTACTACTATAAACCACAATAACCACCTCTGAAAACAGTGCTTTGTGTCAAGGAAAAAGGAAAACTGACATCTTGCCAAACTTGCTTATTGATTTGTATTGCAGAATCTCCTGTCAGGATGTTTGAGACTGTTTCTTCCTGCGCAGTCTGGTTTTGATCTGAACCGGTTTGGGAATGAAATAGAAGTTATGCTCATCAAAGGCGGGTTGCAATTCATCCAGCCAGGTGGCATTCTCACAGAACTTGGCAAAGAATGGGCGGTTGACCCATTCCACCTGCTGCGATTCAAGATAGGATAGCACAAACACCTTTTTTCCTGATATTCTGGTAACTCCGTCTATCTTGACTTTGCCCTGCCGGGTGGATATGGATGGGCCCCGCATCGTTTTACACAGCCCCGAAACCTTGCGGATCACATCACTGTAGATATAGTAAGCCTGGGCCAGGGGAACAGCAAAATAGTGGTGAGCGCCGGTGTTGCGTGCCACGAACATATAGTAGGGAACCAGTCCCAGATTATATTCGAGGTTAAGCATCTCATGCCAGGTCTCAGCGCTGTTGTTGATGTGATTCAGAACCGGCGACTGACAGCGGATCACGGCTCCCGTGGACCTGATGTTCTTTATGGCTTTTTTAACATGAGGTGTCTTTAATTCTGCAGGATGACTGAAGTGTGCCTGAAAGGCAAGGTGTTTGCCTGATCTCACAACTTGCTCAAACAGATCCAGAACCTGTTTTGCATCGGGATCTGTGGTATAGCGGAAAGGCCAGTATGCCAATGACTTGGAACCGATCCGAATAGCTTTGATATGCTCAAATTCCGTACTTAAAAACGGTTCTATGTACAGTCTGAGCAGGTCCGCACTCATCACCATGGGATCTCCGCCCGTCAGCAAAATGTCTGTGATCTCCGTGTGCTGTTTGATGTATTGCTGAAAGGTTTTGGATTCATCGGTGGCGAATTTCAGGTCATTGATCCCAATGAACTGTGGCCAGCGGAAACAGAAGGTGCAATAGGTGTGACAGGTCTGTCCTTCAGAGGGAAAGACCAGAACCGTTTCGGCATATTTGTGCTGTATGCCTTTGACCTTTTCGTTTCCCAGGGTGGGCACATTATCCTTTTGCCCGGCGGGATGCGGATTCAGACTCATCCGGATGGCGTTAACAGTGTTCATTTTTGTTTCCGGATCTGCATTTTTTACGGCCGAAAGCATCCTGTGGTGCTTGGGCAGCATCATCTCAGGATGCGGAAAATTCAGTCTGAACATGGGATCATCCATTCCCATATCCCAGTCTATGAGTTCGTTGATCACGTAATTGTTTGTGCGGAAAGGAAAAACCTGCATCACACGTTTCATATCCTTCAGAAAGGAACGCGGGAACTTGTGCAGTTGCTCGATCTGATCAACGTTTCCCGGGTGGTAGAATTCGATTTTCTGATATTTATGTTTCATAAAGACTCCTGTGTTGATGGGGTAATTTGGGTTGATTAGTTAGTTAAATTCAATCTGTCCGAAACTCGATAACTTTATATGCTTAAGAAATATAACAGCCGCACATATTATTCGGAATGAACTGATATATGTCAAGATTTTTATCTCAGCGATCGGTTTTATGCTGATATTCAGATAGAATATTGAAACAAA
>CAZWJK010000007.1:0-39070 GCA_964634035.1 uncultured Candidatus Cloacimonadota bacterium | reverse complement strand
GAAATCTGACATCCAGGTAGCGGGCAAAATCCGGCAGTAAAAATGGATAGACTTTTCCCTGCCTTCTGGCAGAATCTGCCACCGCGTCTTGATAAGTGCTGCAAGTCTGTTTCAATTTATCCAGTAATTCAATAAATTTCCACGGATTATTCAGCGCTTCCACCTGGCAGGAGAGCTTGAACTTGGTGGTGGGGTCCCAATCCTTCAGGAAATTCACGTCGGTAGAGTCGAAACCTGCCGTATTCAGCATTTCCACCAGTTGGTGTTGTTCAGCGGGAGAGATGATCTGAGCCGGGAGCAGTAGTGTGATCAAAGCGAAAGCAAGGCAGAGCAGGGCGATTGGCATGTGTTCAGCAAATCTCATGAGTTCTCACTTCTTTATCCGTTTATTTCATTATCTTGTTTTGCGGCAGGTCATGCTCTTTACCATACAGCTTGCAAAGTTATAGCAGGACGACTTCCCGCTCCGCTCCTCCGGGTGGGCACAAGAGGCAGGCAGGTGGTCAGCAAGAGCAAACCCTGTGTGACTAATGCAGCGAGGGCGATGTTTCTGTCAATTAAACTGTTGTTTTGTCAGTGAGTGTGGTCTCAATGCCAAAATCCAGTCAACAAAAAAAGTGGTAAAACTGAAAGCAAGCAACTAAGTTAGCGCGGCCAATGTTTTCCTTGACAAGCGATAACCTCAACAAAAATAGGTAAACTGAGGAATAGGAGTGAATTTCATTATCTGAAGGGCAGCTTCCGCCTGTTAGTAAAGACTATGTCCAGCAAGGGCAGATAGGTTAGATAAATACAGAATAAATACAGGAATAAAGGAGAAATTATGAGCAAAAGTATTACGCAATTGCTGTTAATCCTGGTTTTACTGGTGTCAGCGTCACTGAGCTGGGCTGTGATCACCGATTACAGTTTCACACAGAATCTTGGCACTTACACCGAGATCACGGGCGGGACAGTGCACGGCACTTCCGCCAATGACAATGAGGTATTCAACGACATCACCATCGGTTTTGATTTCAACTTCAACGGAACAGTCTATACCAATCTGAGCATCGCAACCAACGGATTCATCGCTATGGGTCCGACTGTTGTTTCCTCAAACACTGCCATCAGCACCGGCACTTCCAATAACGTGATTGCTGTGCTGAACAGGGATATCCGTTCCCGCGACAATGGCGAGCTTTCCAGCCTGCTGTCCGGCACGGCACCCAACCGCGTGTTCACCATCCAGTGGAAAAGCTATCGCCGTTATCCCACAGCAGCAGCTAATGACACCTTAAATTTTCAGATCCAAATGCATGAAACCACTAATGTAATTTCTTATCATTACGGACATTTCTTTGCTGCCAACGTAACCACTGCAGCCACAGTTCAGGTGGGCCTGAGAGGTGCGGACAACACTGAATACATCAACCGCACCACCACCACAGACTGGACTGCCACCACTCCCGGCACAGCCAATAACTCCACCTGCAGAATGAATGATATAATCGTTCCGCCCAACGGACTCGCATTCATCTGGACACCACCTCAGATCGGAAATCCGCCCAATCCGGCTCAGATCGTATCGCCGGCTAATGGCGCGACCAACGTGTCCATTGCCGCCAATCTGGTCTGGCTATCAGGCGGCGGCGCTCCCACCGGCTACAGGGTCTATTTCGGAACGGATAATCCGCCCACCAATATTGCCAACGGCACCCTACAGATAGCAACCAACTACAATCCTGTTAACGACTTTGCCTACAGCACGGTTTATTACTGGAAAATAGTTCCCACCAACGATTTTGGCGATGCTGTGGATTGTCCGGTCTGGTCGTTCACTTCAATGGCAGACCCGACCGTTACGGTTTATCCCTACACGCAGAACTGGGACACCGCCACGCCTCCGACAGTGCCGCCATCCTGGACCATCATCAATGCCAATGCCGATAACTTCACCTGGGTGACGGTTGCTTCCGGTGCCAATTCCGCTCCCAATGCCCTGCGCTGCAGCTACAATTCATCGACTGCCGTGGCCATGGACGACTGGGCAATTTCACCTCCCCTGCAAATGACGGAAGGGACTTTTTACCGGCTTCAGTTCTATTACAAAGCCCAAAGCGCCACCTTGCCGGAAAAACTGGAAGTCAAATACGGCACCGCCAATACAGTGGCTGCCATGACCACCCAGGTCTTCGTCAATAACAACATCACCAATACAGCTTATGTGATGGGCGAAGCGTATATCAATCCAACCACCACCGGCATTTATTACGTGGGATTCCACGGCTTCAGTGCTGCCAATATGTATTACCTGTTCATCGATGACATCACGATTAACGAACTGGTGCCGGTCTTCGATCCGCCCACCAACCTGACGGGAGTTTTCGGTGCGACAAACGTGATGCTGCTCTGGCAGGCACCCACCGGAGCAACCCCGGTCGGCTACAATGTCTACAGAAACGATGTCCAGATCAATACAACCCCGATCACCGGCCTGTCCTATACAGACGATTCTGCTGCCGCAGGACTGCGGACCTATTACGTTACAGCGCTCTATACCAATCCAACAGGTGAATCAGTACCTTCCAACACAGTATCGGGCGAACTGCTCAGACCTGTAACCAATCTGCAGTATACCGTGGCACAGAACAACGTGTCCCTGACCTGGACTCCGCCCGGAGGACCTATCCTGCAGGATTGGATCCACTATGATGATGGTACCAACTATGCCGGAATCGGCACCAATGCAGCCGCCAACTTTGACGTGGCAGCCCGCTTTACCCAGACAGAACTGTCCGGCATCACAGACAGATATCTGACCAAGGTGCGTTTCTATCCCAATGAAGCAAATTGCGTTTACACGATTAAAGTCTGGACGGGTGGAACCTCACCCACCAATCCCGGCACTCTGGCTGTCACCGTTCCTGTGGCAACACCTACAATAACTGCCTGGAACGAGGTCATGCTGCCCACACCGATCCAGATCCCCTCCACGGGAGAACTTTGGGTTGGTTACAACGTCAATACCCAGGCCGGCTATCCCGCAGGCTGCGATGACGGGCCATCCATTCCCTACAAAGGCAATGTGATCTATTACGATAATGCCTGGACAATTCTGACACAGTTAGGTGCTACTCTTGATTACAACTGGAACATACAGGCCTTTGTGGTGAACTATGTCGGCAAGGAATCCCCTCTGGTGCACATTCCTGAAACGATCCTTCCCGAGCTGACCAACACAACCTCCGGACAGCAATTCAGCGCGCTCGTGAATCCCAATTATGTTCCGGAAAATTCATCCAGAAACGACCGTCCCCTGACCGGCTACAAAGTCTATCGCGACGGCGAAGTTATTGCCACGATCACTGATGTAACGGTTTCCAACTATACCGATACTGGTCTGCCCAACGGAACCTACATCTATGAAGTCACCGCTGTTTATTCCACCGGTGAGTCCGCACCCTGCGATCCTGTCTTTGCCACAGTCTTTGTGCCGATCATCCCGACCTTCTTTGATGAAGGATTCGAGACCTATGATGACTTTGCCCTGACCTTTGGAAGCTGGATGCTGACCGACGTGGATGGCAGTGATACCTATGGATTCAGTGAACTGGACTTTGAAAACGAATACAGCCCGATGGCATACATCATTCTCAATCCAAGTGCCACCACTCCTCCGATGACCGATCTGGCTGCTCACGGCGGTCAGAAAATGGCTGCCAGTTTTGCCGCAACCACGCCTCCCAATAACGATTGGCTGATCTCTCCCAGAGTCAGGTTCGGCACGGCTGACAATCAGGTCTCATTCTGGGCCAAGTCCTATACAGCCGAATATGGACTGGAACGCTTCAAAGTCGGTGTTTCCATCAATGCTGCAGCGCTTCCCGCCACCTTTACCACCATTTCCGGAACCACATATGTGGAAGCTCCGGTGGAATGGACGCAGTTTACCTTCCAGATCCCCAGCTCTTATAATACTCAGTATGGAAGAGTCGGCATCAAATGTGAATCCAACGATGCCTTCATCTTTTGCGTTGATGATTTCAAACTGCAGGGCACCAATGGCGTGGGCGGACAGGATGAAGTCATTCCCGTGGTGGAAACAGCTCTGAGAGGCAATTATCCAAATCCGTTCAATCCCGAAACCACGATCTCCTACAGCGTCAATACTGAAGGACTGGTTACCATCGATATCTATAACATGAAGGGTCAGAAAGTCAAAACCCTGGTCAATGAACAGGCCAAAGCCGGTAATCATCAGATTGTCTGGCGCGGTGATGATGACCATGGCAGATCTGTTGGCAGCGGCGTGTATTTCTACAGAATGAGCTCTGGCAAATACACCTCCACCAAGAAAATGATCCTGATGAAATAACCTGATCGACAAACCGTTTAACCTGATAGCAGGACGCCGTTTAATTTGCGGCGTCCTGTTCTTTTATTCTTCGTAAACCTGTAATCACAATTGACTTTGCTGCATGCAGCCGATTTTTGCTTGACATTCATATCAGATAGAAAACTATGAAATTCAGATTCAATATTTGCTGTTTTACATTCAGCAACAGAAAATAAACAACCGATTTGTCTGCGGGAAGGAGAATTTTTATGAATGCAAGTTATCTTAGACTACTCATCATAGTTGTCCTGCTGCTTGGAGCATCCATTAGTTTCTGCTCAGTTACGGACTATACTTTTTCCAGTTCAATTGCAACTTACAACCAACTGACAGGCGGTACGGTGCACGGCACTTCCGCCAACGACAATGAAGTGTTTAATGCCGTTCCCATCGGATTTGACTTCACGTTCAATACTGTTACCTACACGGAGATCAGCCTTGCTGCCAACGGGTTCATTGCAATGGGTCCAACTGTTGCATCCTCCAACACTGCCATCAGCACCGGCACTTCCAACAATGTGATCGTTCCACTCAACCGGGACATCAAATCCAGAGACAACGGCTCCCTGACCACACACCTGACCGGAACCGCCCCCAACCGCATCTTTACGGTGCAGTGGTATAACTATAAGCGCGTTCCCACCGCTGCCACCAATGACACCCTGAATTTTCAGATCAAACTGCATGAGACTTCCAATCTGATCACCTTCAATTACGGCCAGTTCTTTGCCGCCAATGTAACCACCGCAGCCACTGTGCAATGCGGGCTGAGAGGCAATGACAATACGGATTTCTTCAACCGGACCACCACTACGGACTGGACTGCCACCACCACGGGAACAGTCAATACTGCCACCTGCAGGATGAATGATGTGGTCATTCCTCCGAACGGTTTGATCTTTTCCTGGACACCGCCTTCAGCGGGAACGCCACCCAATCCTGCCCAGATCGTATCTCCAGTCAACGGCGCCGCCAATGTGGCGTTGACAGCCAATCTGGTCTGGCTGACCGGAGGCGGTGCGCCAACCGGGTACAAAGTCTTTCTGGGAACGGATAACCCACCTACCAATATCGCCAATGGCACCATCCAGACTGCCACGACATACAATCCGGACAATGATTTTACCTACAGTACTGTCTATTACTGGAAAATAGTTCCTTACAATGACTTTGGCGATGCTGTTGACTGTCCAGTCTGGTCTTTCACTGCCATGCCTGATCCCTTGGTAACGGTCTTTCCCTATAATCAGAACTGGGATTCCGTCACTGCCCCTGCAGTCCCGCCATCCTGGACGATTGTCAATGCCAACAGTGATGCCTTCACCTGGGTAACGGTCAGTTCAGGTGCTTATTCCGCTCCCAATGCGCTGCGCTGCAGCTTTAATTCATCATCCGCCATAGCCATGAACGATTGGGCAATCTCTCCGCCCCTGCAACTGACCGGTGGCACCAACTACCGCGTGAAGTTTCAATACAAGGCCCAAAACACCTCATCCCCGGAAAAGCTGGAAGTAAAATATGGCACTGCCAACAATCCCGCCGCTCTCACCACCCAGATCTTTGTGAATGAAAACATCACCAATACTGCCTACGTTTTGGCACAGGTTTTTATGACGCCGCCCACCAACGGCATCTATTACGTGGGATGGCATGGATACAGCAATCCCAACATGTATTACCTGTTTATTGACGATATCACGATCGAGGAATTCGTACCCGTTTTCAACCCGCCCCAGAATCTGCAGGCTTTGGGAGGGATCAATTTTATCAGCCTGACCTGGCAGGCCCCCGCTGAAGCAAATCCGGTTGGCTACAAAGTCTTTCGGGACGATGTTTTGATCACCACTACTCCCATTACAGCTTTGACTTTTCAGGATAACACTGTCCTTGTGGGAACGACCTACAGTTATCACGTAACTGCTCTTTATACCGATCCGACAGGTGAATCCGCATCCTCGAACATTGTGCAGGCAGAAGCTTTGAATCCTCCCACTGACCTGACTGCAACTGTTTTAGCAGACGACGTTTCGTTGCAATGGACTTCACCGGTTGCCGCCCTGCCGTTTCGCGATCTGACCGGATTTAAGGTAAGCAGGAATGGTAATTTGATTGCTACCATAACTGACCCTGGTACCAATACCTACACAGATCAAAACTTGACTCCGGGCACCTATGCCTACACGGTTTCTGCCACCTACACAACAGGTGAATCCATTGCCGCAGGACCGGTTCAGGCAGTGGTCGTAATTGTCTTTTATCCGCCTACCAATCTGACCGCCACAACCACCCTGGACAGCATAATACTGAACTGGACGGCGCCGTCACCTCTGCTGACCAATTTCTCCGGATACAGATTGTATAAGGACGGAACCTCTGTCAGCCATAACCTGTTGACAGCCACCATGTATATTGACACCAATGTCATCAATCAGGTTCAGTACACCTATTATGTTGTGGCTGTTTATACTGATCCGACCGGTGTTTCCGATCCCTCCAACACCGTTACTGCAGCGGCGGGAGAAGCCCTGCTGCCGGTCACCAATCTGCAGCACACGGTGAGCCAGGACAGTGTGTTCCTGAGCTGGAACGCTCCGGGCCGTCCTCTCACGGGTTACAAGGTCTACCGGGACGGAGTGCCATTATATACTATCAATGACCCCGGCACCACCACCTGCATCGATTCCGGTCTGCCGAACGGCACCTTTATCTACTATGTGACAGCGCTTTACACCCTCGGTGAATCACCTCCCTGCGACCCTGTCTTTGCCACTGTTGACGTGACCGCCAATCCGCCTGATGCAATTCCCGTGACGGTGACAGCCCTGCTTGGAAACTACCCCAATCCTTTTAGGCAGAGGACGAAAATCACTTATCACGTCAAGGATGAAGCGCCCCTGCTGCTGGAGATCTATGACCTCAAAGGCCGCAAGGTCAGAACCCTGGCCGAAGGCAGAGCCAAAGCAGGCAGCCACACCCTTGACTGGAACGGAACTGACCAAGCCGGAAAAGCAGTGGCCGGCGGCGTTTATTTCCTGCGCATGACCTGCGGCAGCTATGCCTCCACCCGCAAACTGATGCTGCTGAGATAAACCGTTTCTGACCCATAACTAATCTTGCTGAAAGCGCTGTCTTACTGCAGCGCTTTCTCTTTTGCAAAGTGTATTACTGGAACTTTCTGATCCAGACAGACCTGTTTTTTCACTTACCGTCTCATCACTTGGCAGTTATCCCGATATGTTTATCATATTTCATGAAACAAACAAGCAAATCTGATTTATCAATATCCGTATCTCATTGAAAGTTATAATATATAGGAACAATTGTGTCATCACCCATACAGACCACGCGGGGTCCACGCGGGGTCCACGCAGGCTCAGCCCGGGAGGACCCTGCGTGGATTAAGAACTTGCAGCCAATCTATGTTTCCCAAAATCAGAGGGAAACTGCGCTCCTGATCAAGTTCGGATGATCAGAATTTGAAACGGCTGTTCAGCGCAGCTGTCACTTCAGAGTGACAAATCCCTTGACTTATTCAAACATTCTGAATATAAGGAAAAGAAATGTAAATAAGGGAGTTATGATGCGCAACCTGATGATCGCAGGCAACTGGAAAATGAACAAGGACCTGTTTGAAACGCTCGCTTTCACACAGGGCCTGAAAGCTTATGCAGACAAGCATACTGAGCCCAGGGTTGAGATCGTAATCGCGCCGGCGTATCCCTTTTTGCTGGTGGCTTCCGATCTGCTCAAAGGCACCGTGGTCAAGGTTGCCGCTCAGGATGTCAGTCTCAATGAGGACGGAGCTTTCACAGGTGAGGTTTCCGCCACCATGCTGGCCTCACTGCATCTGCCATATTGCATCATCGGCCACTCCGAACGCAGGCAGTATCATCAGGAAACGGACGAAAGCGTCAACGGCAGACTCAAGCAACTGCTCAAAAACGGCATTACCCCGATCTTCTGCATCGGTGAAAAACTTGAACAGCGTGAAGCGGAACAGACCATCCAAGTTCTGGAAAAACAGCTAACTGACGGCCTGGCAGACGTCAGTCTCTACACGGGCAAGGAGATCGTCATTGCCTATGAGCCGGTCTGGGCGATTGGCACCGGAAAAGTCGCTTCTCCACAGCAAGCGCAGGAAGCACACGCTTTCATCCGCACCTGGCTGCAGAATAAGTTTGGTAATAAAGTCTCAGCAAATCTGCAGATCCTGTATGGCGGCAGTGTCAAGCCGGACAACATCAAAGAGCTGATGCTGCAGCCCGACATCGACGGAGCGCTGATCGGCGGCGCATCTCTCAAACTGGAGCAGTTCACCGCCATGCTCGATATCGCCACGGAAGTGGTAAAAAAGAAATAAATACTGTGTCACTCTGAGCTTAGTCGAAGAGTGGACACATACTGCCGTGCCTGACATTTCGACTAAGCTCAATGAGACAAGGCAGATATTATTATTCAAGGAAATAAAGTTATGTTAGACCTCAGATTTATCAGGGCCAATGTGGAACTCGTCCGCACCGCGATCCGCAACAAGAATGAAAAAGCGGACCTAGACGCGCTTTTGGCACTGGATGAAAAAAGACGCAAACTGCAGTTTGATTTTGACCAGCTCAAGGCAGCGCAGAATCAGGTTTCGCAGGAGATCGCGCAGAAGAAACGCAATAAGGAAGATGCCTCCGAACTTATCAATCAAATGAGCAGCGTGGCAGAACAGATCAAACAGCTCAGTTCCGATCTTTCCGATACTGAAAAGGAACTGGAAGCCATCCTGCTGTGGATCCCCAATGTCCCTCATCCCTCAGTTCCGGTCGGCAAAGATGAAAGCTTCAACCGCTTTATCAGGGACTGGGGCGCTAAAGCTGACTTTGATTTCACACCCAAAGACCATCTGGAAGTGGCGTCACAAAACGGTTTGCTGGATATGCAGCGCGGCGCTAAGGTCACAGGCAGCGGCTTTCCGGTTTACACAGGTGCGGGAGCGGCTCTGGAACGGGCTCTGATCAATTTCATGCTCTCTTTTCATATCCAGAAGCATGGCTATGAGGAAGTGGCGGTGCCTTTCATCGTGAACAGAAAAACCATGACCGGAACGGGGCAGTTGCCCAAGCTGGAAAACGATATGTACCGCATCGACGAGGAAGACTATTTCCTGATCCCGACCGCTGAAGTGCCAATCACAAATCTGTTTTCCGACGAGATCCTGCCCCTGAACAGGCTGCCTTTGAAATATGTCGGTTACACGCCTTGCTTCAGACGCGAGGCAGGTTCCTACGGCAAGGAAACCAAGGGCCTGCAAAGGGTGCATCAGTTCAATAAAGTGGAAATGGTGCGCTTTGTCCATCCGGATGAATCCTATGCGGTTCTGGAAGAAATGGTTGCCAATGCGGAAGCGATTCTGCAGGCTCTGGGACTGCATTACAGGGTGATCGAGCTCTGCACTGCCGACCTCAGTTTTGCCAGTGCCAAGACCTATGACCTGGAGGTCTGGGCACCAGGCACGGGACGCTATCTGGAAGTCTCATCCGTCAGTAACTTTGAAGATTTTCAGGCGCGCCGGGCAGGGATCAGATTCAGGGATGCGGAAGGCAAGGTCAGGTTTGTGCACACCCTGAACGGATCAGGCCTGGCAACGCCACGCACCATGATCGCGCTGCTGGAAACCTATCAGCAGTCGGATGGCACGGTCGCTGTTCCGGACGCGCTCAAGCCCTGGATCAATATTAAAATCTAAAGCGGGGGAACACGCTCTCTGATGCATCAGATAACAAACCGGGAAATTGTGGAGATCAGCTTTTTTGAGCTGCTGCTGGCGATTGCCAAGCGCAGGAAATTTGTGTTCAGATTCACTCTGCTGGCTGTTGTCATTGTCACTATCATCATTTTTCTAATTCCGCGGCAGTGGGAATCCAGGGCGCTGATCTCTCCGATCGCTGATAACACATCGTCCCTGCAGCTCAGTTCAAACCTGCTTAGCAGCTTTGGCAACATGCCCCTGCTGGCTTCACAAAAAATGGAGATGGCGCTGGATTTTTTGACTGTGATGGACAGCCGCACTTTCCGGGAAGATGTCATCAGGAAGTTTGACCTGGTCAGCTATTTCGGGATCAGGAAACCGGATTCGCTGATAGCCATGGACAAAGCCCTGAAAAAGTATAATGATAAACTTTTTACAGCTTCCCTGGAGCAGCAAACGAACGTAATCTTTCTGTCTGTGCTGACCCGCGATAAAAAGTTGTCCAAAGACATTGCCGACTATGTTATTCAGTCTTTGGAAAACTATGTCAGATACCAGAAAAAGGTCAAGAGCAGACTGAGCAGAGAGTTTCTGGAGCAGCGCACCCTGGAAGTCAAGACCAGGATCGATACTCTGCTGACCCTTAAAAAGACTTTTGAGAACAAGGGCAAGGCCTTTGACCTTAATCAGCAGGCCACACAGGCGTTGGAACTGTATTCAGGCCTCGTGTCACAAAAGATTGCGAATGACATCGATCTGGAAATTGCTAGACAGCAGTTTGCAGCATCCAGTCCGAAGGTCATTGAGTTGGAAACCAAAAGCGCTTTACTGCAGCAGAAGATAACAGACTTTGAGAAAAAGAGCGATGGCTCTTTGCCCAAATATGTAATGAACCTGCAGCAGCTTCCCGACCTGAACCTTGAATACAACAGGATCCTGATCGACCTCAACGTAATGAGCAAGGTCTATGACTACATTTATCCGATGCTGGAAGCTGCCAGACTGACCGAACTGAAAGAGATGCCTGAACTGGAGATCATGGACAGGCCTGGCCTGGCAGGCCTGCATGCCTATCCGGCCAGGGCCCTGTTGATTTTTATGCTCTTTCTTGCTTCGCTCCTGCTTGCCTGTCTGCTGGCAATTCTGGACGAATTTGTTTCTGATGAGCAAAAAGCCGTTCTCAGACAAGTTCTGGCTGAACTGAAACTGCTTCGCAGGCTTCATGAATCTCCGTCCAAGGATCAGAACCCCGAGTAATAATGCATAATCAGTTTGACCTGCCGGCAGGCGTAACTATTCCCTTTTTCAAAGTCTTGGCACTTGGCACAATGCTGCTCATGGGACTGCTGTTTTTCTTTCCTGTCTTCTATTCTGTCAACGAAGCTGCAGCCATTGCGGTACCTTTGATTGTTCTGGTTTGCGCCATTGCCCTCAACAAAAAGCTGAAACTGGATAAATGGACGGCTGAGATCTATGTGTTTTTGACCGGATGGCTGCTCTATGCCGTTATCAGTCTGCTTTGGGTGAAAAATTCAGCAACTGCCCACTATTACATCCGCGGGATCCTGTTCAGCCTGTTGGTCTTCATTACAGCGTCCCAGTTTTTCAGGAATCAAAAGTACCGTTCATTTGCTCCGCTGCTGCTGCAGCTTATCTTTGCAGGATACTGTCTGATCAATGTCTGGGAAATTTTTACAAGTATGCATCTGCCCAGTTCAAGATTGTATGGAATTCCTTTGCCGATTCCGACCGGCGCTTTTTACAATGAAAACAACAGCGCTGTTTATATGCTGCTGCTGGCTCCCTTCCTGACCGTTAAGACCATTCTAACGTCATCCAGATTTGGCAGGACAGTCGCGCTCCTGCTGTTTTTGTTCATGCTTGTGGTTGCCGTTGTGCAAAGCTCCAGAATGGCTCTGGCGGTGATGCTGCTGCTCGGAGTCTATTATTTTGTCAGAGCTGGCGGATTTGTAAAGACAGTATCAATGGTTATCATCATGCTGAGTCTGGCGGTTTTCAGCATCGGCTTTCCCAAAGAGGTAAACTTGACCAGAGTGATCCTCTACCGCCAGATGATCAGTCTTGCCAACGAGAGCTCATCATACATGATGACCTCCAGTAAGATCCGCACTCAGCTTAATCAGGAAAGCCTGAATCTGGCTGCCCAAAGCAGGTTTTTCGGAGTGGGCGCAGGCAGCTATGAAACCTATCTGAACAAGGGCAGATACCATAGAACCTCCTGGGTGGTCAATCCCCATAACTGGTGGATGGAACTGCTGGCAAACTTCGGGCTGATCATAGCTTTGGGGATGGTCTTCATCTACCTGAGGTGGCTGTTCAGGTTATGGCAGCTCAGGCAATCATCCGCCGGAAAGGACTTTGATCTGTATGATGCCTACTTTGTTTCCCTGCTGATGTTTATTCTGCTCAGCATCATTCCCAGCTCGCTGAGAGGGTATTACAGCGTCTGGTTCTATTTCGGGCTGATACATTCAGTCTGCACGACAGTCAGCACCAAACCTGAAATCATGATATCTTAAGAAGGATCCAACATGGAAAACCGCAACAACATCTTCAATCTGCTGCTGATCTTTGCCCGGCAAAAAAAGCTCATCATTATAGTAACTCTGATCGTATCAGTTGCTGCCGTAATATATAGTTTACTGACGCCACAGATCTGGACCTCCAGAGCCACTTTCAAGCCGGATGCCGCATCGGCCGGCATGACCATCAATATAGGCGATCTGGGCGGCATAATGTCATCTCTGCTGGGCGGCTCATCCGGAGACGCGCAGGGCGCTTTGATCATTCTGCGCAGCAGGACCATGAATGAGGATGTGATCAGAAAATTCAACCTGGTTCAATATTTCAGGATCAGGGAAGCAGACAGCTTGAAAGCGATGGACATAGCTCTGGAAATGCTCAAAGGCGAAGTCCTCGGCACTGTTCTGAATCCTGAAAACGGACTGATCAGCCTGTCCATATCCACCAAAGACAAACAGCTTTCCAAAGACATGGCGGATTATTATCTGTCCAGGCTGGATAACTATAACAGGGAACTGAAACTCACCAAGGGAAAAAGGAACAGGCAGTTCCTCGAATCCAGGGTTCATTCTGTGAGGGGTGAGATCGATTCTCTGGCGCAGGCACTGAAGGATTTTCAAAAGAAAAACAAGGCGATTGATGTCACGACGCAGATGAGTTCTCTCATCACGCTGTATTCGGAAGCGGTTTCTCAAAAGATGATAGCGGATCTAGAACTGGAAATGGCAAAGCAGAATTTTGAGTCTGAATCACCTCTGGTTAGAGACCTCAAACTCAGGCAAAAAGTCATCTCTGACCGCATTAAAGACTTGGAAAAAAGCTCAGGTCAGGTAAAGCCTTCCTACATCATGGACATCGACAAATTGCCTGATCTGACGCTGCAATACACTCAACTGATGATCAATCTGGAGATCCAGAAAAAGGTGTTTGAATTCATCTATCCCCAGTTTGAAGCTGCCCGCATTGAAGAGATGCGGGATATGCCCACCATCGAGATTATTGACCAGCCCCGCCTGGCAGGAATGCGCTCCCATCCCCGCAGGGCCATGATCTGTATTATTGCTGCTGTGCTGGCCTTCCTGTTCAGTCTGGTGCTGGCTTATGTCAAGCATCAGATGGAATTGAACAGCGACACTGTCAGGCAAATCAAAGACGCTATCTTCAAAAAGAAAAGCTGAGACTTTCGTCTGAATAGATGACCTGCAGTTATGACAACTGCAGATCGATGATCAGTCTCCTGTTTTTTCTTCTGTCCGGATTCTCGGTTTTTTCCAGCTTGTTATAGCGCCTGCGCCTGGAATCGAATCTCTGCCTGGCTTTGCGTGCTTCTGTATGCCACATTGCAGCAGACAGTTGGCGTGTTTTTTGGTAGGCTTTGATAAAGGTCTTTACTGAGGTAGAAAAAATATCATGGCTCATCATTTCCGCCCAGAACAGAAACAGGTGAGTAAGATCTGCTTCGGGAGGAGCCAGCCTGATGTCTTCAAAATCAAGCAGGACAAACCTCTGTTTCTTATCATACCACAATATGTTGCGCGGCTGATTGTCCCAATGGCACAAAACCTTTTCTTCCAAGCGAGTGATGTTGTGAAACCGGCTGACGGTCTGCGCCAATTTGCTTATCATTGTATCCGTCAAGCTGTCAGCATCCAGATAAGGGATGCCGTCAACCCTTTCCAGAACAAGCGTATCGGGTTTTATTACTTCGATCAGTTCAGGCTTGTCAGGAATGTCTGATTGATAGACAAACAGCTCATTCAGAAATGCTCTTTTGCTCTTGCATTGTTTTATAAAGTGTCTCTGCATAGGTCTGTCAGCCATTATACAGAAAGAGGTCTCTCAGGGTCTGTTCATCCATCAGCCTGATGGCGGATTGTCCTTCGTCGATCACGTTCTGGAAAAGCTCCAGTTTGTTCTGCTGCAGGGAGATGATCTTTTCTTCCACGGTGCCCTTGGTGATCAGCCTGAAGACCTGCACCTTGCGGGTTTGGCCGATGCGATGAGTTCTGTCGATGGCCTGATTTTCGATCATGGGATTCCACCATGGGTCAACCAGGATCACGGTGTCGGCGGAGGTCAGATTGAGGCCCGTCCCGCCTGTCTTGAGACTGATCAGGAAGACCTTCACCTTCGGGTCGGTGTTGAATTTGTCCACCAGTTTCTGTCTGTCTTTGGTCTTGCCGTCCATGTAGGCAAAGCTGATCTCACGTTCTTCAAAGTAGGGCCTGATGAGCTTCAGCATTTCCACGAACTGGCTGAACACCAGTATCTTATGTCCGCTCTCCAAAGCTTCTTCCACCAGTTCCATCAGTTGCTCGGTTTTGGCTGAAACTTCCGGATCAGTTTTCATGTCTGAATTCACCAGGGCGGGATGATTGCAGACCTGGCGCAGCTTGGTCAGGGCAGAGAGCACGTGGATGTAATTGAGTTGGGAAAGGTCTTTGGCTTCGGAAGGGAAGAGGCTTTGCTTCACCGCTTCCAAGATCTGCAGATACAGTTTTTCCTGCACTGGATTGAGTTTGCACCAGCTCACCTGTTCCTGCTTGTCAGGCAGTTCAAACAGCACATCTTTCTTGATCCTGCGCAGGACGAAAGGCGCTGCCAGACGGTTCAGTCTGGCTCTTAGCTCAGGCTGGGGCAGTTCGGATACATATTCCTGCTTGAATTTATTCAGCGAACCCAGGTAACCGGGCATCAGGAAATCCAGAATGGACCACAGCTCAGTCATGTTATTCTCGATGGGGGTGCCGGAAAGGGCAAGCCGGTATTCGGCCCTCAGCTTTTTGATGGCTCCGGTTCGCTGTGCTGTCACGTTTTTGATGTGCTGAGCTTCATCCAGGACCACCCATTTGAAGTTCATCTTGCTCAGTTCGGCAATGTCATTCAGCACCAGGGTGTAGGATATGATGAACAGGCGAACATTGGGATTCTTGAGCAAAGCGACGCGTTCCGTTTTTGAACCCTCGTAGATTTGATAAGGGATATTGGTGTGGAATTTCTCGATCTCGGCAGCCCAGTTGTAGAGCAAAGTTTTTGGGCAGATCACCAGGGAAACGCTGTCCGCAGGGGTTTCCGCCAGCACTGACAAGGCCTGGATCGTTTTGCCCAGACCCATTTCATCTGCCAGAATGCCGTGCAGCCTGTATCTCATCAGCATTTTGAGCCACTGGTAGCCTGCTTTCTGGTAACTGCGCAATACTGTGTTCAGGTAGGCGGGAAGCGCTTCTTCCTTGTCTGTATGCCGGGTAAGCAGGTCACGGAACATCTGTTCCAGGTATTCGTCGCCATAAAGCTGCAGCGCAGGATTTTCCTCTCTCAGACGCCAATAATAAGGCAGGATGTTGACTCTGGCGCGATAGATCCTGTCCTTTTCCAGTTCGCTCTTGTTCAGCAGGTTTTCCACTTCGGCAAAGACCTCTCTCTGGGTCAGGAAAACCAGTCTGCCATCCTGAGTCTTGAGGAACTGCTGTTTGCTTTTGAAGAACTTGCGCAATTCCTCGTGGCTGAAAGAAAAATCCTTATACTGATACCTGACCTCATAGCTGAACCAGTTGATCTCATCACCCAGGCGGGCGGTTATTTCAGCCTGCAGAGGGACTTTATAGATGAATTCGCGTTTCAGGTTCTCGTCGATCTCGATGTCCCAGTTATCCTCAGACAGCTCATAGACTGCTTTTTTCAGGATCTCCTTGTTGGCATCGCCTCTGAAGACAAGCTGCGAATGCTGTTCCAGCCTGTCATAATCAGGATTGGGCAGCTTTTTCAGAAAGGCGTTGACCTGTTCAAACACCTGCTGTGGAATATAGAACCAGCTTTTGATCCCCTTGAGTTCATAACTTACCAGAGGTGACTGAAACCTTACTGTCGAGATGGGGATCTCCACCTCGGGAGCGTAGCGCAGAGTCCCTTCCAGCAGCACTTCATCCTCCATGGCGTGCATGAAGAAATGCACCGAGGGCGGATTGTCATAAAAGGGCGGCAATTCTATCTTTTCGTCGAAATCGAGGTAGATGCCGTTGTGGTTCAGTTGTTTGTAAACTATTGTCCGGAAATAGACAAGGTCATTCTTATGCAGCCCGAACTGGCCTCTGAACAGGGCATTGACCAGTTTTGGCTTGAACGGCAGGCGCACTGTCCTGATCTCATTGCGGAAAAACAGCCAGACCGGCTGTCCCGTGAACCAGGCACTCAATTCCTCTACAATCACGGGTTTGAGGATGTAGTTCTGTCCTGAAGCATGCTCTATCCGCAGTGCCAGAGCCATTTCCTGCTCGTTGAACTTCAGTTCCTCACGCGTCTCTTTGACAATGAATTTGCCTTTCAGTTCCTTGATCAAAGGCAGCAGATAGGCGAAGTCCTTCTTATTGACCGAGATGTAATGCCCTTTGGCGCTTTGAGAGGCTTTTTTACTGTTCAGTGCGGAAAAAAAGTGAATTTCAGCTTCGCTCAACGCATTCAGATTGGCTGTGATCTCTGTAACCAGTTGCTGATTTTCCTCTTCCGTTGATCTGCCGGCGCAGACAAGGCAGAGCAGGCGTATGTCAATTGGCTGATACTGAGTGAAATAGAAGCGGATCTTGTCCGTCTCGGGATGGTATATGCCCTCCACTTCGATCTGCGCTTCCTGTGTGATTCGCTGCCAGATCTCATTGCCCACCAAGAGATTGCCCCGGTAGGTCTCAATCACGTTTTCTTTCAGAATGTCTGTCTTAAGATAACGGTAGGCATAGTAAAGCAGCGACAGATAATGCCGGCAGGCTTCTTCGTCCTGGCAGTCAGAGCACTTATGACTGACGATCTTTTCTTCCCCGGGGTCATAAACCACGTCTATGTGCCTGCAGAACTGATGACTTACGTTCTTTTCCGGAAAGAACCTGAACCGGAACCTGTTGCTCTCGTCCAGGCTTTTCCAATACAGCAAATCCCCTTCCTGCAAAGGGAT
The DNA here is from genome assembly GCA_964634035.1 of uncultured Candidatus Cloacimonadota bacterium. Classification (GTDB taxonomy): domain Bacteria; phylum Cloacimonadota; class Cloacimonadia; order Cloacimonadales; family Cloacimonadaceae; genus UBA5614. Next base: position 21,472 of record CAZWJK010000007.1, on the reverse strand, counting down.
GACCGCCTGGCTGAAATACCAGGTGTTGCTGTGCTCATGATAGTCTTTACCAAATAGTCTTGCCATTCTGCTCCCATCCGACGCCCCGTCCCCCAAATCCATTGTCTGACAAAGTTCTGGCTTAAAAGCAGGGCATCTTTTAAGTCTCAGATACTATCTTTCCGATTTTGTCAATTTAATTCCGGATTTATTTTTCGTTTCACCCAAAAAACCGAGTCCGTCAGGATGACTTGTATCAGATGCATCATCCCGACGGACTCAAACTGTCTATTTTAGTTGTAGTTACCTGTCTCTGAAAGTGATCCAGCCCCGCTCGTCCCAGGCATAATCAGGAACGTATGAAGTTACGTCATTGGCTGCCGGAATCGTGTATAAAGTATGCGACACCAGATATTTATCCGCTTTGTCCACACTGGCTCCATTGAATATCCGGACATAGATCTTGTCGCCCTGCCAGACTTCGCCTTCCTCACCCGGTGCGAAAAACCGGTAGGCAGAAAGCATCCAGACATGCGGAACCGCAAAATACAAGCCCTGCGACACATTGAAATGGGTGTTGTCCGTTACCATGATGTCGTCCCCGGTCGGTCTGCCCTGCTTGTCCAGAGGGCTGATCTTGCCGTCCCCGCCGTCTTTGTAAAGCTGGACCAGCCAGCGTTCCTGGGCCGGTGTCTTGGCAAAGCCGATGGTGTATTTGGGATTTTCCTGCAGTACCAGATTGCAGGTGGCGCTGACGGATTCTTTATCCACCATTTCCCTGAAGGTCACAAAGGACGGTTGGGCAGTCAGATAGCCCATGCCCAAGAGCAGTGTCACCATAACCAGTATCGCTTTTCTTGTCATTTTTTTCCTCACACCCTTGTTTTACTACAGATATTCTGTCATCCGGACTGCGTAACTTATCCTGATTTCAATGACTTACTTCAGTTTCAACAGCTTGCGTGTCTGTCTGAATTCTCCGGATTCCAGTCTGTAATAATAAATACCATTGGCAGCGGGTTTTCCTGCATCATCTTTGCCGTCCCAACTGACCAGATTGCTGCCCGATTTGGCAACTCCGTCAAACAGAACCCTGACCGCCTGGCCCTTGAGGTTGTAGACAGTCAGTCTGGCAGGCTGGCTGAAGTCTTTCACACTGAATTCAATGCTGGTGTTGAAGCTGAACGGATTGGGATTGTTCTGCCTGAGTTCATTGGTCAGCAGCGTGACCTCATCTTCATTGGCGGTGATCAGGTCACCGGTCAGGAAGTTTCGGATGGTGGAAAAATTGCTGTAGCCGGCAGGATTTCCTGATCTCACGCGCCAGTAGTAGCGGGTATTGGGATTCAGCGGCTGCAGTCTGATCTGGACTGCATTGATGCTGTCGTCTTCCTGCACGATATTGGTAAAGTAGTTATCCGTCGCCACCTGGTAGTGATAGAAGAAGGCATAGTTGGCCCCGTTCCATCTCAGCACCGGATTGCGCGGCTGATTGGAAGAATTGTTCGGCGGCGAGGTCAGAACCGGTACGGCGGGAATGATGGAAATATCGCCCGTGGTGAACATCTGCGGCGTGCAGTAGTCGCTCATTCCGACCAACGCATAGGCCGCGACCTGCCAATAATATGTGGTATAAGGCATCAGGTTGTTATAGGTGAAGGTGGTGTCCGCAATATCGATCAGGTTGACGATGGTGCTGGTAAACAGACTGTCGAAAGCCACCATGATGGTGTATGAATCCGCGCCGGGAACCGCATTCCAGCGGAAGGTCGGATTGGTCGGCGCGTTGATCATGTTGGCGGTCGGAAAGACAGGAGTCGGCACAGCGATCGTGCTCAGGATCGAGAAAGTGCTGTTGCAGACGTCAACCGCGTTGTTGTTCAGGGTTGTGATGCGGATCAGGCACTGGTTGGAATCGATCATCGGGACGCCCGTCCAGGCATAGGTTCCCAGGTTGGTGGTGCTGTTGGTGACGATCTGCCAGTTCTGTCCGTTATCGGGAGAAAACTCTATTTTGGCATAGCCGAGTACGGTTTTCGCTTTCCAGGTGATGATCATCGGTGCACTGCCGAAAACCGTTTCCCCGCCCTTGGGATAGGTGACTTGAACGTCTGAGATGCTGACGTGGAAAGTCATTGAGTCCCCGCCCGATGGGCCGATCAGGCTGATATCCAGTCCGCCGGGCGAGCCGTCAGTCATGAATCCGCTCGGGACGGTCGTTTCATTCATGAAGGTGCGGTTTGTCTGTTGCGAGAAGTGCGCCTGGTTGATGGAGCCGTTGGTGGTGTTGTTGCTTCCGCCCGGACGGTAGAGATAAAGTTCGTCCGGAGGGCCGTCGGCATTGCCGTCACAGGTTGTGTTCAGGCGGTAGATCAGCAGTCCGCTGCCGGGAATGTTGCCGTCGTAGATGCCTTGCGGCTTGCGGTATTCGACGATGTAAAACTCATTGTATTTCCAGGACGGGATGCGGAAGGCGTTATTGGTCTGCGACCAGTTGGAATTGACGGAGTAGGTTCCCGACTGTGTCAGCAGCGGGACAGAGCTTACCCAGTCCGCGTATTTGTATTTCATCCAGGCGCTCATGGACTGCGGTGGATTGGTGTTTCCGCACATCAGGTCCCAGCTTCCGATCGGGTCGATGGTATTGTTGTAGTATCTGTAAAGGTCTGGCGCGCCCAGGGTGTGGAACATTTCGTGGCTCAGCACGCTGGGACCTGAACTGTTGAGAAAGCTCTCCAACTGGAAATTGAAGTCATAGACCCGGGCTCCGTTGATGTAGGCCTGGGAATTGTAAAGCGCCCATCTGTGCGGCCAGAGCAAGGTTGCCCAGGCGGTGGTGGTGCCCTGTACGATGAAACAGACGTTATCGATATTGCCGTCGTCGTCGCCGTCCAGATCGAGACTGGCAGGCACCTGCGGGGCCACAAAATTGGAGGCGTTGGTCAGCAGAGTGAATTCGCGGTACATTCTATCATATTCGCTGTTTTCGTCATAGCCGATGGGATTGGAGGGGGACTGCGGCATATAGTAGGCGCGCGGCTGCGAATCCACGTAACAGACAATGGTTGTGCCATTGGGAATGGGATAGTAATGCGAAACTATCTCCAACTGGTTGTAGGACACGGCGCTGAAATAGTTGCGCATGGAATTGTAATCCGGCGCGTTGTTGTTGAACATGTTGTCAAAATAGGTCAGGTTTTGATTGAAATCCGGGCTGTCCGAAAACTTGATGAAGATGACCAGATTGTTGATGGTGCCAAAGTGCGGGACCCTTTCATTGCGCATCTGCGCCCTGCTCTGGCGGAAGCGGTCATACTTTTCGTCCAGCTCATTGCGGGAAATATTGACTCCGGCAGTCAGATTCAGGGCCAGCGGATCGCTTTGCCCCACAATGTATTGCGAGGAGGTCACACCCTCTCCCGAAGGGATCGCCCAGGTGAACCAGCCCGTCCGTTTGTCCTGTATGATGGTAAAATTATTGGCATCGTGCAGCCAGTTGTGGACCTCGTCCCCGCTGGCCAATACGTTTATTTCCGTGCCGTCGGGCTGTGTGACCACGACCGGTTGATCTTTCAGGGGTGCGCCAAACAGACACGCCGCCAGAATCGCTAAGGCAAGTACCAAAACCGCTCTTTTCATAAACAATCTCCGGATTATATCGTTTTCTTTTATTATTATGCAGATTTCATTCCTTAAACCGCAATTTTCTGTCAATCAATCTTTTTACTTCCCCATTTTATTCCCTTCTTCATCCATCCAATCATTACTTGACCATTACGGTACTACTACGGTACCAATACGGTAAATAACCGTAATGATACCGTAATAGTTAAGTAATGGTACCGTAATTCATGTATGCAGGATGGCTGGAAGGCAAAACCAACGTGGATTTCCGGGGTATGGGGATTAATGGGTTTTGGACTTCAGGGAAGGTGTGCCGAAGAAGTGTCAGATATGGAGTTCAAAACCAACGTTGATTTCCAGGGTATGAGGGTTAATGGATTTTGGACTTCAGATACAAGGTGTCAATGAATTCAGGAAAAGGTGACAATGAAGTCCAGGCGCGGCAGGATTCATTTATCATGAAAGCTATCGTTGCGCCTGAACTCCATTGACTAAGGGATTGGGTTTAGAAGAAGTTGAATTTTTTCTGGGCGATGACCCCGAAACTGAGTTTGTTGGTGTCACTGCCGAGGGTGGTGGAGCGCAGCGTGATGCCGTCGTTGTTGCCGATGACGAGCATGAACTGATAGTCTCCTGAGTCGTATTCAGGCCTGTGGAGAAGCTGTTGTGGTCGCCGATTTGTCCTTCCAGTTTATCAGAATTCCTGTCCCAGACAGGGAAGTATTCGATCATCCAGGCGAGATTATTGAGGATAACGACCCCGGCGCCGATGCCGGTCAGGAATCTTTCCTTGTCAGCGTCGTAGCCGAGGTTGATGTTGCCGAGCAGACGGTTCCACTCGGGACGGTTCTGGGCGGACAGGATGACCATCATGTTCTGACGGTTCTTGTCAATTTCCAGCGGATTTTCGAAGGCGAAATACTGAACATTGGCCTGCGCCTGAACGGGCCATTCCTCTTTGCTGAAGCGCCAGCCGAGCTCTACGAAGTACTCGCTTTGCTTGCTGATATGCCCCAGCCTGAGATCAAAGGATTTGATGATGGCCTGGCGATAGATCAATCCAACATTGGCACCGTCATCCATGCCGAAGAAGTTGCTCAAAGCGCCGTCCAGCCTGCCTTTAAAGCGGTGCTGGATGTCCAGTTCGCTGTCCAGAGTGCCGAGTTCGGTGGGTGTCACCAGACTGAAAAAGCTTCTCTGATAAGCGTTCAGGCCCATGACGAGCAGGGCAAAGACCAGAATCAGGATTACTTTTGATAATCTCATTGAGTGATCCTCCTTTATTTGATTACAAGGGTTTGGCTCTTTTTTCCAACTTTATTGCAGGAAGTGGTGATGTCCAAACGGTCATTGACTTTGAGGTTGTTGATCTTGTAAAGCAGGGCTCCGCCGTCATTGCTGTCCTGCAGGGAAAGCTTCTGGCGGATGATCTCTTTCTTGTTCAGGGTGACTACTATTTCGCCGATAAAGTGGTCGGCGCTGTCCTTGACCTGATGCTTGAAGCTGACAGTCAGCAGGTTTTCCTCTTTATCAAAATTGGCAGTTACAGAGGCGGCGGGATGAGCAGACAAAACAACGCTCAAGCCGAGTAATAACACTATCAGAAGGATGGTATTTTTCATGTTGATATCTCCTTAAGGTTTTATATTCATAGATTAATCCATTGTCAGGCGGTGTCAAGCAGAGATTGTACACTCATCTATAACAGGAATGACGGGTGCGGCTATGGTGTCGGTTTGCAGATTGGTAATCTGTTGGGAGCCGGGTATTGTCAATGCCCGGCTCAAAAAGAAACGGGGATGAATATCCCCGTTTACAGCAGATGAATATCTACGCTACAAGTAAAACCGCAGCTAATTGAGCAGGAACACCTTTTTCGTTAAGCTGAAGCCTCTGTCCTCCAGGCGGATCAGATAGATTCCTGAGGGCAGTTGTTTCTGCCGGTCGTCAGTCCCGTTCCAGGACAGGGTGTGCTCACCTTTCTCCATAGTCTTGCCGGTCAGGTTTTTCACCAATTGCCCTTTCAGGTTGTAAACATTCACAGATGCAAATGTGGCGCGGGGCAGATAAAAAGAGACCTTTGCTTCTGCACTGAAAGGATTGGGGGAAAAGCTCATTCTGAGATTCTGAATCGGGTCGGGCTGTATGGTTTCTTCCTGAATGCCGGTATTGGCGAGCGCACCTCTGGCACAGAACAGAACGCCATTGGTCAGAAACGGCAGGGCAGGATTATAGGGGACTTTCAAAGGCAGCCAGATGAACGCATAGAGCGAGTCGCTGCCGGAAGGGATGAGATGCAGTCTTGCCCGGCTGAATTCATGGTCATCGCTGTTTAGCAAATCCTGTCCGGGATTCCAGTTGTAAAGCTGGACCAGTTCATTATCCTGATTGAGCGCCTTGAACTGAACTTCCGTGGCAGAAGCTGCTTGCACAATCAGTTTCAGTCCGTTATCCAGAAAGGCGATGTCGTTCATTTCAGTGGGCACTTCATAATTGGCAAGCTGCAGTATGTTGTGGTTGTTCAGATCTAGTATAAAGACATGCAGGGTGTCGGGGGTCTGGACAGGGGGGATTGCGTGGCCGATGTTCCTGTCATGCATCTGGATCAGGGCATGGCCAGCGTCCAGCAGATTGATCTGGGTGATGTTTCCCCGCGTGTTCAGATAATGGGTCAGTTCGGTCAGTTCACTATTTTGATATCTGAACAGGCGGTTATTCAATGAAAACAGGATTTGCCCGAATTTGCGCTCATAGGCCTTGGCGACCAGTCCGGGATTGCCGTCTCTGGCTGTGACCAACTGCCAGTCATTCAGGTTTGATGAGGTTTCCAGACGGATGCCGAAACCCCAGGTATTGAAGCCGAAGGTGTCGCCATTGATGCGATAATCATAATGATAGTCCTTTTTGTAGCCGACTCCGGCACCTGTAGCTCCGGGCGCGTTGGAGCAATAGTAGGTCACGTCCAGGACGGGATCAGTGTAGCTGTTTCCGGCAGGACCGCCGCATAAGTCCTCTTCAATGTCCCAGACCCCGGCGGGATTGGGATGTTCAGAATCTGATAAACTGCGGTGCAGAAATCCTCTGCGGCGCTGGATGATAGAACCGTAAATGTGTACGGTGCCGCGCTCCAGGGTGGGACTGCTTTCCGGCCAGAGCGGATTGTACCAGGGGTAGTCAATGTTTGGGGGCCAGGGATAGTTTTCAGTTTGGGGATAATGCCTTCTGTGCAGGTCGATCTTGTCCCAGACATAAGGATTTCCGGCTAAGATCACGGCCGGAACTGAAGGATGGGGATGCTGGTACTCAAAAGTGAAAACGCCGTCCCTGTGGGAGTCGCCATTACCATCGCCCAAAGCGTACAGACTGGCATAGATCCAGACTCCGTCAGCGTCAGAACCGCAATTCGGTTTATATCTCAAACTGTCCTGAGGGTCACGATAACCGTATTGGACGTATATGCTCCGGCCGGAAACCAGCGCCACCATATCGTTCGAATTATATGAGGAACCAGGCTCTGTACCATCAGGAGCTTGTCCAACAGGGGTTCCGGTCAGGGTAATGTTATCCATTATATAAATATCATATGGTGAATACCAGGTCTGCTTGCCGCTGAACTGGCCCTTGATCCACAGGGGGCAGTTAACCATGAAAGTGCCGGATTGCGTGCTGCCCGTTGGACCGGGTGTCCAGAGCGTGTCTTTTCTGGTCACCCAGTTGCGGAACAACCAAACTCCGTTTCGGGGCGGATATTGGGTCCAGACATCTAAAGTATCGATATCAACTTCAACAACTAAACCAATCCAGGATATATATGAAGCGCCGTTGACGGTCACCATCATGATGCGGTTCGGGTCATTCACGGCAGGTCCCACAACCTGGGCATACATTGGTATCAGGGTATACTGGAAAGGAACCGTCGGCACGTTTTCCCAGCAGCCCTTGCGAAAGACCTGCTCATAGTTCGGAGTGCCGCCCAAAACTTCAATTTCACCGGAAGTGACTACAGGATCGTAAAAGGTGGGCCAGCCGTTGTTATTTCCGCCGCCCAGCTGCTGGATGTAGATGTCACTATTTGACCGCACCGGTCCATACAAAACATCAGGTCCCCAGTATTTGATGATGGTGTCATTCGTGGTTCTGTTTACATCACAGAAATTTCCGTAGAAGCCGGTAGAACTGCCTTCCAGCCTGCCATGCTCAGCACACATGTCCTGATACATATAGCAACTGTGATACTGGCCGTCGTATTTATCGGTGATGGGCAGCCTGTCACTGCCCTGCACGGGAGCCAGTTCCAAAAAACTTACGCCGTTGTCCTGAGAGATCATCCTGATGATGTAACCTCTGTCTGAAGCGGTGAGGATAATTTCCTGCCCGTCCTTCATCAGGGTCGGCAGGCCATCATAGTCTCCGGCTCTGGTCAAGCCGGTCTGGAAGGTCTGCCCGCCGTCAAAGGATCGCTTAAAGATCAGGTTTTTGGGTTGATTGTTGTGCGCGAGGTCAGGAAAAGTTCCCGTGTAGCCGATAAAACAGAGCATCAGGGTGTCGCCGTCGGCATAAACTGCCTGCCTGCCTGCAAACTGGATCAGGCTGCCGGGGTCAAAGACCGGTTCTGCAGTTCCGATTCCTACCGTCAGAAATGAACAAATTGCTGATAAAATGAATAGGATTATCAGTCGCCTACTCATGCCTTCCTCCTTATAATGATTATCTTTTCTCAGGGGATTTCCGATGTTCCCCTTTAATTTTATCCAATTCAGAATGCTGATAACAAGACAATCAGATTACTAATGCCCAACCAATATTTATATATTTTTACCTGAAGATTCTGTCAATCAAAAATATCGCCGGGGCGAAGAAGTGTGCAAGTTGATTGATATTACGAAGTCTGGAAGATGTTATAAGTTGCGGCTCAGTAGCCTTTGCCCTTGCCCCTGATCAGGACATGGATGCGATTGAACATCTGGCGGAAGCGGTAGACCATTTCGGTGGAAGGATTGAGCTGATGCAGCATGCGTTTCAGGAAAGTGTCCCAGTTGGTGGTTTCGTGGTCCTGGAAAAAGCCGATGTCAGTCAGGATGTCTTTCATGTAGGCCTGTATCTTGTCCAGTTCTTCACGGCTGACGGCAGGTTCTGTCTGCCCTTCGGCGACGTCCTGCGCCTTTCTGCTCTTTATTTTAGCTGAAGAATCACGCACCGGATAAGACCAGATCTCCCAGGCTGCCAATGCCACGGACTGGGCTAAGTTCAAGGAAGGAAAATCAGGATTGGCAGGGATGTGACAGCGCAAAGGGCAGAGTTCCGCTTCCTCATCGGTGAGGCCATAGGTCTCTCTGCCGAAGACGAGGCCGTGCTTCAGGTGCGGGTTTTCATAGAAGTAGCCGCCCAGGTTCCAAGGATTGAGGTCCACGGGTTTGAGCTTTCCCACCCTTCTGGAAAAGGCGATGACGCGGTCCAGATCCTTGACGGCATCTGCCAAGGTGTCATACAAAACGGCATTGTCGATGATGTGCTCGCTGTGCATGGCGAGGTAGAAATCGTTCTTGTGCGGGATGGAACCAACGATGCGCAGATTGGGGATGCAGAAGTTGTTGAGGATGCGCGCCACGGCGCCAACGTTGCCGGCGTAGATGGGCTCCACAAGTATGATGTACAGGTTATTCAGAGCGGGAGACTGCATGTGAGACGGTTCTTTTTACTTTTTGTTGTCATTCCTGCGCAGGCAGGAATCTTCCAGGATACCAGCTTTCGCGGGTATGGCATAATATAGAGTGATTCCTCTGTATGAACTTCAGACGGGGGATTCCTTACTTATTGATGATCTGGGCCAGCTTGGCGCCCATCTGAGCGACGTTGGGATTGGGATCTGCCTTCCATTCCTTGACTGTTTTCTGGGTGACGTTAATGAAGTCGTGGGTCTTATCCCTTTTGCTGCGCTGCATCAGGATATTAGCCAGTTTTTTCATGGTCATCCAGATGGTGCGGATGCGCTTCTCGTCAGCGTCCTGCAGCCAGTTTTTGATGGCGGCATAGCATTGGGTGGGGCGCATTCTGCCGACCTGGGTGAGCAGGTGCGTGATCTTCTTTTGGACTTCATCACTTTCATCATCCAGCAGGACGTTGATGAAGTTCATTATGTACTGGGGATCTTTGCCTGCGATGTTTTCCATGCCGTGCATGGACATGGCGCGTTTCTTTTCATTGGTTGATTTGGCCCAGACCGGCATCTGTTTCTTCATTTCATCGCTGTGGTATTTCCACATTTCGAGCGCGATAGTTTCGGATTCCCAGGGTACGGATTCTATGGTCTTTTCGATGGTCTTGATGATGACTTCGGGTTCGTCCTGGCGTTTGTAGTAATAGTAGAATAGGGCTGTGGCGCGGATGCCGTAAAGCTTGTGATCCAGCATGGCGCTACAGATCTTGTCCAATTTGCCCCTTCCTGTATAGTTGGCAAGGCGCTTGCCCAATTCCTCACGGGTAAAGTAATTGGACGTATTTGCCAGTTCCATTATCTTCTCTTCGGCTATTATAGTATTGCCTTTGTTCAGGGCTTTGAAGATCATATCGACCTGCTCATCCATCAGTTTCAGGTCGTCGCCTGTCAGTCTGCCTACCTGTTTTATCATTTCAGCTCCAGATGTAGTTTATTTGTGAAATCAGAACATTCTTCCCTTGGTTAATGCAATGCGATGTTGTTCATAATTAGGTTAATATCTTTTGTTTTACAATCGGCGTTGCTTGAATATGCTGTAACTATAAAACAAGCTAATCAAAGATTGATTTCTGTCAAGCAAATTTATTCAATCAGTACTGACATTGAGTTAACCCGGTAGCTTTGGAACAATACATGGCAGCAGAGTTACACTAAACCTGATTAGATCGGTTTTTCTTCTTGACAGATAGTATTGCACGTAATTCTAATCTCAACAGAGATTTTCAATAGATATGGTAAAACCAACTGGTTATTAAAAGCTGCAGTTGAACATAGCCCTCGCTACGACTGTTTTTGAGATCGTAATAAAGACCAGAATATAAATTCCGGCATTGAGAGGTAACAATGTTCACAAGAGCTTTGTCAATTTTATTCGTTATTATAATCCTGTTTAGCGTGATGACTTCATGCGACAAGAAATCCACAGAACCCAAAGTGTGTGCTACTCCAACTTTTAATCCTGCCGCCGGCACTTATAACACTTTTGCCTGAGTGACGATATCTTCAACAACAGATGATGCCACCATCAGATTCACGATTGACGGCACCGATCCTACCTTAAATTCAATGGTCTATTCCAATTTTATAACTCTGCTGACCACCACAACCATCAAAGCCAAAGCGTATAAATCAGGCTGGACACCCAGCGAGGTGGCATCAGCAACATATATAATCGAATAAACAAGTGAATGAATTAGGGGAGAAATAATGTTCAGAAGAATTCTTGTCCTTGGTTTAGCATGTATTTTATTCCTGACCGTAATAGTTAGTTGTTCAAAAAAGACCACCGAGCCAGTCGATGATGACGAACCTCTGGCACCTATAGTTTCGGGATATGTGGTGGTGTTGGATCCAACCATGATCCCCTACTTTGAATTTGCAGAAGACCATATCCTCTTTCCGTCCTTGCCGGGAGTGCCGTTACCCAATCTGGACGTGAACGTGATCCTGGTCAGTCCGCCCTGCACGGAAGCGCCGAATGGCTTTTTGCGCAGGATCACGGGCATGAAAAAAACCTTCAGGGGAACCGAAGTCAGCACAACTGATGCCTCCCTGGACGAGGTTTTTGAGCAGGGAGACATTGTGGGCGAGGAGCAGGACCTGGAAACAACCAAAATCATTTCCTCCCAGGCGATGATGGATGGCGTGACTTTCGTTTCCGATGCCAAGGATCCCACCAGGTTCAGTTATAACGTCAACCTGAGTCTGTCCAGGTTTGGCGTCACCCTGAACCTGAACGGTCCCATCACCTTCAGTCAGAGCTTTGGTTTCAATGCACGCATCAGATGGTTTCAAGTCTCAAAGATCAACTTCACTTCTCATACCGTGCAGGGCGTGGATCTGGATGCCACCCTGAGTCCGACCGCTTTGAACACTTCGGTGGGATGGGATACGACTCTCTACAGGCATCAGATGAGCCCCTACACTTTTTGGATCGGTCCAGTGCCGATCGTGATCGTGCCTGTCATCAGTGTGGACCTGTATGTCACGGCGGGCGGAGAGGTCTATATCGGCGCCAATCTGACCCAGTCCCAGACCATTGACGCAGGCATCCACTACAACAAGAGCAGCAGCCCCAAATGGAGCACCAGTTCAGACAGACAGGTTCAGCATCCCACTTTTACGCCTTTACTGAGCGGCAGCGGTGAACTGGAGGTGGGGGCAGGTCCAAAGCTTTCCTGCTTGCTGTATGGCCTGGTCGGTCCCTATGTCGGTGCATTCGGTTATCTGAACATGGAGGTCGCGCCATTGGAAGTGCCCTGGTGGACTTTGTCCCTGGGAGGCAAGATCAGTCTGGGCATTGATTTGAAGAAGATCAGTAAAAGCATCCCCAATCCCAGTTTTGATGTGCTGAACATCAGCACGCCCATTGCTCACGCTGATGTCAATCAGTGCATAGCGCCGGTCTATAGTCCCTTGCCCGGATTGTATCACTCAACTCCGCAAACGGTAACTATTTCCAGTGCAACAGCGGGTGCGACCATAAGATACACCACCGACGGCAGTCCTCCCACATCCAACTCAACTGCATATACAGGACCATTTGAATTAACAGAAACCGCCACCCTGAAGGCCAAAGCTTTTAAGGACGGCAAGACGGAAAGCCAGGTTGCTACAGGAGCTTACTCCATCATTCTGATGTATGCAGACGCTCCGGTCATCAGTCCGCCCGGCGGAGTTTATGATTACGGGCAAAGCGTCAACGTAACCATGTCCTGCCCGACCGCGGGAGCAACGATCCGTTACACCACTGACGGCAGCACTCCCACTGCCGCTTCTGCAGTATATTCAGGACCATTTAACATTGCCACGACCACCACCGTCAAAGCCAAAGCCTTCAAGGAAGGCTGGATGCCAAGCCCCTTGGCTTCCGCCGCTTTTGCGATCGGAGGCCTGGACGATGATTTCATCTTTGTGCAGGGAGGCTCTTTCAACAATGGCATGAGCCTGATTCCCAACGTCAGCGTCAGCAGCTTCTATATAGATTTATTTGAACTGACCCAGGAAAAGTATCAGGTGGTGATGGGGACCAATCCGTCCTACAACACCGGCAATCCCGAATATCCGGTGGAATGGGTGACCTGGTTTGATGCCATTGAATTCTGCAACAGGGCCAGCCTTTTGGAAAGCCGGACACCGTGCTACACCTACTCAAGCTATGGCACCAATCCCGATAACTGGCCTGCAGGCTGGAACGCCACAGCCGCCAATCATGCCAACATCAACTGCAACTGGAACGCCAACGGATACCGTCTGCCGACGGAAGCGGAATGGCATTTCACAGCCAGGGGCGGAGACCAGTCCCAGGGCTATCTGTTCAGCGGCAGCAATACCTTGAATGACGTCGCCTGGCATCTGACCAATTCCGGTTTCCCGCCATCCACCCGAGCCGTGGGCCTGAAAGCGGCCAATGAGCTTGGATTCAAGGATATGAGCGGCAACGTCTGGGAATGGGTTTGGGATATCTACGGCAATTACCCCAATCCGGGATTGACACCCCTGGAGAATCCCCACGGCGCTTTGACAGGGGCATATCGTGTTTTACGGGGTGCCAGCATACTCTGCCACTCAGGATACTTTCCGCTGCTGCACAGGAATTACCTGAACCCCACCTACAGCTTCATGGACGTTGGTTTCAGAATTTGCAGGAATAATAATTAGAATTGCCTTAATTCAGACTTTATGACTTTTGCTTTGCCTCCTGCCGGGCACCTGCGCCCGGGCATAGGTGTTGAGCAGGGGGCCGGGGAGAGGAAACCATGTAACAATTATGGACGAGGGCTCTTAGCTGATGGTTAAGTGGATTATGATTAAAGACTGTTAAGTTGACTATCCCTTTTGGCAATCAGACAAACAGAATCCTGTGTTTTGCATGATGTAGATTCTTCATAAATCAGTTTGAATCCGGCATCAGTGATTTCGCTGATGATGTCACTATGTTTACCGATATATCTGATTGCCAGATTATTCCTGATCAACAGCCTGGATTCACTATCAAAGTATTGGTTCAGCTCTTCATCACGGAAGTCATCGCACATCGTGTTACAGATATAGATTCCGCCTGCTCTGAGATTTTCATGGATGTTTTCCAAATAGAGCTTTCTGTCTTTCCCGATAATGCAGTGCAGGCAATTGTTATCCAAGGCGATATCAAATAACTTATCTGCCCGGTATCGGTTTTGAGCAACATTAACTATCGAAAACTCTGCCTTTGAATTTATCAGTCCTGCTTTCTCAATTGCCCATTCAATAGCAACCCGCGATACATCAATGCCTGTTACCCGATAACCCATAGTTTCGAGCCAAAAGGAGATGTCGCCTGCTCCGCAACCAATATCCAGGACTCTCCCTGTTTTTAGAATCTCTGGATGATGGAAAATCATTTTCAGCTGTCTGATCTGTTCAGCAATATCCTCAGCGCAGTCCCAACCCGGCAAGCCCTTTTCCCTGTTTCGCTGATACACTGCATCATGTGCTGCATAGTTTATTTGATAGGGTTTGTTATTTTTGTGTTGCATACATTAGCTACAATTCTTTAGTCGTCTTGAAGTGCAGCTTGGCAACTTCGCCTAAACGCTGTTTTCCGTACTGTGCTATGAAATTAGCGGCTGCATCCTTAACTCCTGAGCTTGCTCCCATGGGGAACTTCAGCTTGTAGAAACGGCACATGGTCTGAAAAGACTGAACAAGCTGATAGCGCGCAATGATGCTGGCAGCTGCCACTGCCAAATCTCTTTCCCCATCCGGGCGTTCCATTGTCTGCATGTCGGGATGCAGTTTTTTGAGCAAAGCGGATGCCTTTTTGGCAGCGCTGAACTGGTCGATGAAGACGCCTTCGATCACGGCATGGCGTTTGATCAGATTATCCAGGATTTTGCTGTGGCACCAGGCGAGCAGGTCATTGAGGTTTTTGCCCTGAGAAGCAAACTTGGCATAGAGTTCGTTGTATTTCTGAGGCTTTAAAACCAGGCATTCGATGTTGTTCTTATAGTCATGATAAAGCTGTTTGGCAATGTCAACGATCTGGTCTTTTTTGAGTTTCTTGCTGTCGCAGACACCGATCTTGATCAGCTTTTCCCTGTCTTTTTTATCCAGGTAAAAACCGCACACGATCAACGGGCCGAAATAGTCGCCCTTGCCCGTTTCATCACTGCCCACCCAGTGTGACCAATTGTGCTGCGGGACTTCTGCTTCCGTGCTGGGCTGACCCAGACATTGTTCCAGAACTTTTCTGAGCGGATTGCTGCTCTTGGCTCCGATCACGGTGGAAATTCCCTTTTTCACTGAGTAATACACATTCAGCAGGATAGTGTCTTTCCCTGATGCAAACTCCAGTTGGACCCCATAGGGGATTTCCCGTTCACCGGAAAGCTGCAATCCCGCTTTACTGCACACGGGCAGCAGGTCCGCCAGGTAATTCTGGATAGCTTGGTGCATTGTACCTCTTTTTGTCATCCCTGCGCAGGCAGGGATCCAGCCTGTTATAAAAAAGATTACCCACAGAGGCACAGAGGGAAAAGAGAGAAAGGAGATTTTATTTAACGCTTCTTCTCAAAATCTCACTTTTTCTCTGTGTCTCTGTGGTTAGCTGCTAAACCGATCACTACTCACTTGACATAAAGTCAAGCTATAATTTCGATCATTTCAATGAAAATTAGCGTTGGGAGTAAGTCAATGATTACCGTTTATATCAATAATAAAGCTGTGTCCGTGACCAAGGGCACCAAGGTTCTGCACGCCGCTGCCAAAGCGGGTTATCCCGTTCCGCATCTGTGCTATCATGAAGATCTGCCTGCCTTTGGCAATTGCGGAGTCTGCGTTGTGGAGATCGGAGGCAGGATAGTGCGCGCCTGTTCCACACCCTGTGAAGACGGCATGAAGGTGACCACCTGTTCCAAGAAATTGTTGGATTTGCGCAGGGAAGCGGTGGAGATCATCCTTTCCCAGCATCCCAATAACTGCCCCGAATGCATCAAGAACGGGCGCTGCGAACTGCAGGACCTGGCACAGCAGCTTGCCATCCGGCATTTGCCACTCAAGAAAATACACAAGAAATTCAAGGGTCAGGACACCTCCTCGCCGTCCATCACACTGGACCAGACCTATTGCATTCAGTGTGGACGCTGCGTTTATGTGTGCCAGGAAATTCAGGGTGTCAATGCCCTGGAGAACAGTGACCGCGGCTTTAATACCTTTGTGGGGCCCACTTTCAAGCGTCCCCTGGAAGAGAGCGAATGCGTCAAATGCGGCCAATGCAGTGCACATTGCCCCGTGGCGGCGATCTATGAAGTGGACGATTCCGACCCCGTCTGGTCAGCGCTTTATGACCCCTCCAAGGTTGTGGTGGCACAGGAAGCGCCCGCCGTCAGAGTTGCCCTGGGCGAGGAATTCGGCTTCAAGCTCGGCACCAACGTGGTCGGAAAGATGTACACAGCTTTGCGTGAGATGGGATTCCAATACATCTTCGACACCAATTTCGGCGCGGACCTCACCATCATGGAGGAAGCCAGCGAGTTTGTGGAGATCTTTAAGCATCATCCCGACGAGTTCCCTTTGATCACAACCTGCTGCCCCAGTTGGGTGGATTACCTGGAAAAGTTCTACAGTGACCTGATCCCTCAATTCTCAAGTGCCAAGAGTCCGCACCAGATGGTGGGAACTATGGTCAAGACCTACTGGGCGGAAAAGATGAAGCTCGATCCCAAGGACATTTTCCTCGTTTCCGTGATGCCCTGCACCGCCAAGAAGTATGAAATAGAGCGCATGGAAGATATGTTCGCCAGCGGCAAGCAGGACGTGGATATCACTTTGACCACGCGCGAACTGGCGCGCATGCTCAAGACCCGGGGCATCGATCTGGCCGCTCTGGAAGACGGAAAGGCCGACAATCCTTTGGGAGAATATTCCGGCGCGGGAACCATTTTCGGCGCCACCGGCGGCGTCATGGAAGCAGCGCTCAGAACGGCTTACAAGCTGATCACGGATAAGGAACTGCCGAATCCGGACATCAAGTTCCTGCGCGGCTACAAAGGCATCAAGACAGGCGAACTGACCATCCAGGGCAAGACGATCAGGATCGCAGTGGCATCAGGCCTGGCCAATGTCAAAAAGCTGTTGGACGAAGTGCGTGCCGCCAGGCAAAAGGGTCTGGAACCACCCTATCATTTCATCGAAGTCATGGCCTGCCGGGGTGGTTGTGTCGGAGGCGGCGGTCAACCTTACAGGTCAACTGCCAAGGTCAGAATTGCCCGTGCCAAGGGCCTTTACAAAGAGGACCAGAACCTGCCGCACCGCGAATCGCACAACAACCCCTCCATCCAGAAACTATATAAAGAGTATCTCGATAAACCGCTTTCACCCAAGGCGAAGAAACTGCTGCACACCAGCTACATTGCCCGTCCCATGCAGATGCGGAAGGTATAGATACAGGTAATCAAGTAATAATCAAACAGCCTTAGCGGTAGCTGATCTTGCCGATGAAGGCTTGTTCCTCTTCCTTGCCGGACAGCTTAATGCTGCCGAATTCGGTGTCGCCTTTGCATTGTCCGATGAGGATTACGTTTCCAGCGTTATCTGTTTTAATGGTATATCCTTCTGCAAAACCGGCGGATTTTCCCTGTTCCGCCCACATCCATTTGCCTGATTTATCAAGCTTGGCAACAACCAAATCCCAGCCACTCCGGGATTTCAGTTTGATCGGACCCAGTTTGGTTTTTTGTGTCAAAAGTTCCTGAGATGAAAGGGCTGCCCCATTGGTCAACAGTGACGGATGTACTCATTGCAAATTGTTTGTTTTTGGAATGCCTGACCCATTCCCATTTGCCGTTGGGATCAACTTTGGCAACGATGATATCCACCAATCCGCATTTGACGTAGATGTCGTCAAACCAGAGCTTGCCATTGCCGGTTCCCGTAATGTATGAATTGCCTTCTTTATCGGTTGCTAAGGACCAGATGATTGTGCCATAATCAGCAAGGTTCCTGGTTACCCATTGAACTTTACCGTCGGGATTAAGTTTTGCAACAAAGGAATTTATTCCGTTGCCACCCCCAAGCAAGGAATCGGCAATGGTAACCATTCCTCTAAAATTTCCGGTGAAGTAGAGGTTTCCCTGCTTATCCACAGAGATGGGATGAATCATAGTTGAACTACTTTCCATCCTTTTAGTCCAAAGCCAGTTCCCTTGTGAATCCAGTTTGCTGATAAAACAGGTTCCCAAAGATACTAACGTTGTGTCCCCCACCGTTGCTTTAGCTGCAAACTGCCCACTCACAAACAGGTTCCCTGCCTCGTCCACCGCCATGTATCTGGCGCCGGCATAGCTATTGCCGCCTGTCTGCTTCGCCCAAAGCCAATTGCCCTGTGCATCCATTTTGGCAACAAACATATCTCCATTTTCGTCTTCCGTAAGCTGAATATCACCAAACATGATCGTATCACTGAACCTGCCGCTGAGATAGATATTGCCTGCCTTATCAAGACAGATGCTGCTGCCATGGTCACCTTGCTGACTGCCCCAATGCTTTGCCCACAGCCAGTTTCCGTCTTTACTCAGCTTGGCCAGGAAAATATCGTTTTTGCCATTTGTAGTCAGGGTGATGTCATCAAACACCATTGTGCTGTCGAACGCCCCTGTCACATAGATATTGCCTGCCTCATCCAGGTCCATGAACCAGTCAATGTTGCTGTCAACCGGCTTCACCCATTCCCAGACCGGATTCTGAGCAGATAACAATAGAGTGAACAAGCTCATCAATAGCAGTAATGTGACTTTTCTCATGACTCCTCCTCACGGATAATACATTCCCTGTTGTGTGCTTGTTTCAAAGCTGTTTCCCAATGGCATTACCTTATGAACCTAGTTGCATATTCTGTAATAACGTGTAATTGTGTCAATTAGAATATGCATAAATTGTTGGAAACCGCTGAAAATCAAAATTGACTCCAGCAGTTTTCATTTAGTTTACTGACAAATTGACTGGCAGTCCCGCAGGGACGGCACAATGTAACATAGCACGCATGCATCTTTTAAAAAGCCCAAAAATCTTCACAGTCCCGCAGGGACGGCACAATGTAACACGGCACGTGAGTGCCGTGCCAGGCGGTCACTATTTATCTTAGTCCGGCAGGACGGCACCACAAAAATCTCACTTTACGCATTTTTGGCTCTTTTATGCCAATGGTGATCAAGAGCATATCAAAAGCATATTCAAAGTATATTAAATGTGCTTTAGAATACATTTGATATACATTTGGCATACATTTGATCCACATTTGATATACTTTGGGATAAGGGGGAGAAAAATGTGGGAAAGACCGGATTAGTAAAAAGAGTCACTGAAAACTGCAAATTGGATCACGAGTTCTGCAAATCGGTAAAAAGGGTCACCAGTTCTGCAAGTGAAAAAGGTCAGGAGTTCTGCAAATTTGGGTCACCAGTTCTGCAAGTTTCTTTGGTTGATCTTACTTCGTGGCTAGTCATTTGAGATAACCATTAAAGTGTATTTCAATTCCTGAGCACTGAATCTCTGACCGATACCTATAAATACAAATAATTCCCTTTCTT
Source organism: uncultured Candidatus Cloacimonadota bacterium (assembly GCA_964634035.1). Classification (GTDB taxonomy): domain Bacteria; phylum Cloacimonadota; class Cloacimonadia; order Cloacimonadales; family Cloacimonadaceae; genus UBA5614. Next base: position 2,086 of record CAZWJK010000007.1, on the reverse strand, counting down.
CTAATTTGATGTCGTTAAGATAAAGATGGCAATCGCACTGATTGGTTAGGATGATGTGAGGTTTAGTAAAATACTCTTTGTTAAACTTGTGTATAGCCCTTTGGTCTTCTTCCAATCTCGGTGGTGTTTGTTGACTGGGCTCTCCTATACCTTGGTTCTGGTCTTGGATCTCATGAGCTATTTTGGAGAGGACGATGCTGTTGTCACTGAAGTGATTAGGTTGGACAGCATTATCAGAGATCTTATCGGAAGTTATAGCTTCATTCTCCACATGATTGCTGAGAATAGCATTATTCTTTATACCTCGAGAGTCCAGTTTGCCGACTGTACAGGTCTTTCCTGAGAAATTGCCCCGCGGATCAAGTCGATTATCCCAAATCTCGTAAAAGCCCCAGTCCGGTTCATCGAGCTTGTCAGTCTCGTAATAGCCTGAATCAGGCGGCTTCTCTTCCAATCTGATACCCTGTTCAAAGGTTTCGCCGGGTTTGACTAACTTGACGTGTAAGCCTGAAAGGGGGATGCGGTTGGCAGCACTCATTATGTAATAGCTGATTCCAAATCTATACATGGTTACTCCTTATATTATGTTCTGTTTTTCTGGTTGTTTTGGTTAATAAACGATCTCATACTCATCTATTAGGGTAAAGTAGTCGAAGTTGATAGTAGTTGGTGTGCCGGTATATCTCGATTCCAGAGTGACTTTGATCTTTTCGGGATATTCATGCAGATCATCCGGCATCTTAGGTAGTTGGGCTATGGTAACTGGGAATTGACGTGTTATAATAGAATACCAGTTGAACTCAATATAGAACTTACCAGGTTGAGTAAGGAAATAGAGAAAGGCACTATATTGCTCAGGATACATAATGGCTTCAATATTGATAGTGTCTTCCCTGTAAGCTTCCCTTTGATGCAGGATAGTCGGGTCGAAAGCGTTCTTTTTCTCAATGCGGTACTTCTGTTTAGGAATATACTCTATCAGCGCATCTTCACAGGTATAGGTGCTATACCCGTTATCGACCCTGATCATTTTAAATCCTTTCATATTAACCATGCCTTTAGCTTGTATTCATCGGATTGGTAGTTCCGCTCCAGTTCGGTTATGACATAGACCTTGCTCTTGATCCTGATCTTGCCTTGTAGGGATAGGTTGTATTTGGCTAATTGGTCGATAGTAGCTTCAATGCTCCACTTGGCATCGTAGAAGTCAATCAGATAGGATCGGATCAGACCTTGTAACTGATCGGTATCTCCTGCCAGAACATCCAAGACAGAGGTGTCCGGCTTTTCCTGATTGCCACGTTTGGTAATGAAGGTCACCACATCCTCATCGGCGATATCTATAATAGTAGAGGAGTATGAGTCCTTGTTCTTGAAGATGATGCTGCCCGATGGATGGGAATAGAGGGTGGCATTATAGAGCATGAGCATAGCCTGAAGGACTTTAAGGTTATCAGTCTGCTCAGTTTTGAGGGTCTCATAAGACTTGCCGGGATGCAAACGAGGTGGCATCAGATTGCCATAAAAGTCAGCTTCCACCCAAGTGTTGACTAACTGGCTGCTACCATAATGAGCATCTCCCAAACTGCCTGTACTGGTCAGGCTGTTGAGCTGAGCTTCGGAGATGCCATTATCATTGAAAAAGCTGAGCAGTTCGTTATAGGCATTGTCCAAAGCAGTTATGCTGTCCTCCCAGCCGGTCTTCTCATCATACTCATGGATAACGGGACAGATGTTATTGTAAAATTTTAAGATCCTGCCTCTGTATCTGCCTTGGTACTTGGTTGTGGCAGGATTGGGATAGGTGGCTTGGATGATCTTCTTGAAGGCAAAGAGAAAGATGACCCGGTTGGAGATGGTATCCACCCAATAGCCATACTTGGGAGCCAACCAGGAGGTATTGTGATAACTATAGGTCCAACCACCAGGAGGATTGGGAAACTGCAGGATGTCGTTATAGTCCACATGAGCAATGGTCAGGGCACTACCTGTGCTTATATATAAGGAAGGCAGGTTGAACTGGTTGCTGTAGGGGTAGTGTCTCAAAAGTTGGTGTAAATTAAGGGAAGTAAGATGAAAAAAAAGA
>CAZWJK010000006.1:10052-49204 GCA_964634035.1 uncultured Candidatus Cloacimonadota bacterium | reverse complement strand
GTGATCGCTACTCCCAATGCAATTCCTCCAACCAATCTGACAGCAGTGCCCGGAAATGGAATAGTTAACCTGAGTTGGTCTGGAGCAACTGGTAGAGAGTTTGCTGGCAATAGAGATAGTAACGAAAGAACGATCAGCGGCTATAGAGTCTATCGGAATGGTACTCCCATAACCACTACTTCCAATCTGACCTATCAGGACACAGGCCTTACCAACGGTGTTACTTATTCCTATTATGTAACAACCGTATATGTCAATCCATCTGGTGAATCCGCAGCATCAAATACTGTACAGGCTACTCCTACAGAGATTGTTCCAGTTACAGCTATAATAGGAACCGGAACTCTTATGACTGGTCATAATTATGTAAGTCCAATCAATACTTCTTACAGAAGCGTTCATCATCAGTCTATATATACCGCAACTGAGTTAAACACGGCAGGCATTGTGGGACCTTGCTATATCACTCATTTCGGGTTTAATGTAAATACTGCTCCAACACAATCCTTGCCTAATTATTTGATCCGTATGAAACATACTTCTGATGCTAATATGGCTAATTTCCAATCAGCTGATAATTTGATCACTGTATATTTCAATACATCCTATACTCCTGTGGCAGGTGGATTTGACTTGCTTACACTATCCACTCCCTTTCTTTGGAATGGCACAGAAAATTTAGTTGTTGACACTGCATTTGACCTGGTAGGATCAGTAGATCAATCTGGAACTTTGCAATACACATCCATGACATATGGTTTTCGCGCTTATGTAAGTGATGTCATAAACACTGCTAATGAATTCACATCGAATTTTGGTACTACCAATAGACGTCCGAATATTAAGCTAACAGCAATACCTATCAGCCTATCTGCTCCCGAAGTCACAATCGAAACCGTGACCAATGGTGTCAGGCTGTCCTGGCCAGCAGTGAATGGCGCATCAGCTTACAAGATCTATGGCTCTGATGATCCTAACAGCGGTTTTGCACTCATCACCAATGTGACAGGAATCCAATATACAGATACGGCAGCACAGACTTTCAAATTCTATAGAGTAACCGCTACTGATGAAAGAACTTATAATTCATTTAGACAACCTTGATTATTCTGAGTATTATTAGTAGCGTTCATGCTGAAACGCTTTGTTAATTAACGCAATATACGGATGGGATATGTATACTACTTATCCCTTCTGTATTTATGGTCTAAAAAATACTTGCCAAGAAATAGCGTTTAAAAATTGTTAATATCAGGTTTTGACAAGAGGGATAAATATGAAGTACATATTGGCTGATGGGACCAGCTTTGATATTGAAAAGATTGAGGATGTCTCTGAGATAAAAGACGCAGGTTATGATTCTAAGACTATCACAGAGAGTGTCTTGTCCTTTACGGTCAGACTTAAAGGCAGTAAGTATATCAGAGTAAGTCACAACTATCATTTCAATGACTGGTTTGATGTTTTCAAGGAATTGAAAACTATCCGGAACGATATAATTAAAAAATGGGAGAAGGTCAGAAGTAAGAAGTCCTAATCTGTCTTACTATCCAATTTGAATAAACTTGATTGCTGTCTGCAGCAAGAATGGAGCTCTACATGAAAAAATACGGTTTTAATCTGCCGGTTGAGCCACGCAAGACTTTTGTCACGCATCTCGAAGAGCAATGGTATCTTCCTCTTTTGGCGGAGAAACTAAATCTGCCCGTACAATCTGTCAAGCGAAGCAACTTCGGCCAATATAACATGGCTGTCAATTATCTGACCTCGGTCCTGGATGAAGCCAAAGCCGTAAATAAAGTTGCAGTCTATAACATCGACCATATGGCTCAGATCGTTTTCAATGGCAAAGATGCTGCTGCACTTTTGCATAGAACCGTTGGTGCCAACATCCTGGATATGAAGATCGGGCAGTGCAAATACACACTCTTGCTCAATGACAAAGGCGGTGTCCAGGATGACATGATCATCATGAAAGTAAAGGATGACGAATTCGTCGCTGTGATCAACGCAGGACATGATATCACAGACACTCCGGAACCCGGCCAGAGCCACAAATACATTGCCGACATAGATAGAATCATGTTTCATAAAAAAGATGGGGAAGAGGTCAATGCCTTTGACGTCTCAGACAAGTTTGTCAAGATCGATGTGCAGGGACCTTATTCTTATAAACTACTGAAAAAACTCTATGGTGAAGCTTGTCTGAAAAACCGCTACCAGCCCGAAAAGAACATGAATTTCTTCACCTTTAATGTCTTTGAGTTTGAAGGGCACACCTATCTGCTTAGCCGCACAGGTTATACCAACCGGTGGGGCTGGGAAACCTATATTCCTGTTGAAGTTGCTGAGGAGCAGTTCAAGCGCATTGTAACCGAAGCTCTTAATTTGGGTGGAAAACTGGTCGGCTTGGGTGGTCGTGATGAAAACCGCATTTCTGCAGGCCCAGTTGGTCTTCCGCTCATGGGCCAGGAATATGATCCGCAGCACACGCCGGTTAACGCGCCCCTGTTTGATGCCGCCATTGACATGACTAAACCTGAATTCATAGGCAAGGCTGTTCTGGACGCTGAAATCAAAGCAGGTGCCACCAAGAAAATGGTTTTGTTCATTACTGAAGGCATCGTGACAGGAAGAGGCATTTACAAAGATGGTGTCCGTATCGGTTCCGTGACTTCCAGCATCAATTCACCCAATGTCTCTGAAGAAAAGCGCCTTGCCATTGGTTCATCTCGCAAGAATGTTCTTGGACCGGAAGGAGTAGCTGCCATCGGTCTCGGTTGGCTTTACAAGACACCATTTGAACTTGATGCCGAAGGCAAAGAGATCACATCAGTCAATGACCAACCTGTCCGGATCCATGTTGAATTTTTCCGTGAAGATGAAAACAAAAAGCCGACCGGAACACCGGTTTTAGGTTATATCACAGCAGAAGGCGTATCGCCTGCCACAGCATCCAAACCTCTAAAGAATATCGAGAACCTCTGATCTTAGATTAAGATAAATAGTCAATTTGTCCCAAGGCATGCATTTCCCATTGTGCATGCCTTTGTTTTATTCAGACAAGTAAACCTATATGCATGCAGGATAAAGCCGTTTTTCGACTATTTCTTATGTTGGAAGTGTGTTCGGTCTGTGTTATAGATAAAGGCTGGAAAAAGGTTTATCAGAATAGGGATAATCAGATAACGCTGTTGAGAAAGAACTTTTTCACAACTGCCGGGTCTTCATATTTACCGAACAAAGCCATCAGTTTGAGACGCGCTTTAATACCCTGCATGTCACCTGCCAAAATTGCGCCGATGCTTTGCAGATGCTTGCCGCCACCGATGTAACCATACTCAGGCAAGACCCTGCCGGTGTAGGTTCTGGATGTAATAACGATTAAAACACCTTTTTCTATGGCAGTTTTGATATCTTTTTCAAGATAATCAGGCAGATTGCCGCGTCCCATGGCTTCAATGACAATGGCCTTGGCGCCTTTCTCTAGCGAGCAATGGATGTATCTTCCATCCATACCGGCTGTGGCTTTGATCAGATCGATGTTGGTTTCCAGTTTGTCGGTCCAGACGGATTCACGGTTCAAAGTTACTCTGTGATACACCACCTGATCAGCATCCACAATGCCCAAGGGTCCGTAACCCATTGATGCAAAGGAATCCAGCTTGCCTGTGTCAGACTTTACCACATCGCGCGCTGTGTGGATCTCATCATTCATAACAACCAGGACACCTTTGTCCACGGAATCGTGATGACAGGCAACCCTGACAGCACCTATAATATTACGCGGACCGTCCAGTCCAAGATCGCTGCCGCTGCGCATAGCTGCGGTGAAGATTACAGGATTACGGGTGGTCAGAACCAGGTCGCACAGATAGGCTGTTTCTTCCATGGTATCTGTGCCATGCGTAACAACAACTCCGTCATAATCGATCGCTTTCAGGTCTATCAGTTTTGCCAATTCAAACATCTTAGTAGGAGTCATATATGGACTGGGAATATTGGAAAACTCATATACCTCGACATTAGCGATGGAATTAAGTTGAGGGAATGATTTCAGAAAACCGGCAAACTCATCTGTAGGAACGACTCCCAGGCTGTCAGACATCTTCATTCCGATGGTGCCGCCGGTTAGGATGATCAGGCAGTTTTTCTTCATAAAATGATTCCTTCTACATAAGATATTGGATCGGTTGCACCCGCTTCCCGAAATGCTTTGAGACGCAGATGACAACTGTCGCATACCCCACAGGCCTGATAGTTGTTTTTATAACAGCTCCAGGAATACTCGAAAGGGGCATTCAATTCCAGTCCCAGCTTGACTATCTCTTTTTTCTTCAGATGAATGACAGGGGTAACAAGCTTAATGTTGAAATCATTTTTTGCACCGGTATCGATGGTTTTCTGCATGCTCATGTAAAAGATTTCCCGGCAGTCAGGATATCCGCTGCTGTCCTCTTCCACGGCACCGATGTAGATGCGGTAAGCTCTGATCACTTCCGCCCAGGACACTGCTGCTGCGATGAAATTGGCGTTGCGGAAAGGAACATAGGTCTGAGGAATCTGTAATGATCCATTGTGGTCCTTGACTTCAATTGTTTGGTCAGTCAAGGCAGAACCGCCTATATTTCCCAACCAGGGCATATCAATGACCAAGGATTTTTCAGGATGATAATGTGCACAGAGATTGTTGAAGCATTCCAGTTCTTTGTCTTTTGTGCGCTGTCCGTAATTGACATGCAGAAAGCAGACCTTGTCATTGTCCCTGACTGCAATGGCTGCCGTGACCAGACTGTCCATCCCTCCGCTGAGTAAAACTATGGCACGTTTGAAATCCGTAACTATCTCCTCTTATTTGAAAGCTTCCATGCCTGTAAATTCGCGGTATGGATCAAAGCTGACCAGGACTTTCCTGTCGCTTTCAGTTTCCTGATTTACAACTATTCTGGTCAGTAATTCTCCCATGCCGGGACCCAGCATGAAGCCTTGGCCGCACATCCCGACAGCATTTATGAAGTTTGTAACTTCTTTCATTCTGCCCACGATGGGGAAGCCGTCTGGTGTCATTGGATACTGCCCGCGCCAGGTTCTGCGCACTTTCAGATGGCGCAGCCGTGGATAAACTTCCAGCATTCTTTTCGCACACATTGGCAGAAATTCTGAAGTGCTGCGGTTGTTCACACCCCAGATGGAAGGTTCGGGCGTTATACAGAAAACTACCTGCCCTTCATGATTCTGATAAAAATAGAAATTGGCAGAGCCGGGACGCTTGCGCATGTCAACCACCATGGGACCGAAAAACCTTGCCACAGGTTCTGTTATGCCCGCTTCGTGATTATCAGGATTTACAGGAACATCCATTCCTGCCAAACTGGAAATTTCCTTAGCGTGGTTTCCTGATGCGTTAATCAACTGCCCGCAGACATATCTGTCTTTATTGGTTACCACTTCAGTGACTTTACCGTCTGTTAATTTAACTTCAGTTACTTTTTCGCAGAAATGGAAATCAGCACCCAGGCGCTTAGACCTGAAATAGAAAGCCATTGCTGCCAATAGGGGAGAACAGCTTCCGTCTTCAGGCGAGTAGGTGGAACCCCTCAAATTCTGCATGGTGATGCCGGGAACCAGTTCATTGTATTCTTCTGCAGACACCCATTTGATGTTCAGGCCAAAGCTGAGTTGGATCTGCATCAGGTCTTTCAGGGTCTTTTCATCCTTTTCTGTGTAAGCGGGATAGCTGTAGCCGTTGGAAAGCCAACCCAGATCATCTCCGTAGGTTTCTTTCCATGACCTGAAGATCTCGATGCTGCGCTGACTTATGGATATCTTACCATAATCAGAATGTGTGGCTCTGACGCCTCCGATGGCTTTTTTATTATTCTGCTGGCTGGGTGCATGCTCCGCATCCAAAACCAGCACTCTGAGTTTTTGCTCTGCCAGATACATAGCAGTGGGAAGACCGACTGATCCAGCGCCGATAATGATTACATCGTATGTTTTCATTTTCATTGCCTGCCTTTACTTCGCACCGGGAAACTTATCGAGGGTGACTTCCACGAAGACAGGACGCTTGGTATTGGGAACCACATCTGTCACAGGAATTCCTTCCTCACGCAGAAGATTCTTGATGAGAACTTCGCAGGTCTTGGCACCGCAGGGTCCCATTCCCGCTCTGGTAATGGCTTTTAATTGATTCAAATCGGTTATCCCATCTCTGATCAAGCTTCTTACTTCTTTAACCGAAACCCTTTCGCAGAGACAGATCATTGCCTCGTCAGAAAGCTTATCCGGAATTATTGGTTGAGGCAGAGGCCTGCTTACTGCTTCATCTTGAATTATGAATGAGGCTACCCGACGGGTAATTTCTGCCGGCACTTTCACTTTTACCAATTGGGTCTTCCTGGCTTTGTTGGAAAGGATTTCTGTCACTTCAAAGTTGCCGAGTTTTACTCCATCAATATCCACCACTTCGATTTTGTCGCCTGCCTGAACAGGATAATTGCCTACTTCGTATGGCATGGTCACTGTCGGAAATTCTTTATCTTTTCTGAAATCGACCAGAGTAATGGCTAGGCCCGGGCAGATCAGCACGCATTTGTTACAACCGATGCAACTGCCCTTGTAGAGCGGAACGCCCATCAGGGTGTCGTCTTCAATGACAATGGAATTGGTGGGGCAGACCGTTGTGCAGGGATTACAGGGGATTTCCTGCAGACAGTGGATTACGGGAAATACGCCTTCCGCCCTTGAAAGATCCTGATAGGGAAAGATCTTGCCGGGATGGGACTTCAGGACTTCCGCTTTTTTATACCACTCGTCCGGAATTGCTTCCACCTGGGCACCCATGTCTTTGGCAATGATCAGTCCCGCAATTTTGCCATTGAACATGGCGGAACTGGCTTCCGCAATTTCCAGAGCGTCGCCTGCAGCATATACAGGAAGCCCTGCCTGCTCTGCCTCCAGAGTGAATTCGTTGAGAGAATCAAGTCCCACTGCGATCAAAATGGTATCGCAGGCAAAGGATTTTTCCGTGTCGGGAATTGGCTTGAAGTTACTGTCTATCTGCGCAATGGTGATGGATTCGACCGTTTCTTCGCCATTGGCAGAAAGGATCGTATGTGATGTATAAATCGGGACGCCCAGTCTTTTCAGTTTGTCAGCATGAACTTTGTAACCGCCGCATTGTGGCATAGCTTCTGCCAGGCCAACAACCTCGATTCCCGCTTGCAGAGCGTGGTAACCTGCGATCAGACCAACGTTGCCGCCTCCGATGATGAAAAGCCGATCCGTGGGTCTGACCAGGTCCCTGTTGACAAGTGTCTGGAAAGCGCCGGCGCCATAAATTCTTGCTAAATGATTGCCTGAAAAACGCAGGAATTTTTCTCTCGCTCCTGCCGCATTCAGGATTCTCTGCGGTTTGATCAGTTTATAGACGCCGTCTTTCAGAACTCCGACCTTTTTATCGGAAAAGACAAACAGCGCAGTGCTGTTGACCCAAAGTGTTACGGAAGGCAGCTTTGAGACTTCTTCCGCCAGCAGTTTTCCGATATCATTGCCCCGGGTGCCGGCATTGGAATCCTCTTCCGAGCCGAAGAACTTATGCGTCTGCAGGACAAGTTTGCCGCCCAATTCTGTTTTATCGTCTATGAGAAGAGTTTTGATATTGTGCTTTCCAAGCTGAATGGCTGCAGACAGCCCTGAAGGGCCGCCGCCGATTATCAAAACCTCAGTCTCGATCTCTTCTATGGTTTCAAACTGCAATGGCTCATTATCCTCAGGAAGCTTGGGAAGCCCGTCTGCGCTATGTACGATCATGTTTTCCTGCACCGCCGTCATGCAGGATTTTACAGGAACACCGTTGGCGATGACAGTGCACTTGGCGCACTGGCCATTGGCGCAGAAAATTCCCTGGGCGGAACCGTCTTTATGGTGATGTCCGAAGACGGAAACCCCGTTGGCGATAAGGGCTGAGGATATCATCTCACCTTTTTTTGCCTGCAGAGGTTTTTTATTCCAGTAAAAGGTTATCTCTTCAATTTCCGGAACTGGCAGAATGGGGTGCTCCTTTATCCTGTGTTGCTCCATCTGCATTGAACTCCTTTGATTTTGCTATTTTTTTAGGCACAAAACTTATTGACAAGCCGCCTGTCAAGTAAAAGCTGGAAGCATGAATGAGATCAGAGCACTGACAGACCATGCATAAGGCCAAAGCAGACAACCTGTTGCGTAAAACCATGCGGCTTTCCACGCTGGAAGGCGTGTTTGCCCAAATCTACGGAACCTTTGCCATGATCGGAAGCAGCTTCATCGTGAAGCTGCTGATCCTGCTGCAGGCCGCTCCCATCCACTTTTCCCTGCTCTCTTCCATCGGTCAGGTCTCGCAGATCTTTCAGCCCTTGGGAGTAGCTGTTTCGCGCAGTTTTTCCACCCGCAAGAAGCCCTGCGTGATCGTAACTGCGATTGGCAGGTTTCTGACTTTCTTTTTGGGGTTGGGACTGATTTTCACCAATTCGCAAAACGGTATCTGGTTCACCTTGTTATTGTTGTTTTGCAGTGCCGCGTTGCTCTCCATCGGCGGCAACATCTGGATCGCCTGGCTGTCTGACCTCGTGCCTTTGTCCTACAGGGGCAGGTTCTTTTCCAGGCGCAGTCAGTATCTGCTTTTTGCAGGACTGATCGCTGGTTACATCGGAAGCTTTGCCGTTGACCTGTTTGACCTGAACAGAAAAGGCATTCACCAGTCCTTTATCAGGCTGACAGGTCTGGCAGACTGGTTCCGTCCCGAATACCAGGAAAAGTTTATCATCGCTGTGTTTGTATTTGCAACAATAATTGGCTTAGTGGGCTTGTCTATCCTGGCTCGCCAGCCTGAGCGCAAAGTTATTGTTAAAAAGGAATCCCTGCTTTCCATATATAAGAAGCCCCTGCTCGATGCCAATTTCCGCAAACTAATGTTGTTCGTGATGTGGTGGATGCTGGCAGTGGGAGTGGGTTCCGCCTTCTGGAGCCCTTTCATGCTCAAGAAACTTCAAATGTCCCTGTTTGAAGTGCAGCTTTACGGCTCCTTGCACATGGTTTCATCTTTGTTGGCGCTCAGGTTCTGGGGACGCTTCATCGACGCCAACGGCAATAAAACAGCGATGAAGATCTGCATTATTCTGGGCGGTCTGAATCCTATGTTCTGGCTCTTCATGACTGCGCAGAACCATCTGATCATCTGGTTTGAAGCCCTGCTCTCAGGATTCATGTGGGCGGGCACCGGCATCATCATGACCAATTTTGTGCTGTCCCTTGCACCCAAAGGTCAGACACAGGTCTATAGCGGCCTGAATGGCGCTTTGGGCGGGATCTGTAAGATGCTGACAACCATGTTGTCAGGTTTGTTTTATCCTTCTGATATGCAAATTCTACATTTGCATCTGGAATCGGAGCAAGTCCTGTTCGGGCTCACTGGCCTGCTGCGCTGGTCAACCATAATCCCGCTTATGTTCATAGCCGAAGCCAAATCAAAATCCCTGCGTGACCTGGGAATCCTCTTTAGAGCCAATGTGATCAGCCGGATCAGACAGATCTGGCATTGATCAGATAAGATTATTCCAGCGCTCGTATCCTTCCAGCGGCGGCAGCAGACCGAATTCTATCGCATCTTTCAAAGTCCTGCAAGGCAGGTTCTGATCCATGATCTGCTGTCTGGTGATGGTTTTGAGGTCAACCTGATCCGGTAGCGCTTTCTGCATGGCAAACATCATTTTGATGTAGAGATTGTTCCAGCTCAGCATCGGCCTGTGCTGATACTCCCTGTGATTGTTGTAGGCCAGATGATAGTCATGGAAATTAAGTCTGAAACCGGCAGAAGGATTTATCATCTTCAAGTTTTTCATGATCGCCGTGTGACGGGAAGTGTTTGCCTCATTCTTGGGTTTGACATAAGTCCTTGCCAATGAGATCCCGAGCTTGGGATGATAGTAGTAAACTGCATCTTCCGTTGTTCCGGAATAGCCCCTGATACCTTTTCTGTAATGCACTTTCATGTTTTTTCCTCCAGTCATTTTTCGTTAATAAATCATAATTGCAAGTCTAAATCCTGTCATATTCCTGTCAAGGTCCAGTCGGGTTTAATCCGACAGGATTCCGACTGGATCCCGACTAAATTATGACTTGGATGTAACTTAGATGAATGCAACAAAAGAGATTTATGTTTTAGTAGAAAAAGTGCCGAAAAGAGGCGTTAACTACGCTCAGTTGCGGGGATAGGAGAGAGGTCTAACGGTTATTGCTGCCAGGAAGTGACTATGTTATTCTCCAGATAGACAAAGGGACCGAGATTGCCATAGATCCACTGCTCAGTATTGCGGTTGTAGGTGAAGTCCTTGTCTATCTTGTTGGGCTGACCCCAGGAAAGCAGAAGCTGGACTCTGGTCATGCCTGCCCAGATCTGTTTTTCAGCGATCTTGATGCAGACTTCCTTGCTCCACTCTGGATGGGCTTTATAGATCTCGAAAGCCCTGTTTTCCATGGGAGTCATGGGTTGGAAAACATCGCGAACCTGGTGCTTGAATCGGTCGGCATAGGCAACCACTACGGTGTCAAGATCGGTCTTTACAAGTTGTCCGGTCGCCCAGGATTTATAGTTGATCCCGGTGAGGACATAAGCTGGCTGGGAATCAAGTTTATGCAGGGTCTCATTGATCAGATTGACCAGTTTATCGTTGCGGAGATTGTCATCTCTGTATTTTTTCAGGTCATACTCATAACTTTCCAGGATGGAAACGGGAATGGGTTTGCCATCCGCAAAGGAAGCATCGATCTTGGACACGATGGTTTCAATATTGCGGGTCTCGGATAGATCTCCAAATTTATCAAAAGCATATAGGACCAGAAAACCGGCGACCACTACCAAAATCACATAAATTAATGCTTTTACTGCTTTTTGAGGAGTGATCTCTTCAATATCTTCCTCTTCCAGTAATTTTTCGCGGTCAATGTCTTCAACTTTCAGCTTTTTATTATTTTCCACATGATCCTCTTAATTATTAATCAAAACCCGAACGTGACTTTTAGGAGAGTTGTTTTTGTGTCAATCAAAAAATAAACGACATTCCTGCTTGACCTCAGATGCATAATTGCAAAATTGCGTTTATGAATAAAATAATTCATGTGGATATGGATGCTTATTACGCCGCTGTAGAGATCAGGGAAAATCCTTCGCTGAAAGGAAAACCTTTGATCGTAGGCGGCCATCCCCAAAGCCGGGGCGTGGTCAGCACCTGTTCCTATGAGGCACGCAAGTTTGGCATCCACTCCGGAATGTCCAGTTTCCAGGCCTGGCAGCTCTGCAAAAGCGCCATCTTTGTGTTTCCCAACTTTGCTCTTTATAAAGAGATCTCCCACCAGATCAGAGAGATATTTTACAAATACACGGACCAGGTGGAAACCATGTCTCTGGACGAAGCTTATCTGGATGTCACGAAGAATAAGGTCAATGAACCGCTGGCAGTTAATATAGCAAAAGCGATCAAGAAAGAGATTCTGCAGAAAACCAGACTAACCTGTTCGGCAGGCGTTTCTTACAATAAGTTTCTTGCCAAGATCGGCTCTGAGCTGAAAAAACCGGACGGCCTGGTCGTCATACCCCCAGAGAAGGCGCAGGAAGTGCTGTTTAATCTTCCCATAGAGAAGTTTTACGGGATTGGAAAAGTGACAGCAGCACGCATGAAAAACATGGGTATCAATAACGGCAAAGACCTTTATGGGCTCGAGCTCAAAGATATGATCAAACGGTTCGGAAAGATAGGAGTTTTCTATTATTATGTGGTGCGCGGCATAGATGAAAGAGAAGTGATCCCCTATTCCGAACCCAAGTCCATAAGCTGTGAAACCACTTTTGACGAGGATCTGGACAGTTTTCAGGAACTGACGGAAGTGCTGGCGCAACTGGCTGACAAATTGTCCTTCCGGATGCAGGCAAAAGACATTCACGGCCAGACCCTTACACTCAAGATCAAGTATGACAATTTCGAGACAGCCTGCAAATCAATGTCCTTGAACCAGATGACCAATGACCGCGACATCATATATCATTATTCGGAACAGCTTCTGATCCGCCACTGGGACGGCAAGAGAAAGATCCGGCTGCTGGGAATCGGTCTCAATAAACTTGATACTGAATATCAGAATGATCAGTTGGAATTGTATTTGGAGAAGGATAGCGCAAATGAGCTTGACAAAAAATAGGGGTGTTTTTGTAGTGCACAAAGATTGCTTAAACGCAACGGATATTGAGACAAAAAGCGGGGGCGTAGTTCAGTTGGTTAGAACGTCTGCCTGTCACGCAGAAGGCCGCGAGTTCGAGTCTCGTCGCTCCCGCCATAATACTATCGCTGTCGCAGGACAGCGTTTTTTATTTATGCAATGCTTTGGATATGCTCGATGATGATCTTATTCTTCTTCTATACAATAATCCTGGAAGCCGTTTACTTCCTGCTGTCGCCAATTCTGTTTGCCATTTTCAGATTCAGGCCCGGCAGTGAAAGACTGGCCATAGACTATCCCAAACAGCGTTTTAGAATAATGGTGCACGCTGCATCGGTGGGCGAGATCAACGGCATCAGGCAACTGCTGATAGAGCTTCTAAACCAATATCCTGAACTGTCAATACTGCTGACCACAAATACGAAAACCGGCAGAAAAACAGCTCAGAACTTACATCCCAGACTGCACGTAATGTTATCTCCGCTGGATGTCTATCATCTCAGAAAAAAACAGTTATCTTTGACTAATCCGGAGATTATCATTATCGTGGAAACTGAGATCTGGCCTACTTTGCTGTTTGCGTCCAGCCTGAAAAAGATCCCTGTCATCTTCATCAACGCCAGAATGTCAGATAAAACACTAACCCAGTATTCAAAGTTTAAGGATGCCCTAAACTATGTCGGGAAAAACGTTAAAGCAATCTGCACCCAGACTGAGGCAGATCTGCAGAGATTCAGTCAGATCTTTGATGCGGAGATTGTAAAAGCCGGAAATCTGAAATTCAGCGTGGTGCAGCCGGAATTCGACAAAGCTGCTCTCAGAAAAGACTGGGGATATGATTCTGAGGATAAAATCATAGTAATGGGCAGTTCCAGACCTGGAGAAGAAACTTTGCTGCTGAAGTGTTATGATCTGCTGAAACCGGAATTTCCTAAATTGAAGCTGATCATCGCACCCAGGCATCTGGACAGAAAAGCTGAACTGGAAAGCATCTTTCATGGCAGAAAAGTCTCATACTTCAGCAAAAATGAACCTGTACAGGACATCCATATCATCGACGAAATGGGACACCTGCTGCCTGCTTATGCTATGTGTGATATAGCTATCATCGGTGGCAGTTTTTATCCTTTTGGAGGGCACAATCCTCTGGAGGCCGCATATTATTCCAAACCCATAATCATGGGTCCGCATTTTGAGTCCTGCAAGGGTTCTGTGAACAAGCTGCAAAATTCAGAAGCGATTGTAATCAGTTCTGTCGGGAAACTTTATCAGAATCTTCGTGCCATTCTCACAGAACCAGATAGTTACGAAGCAATGGGAGTCAGGGCAAAACAAGTCTTGGAAGAAAACAAAAACTCACTGCAAAAACACCTTGAGATCATTGAGAAATATTGGGAGCAAAAATGAAAGAAGCGCTGTTCTATGAAAAACTGGATGGCGGCAAAGTCAGATGCAATCTGTGTCCCAACCTTTGCATAATTGCAGACAGTGATTTCGGAAGCTGCCGTAGCCGGAAAAATGTCTCCGGAGTTCTGATCGCTGTTAATTATGGCAGGACTGTCTCTCTCAACCTTGATCCCATCGAAAAGAAACCGCTCTATCATTATTATCCCGGCTCACAAATCCTTTCCCTGGGAGCCAATTCCTGTAACCTTCACTGCCGTTTCTGCCAGAATTATCAGATAAGTCAGGAAGATTGTCCCACCCAGGTTCTGCTGCCGGATGAATTGCTTGACATCATGCTCAGAAAGAATTTGAAACAGGTTGCTTTCACTTACACGGAACCCATTACCTGGTATGAGTACATTCTGGATTGTGGTAAGCTGCTGACGGAAAAAGGGATCAGACTGGTGCTGGTGACCAATGGATATGTTAATCTGGAACCTCTGAATGAACTTCTGCCATATATAGATGCCATGAACATAGATCTTAAAAGCAGCCGCGATGATTTCTATAAAAAGATCTGCGGAGGCAGGCTTCAACCTGTCCTTGATACGATCAGAACTGCATCAGGCAAATGCCATGTGGAACTGACAAATCTGGTCATCCCGGAATTGAATGACTCAGAACAGGATATCTCTGCGCTGATCGATCTGGTGGCAGAGATCAATCCTGACATCCCCCTTCACTTTTCCAGATATTACCCGCAGTACAAATGTGAGCAACCTGCAACGCCGGTTGAGACACTGCTCAGAGCTTACAACAAAGCAAAGGAGAAACTCAATTACGTTTATGCAGGCAATATAGCTGCAGGGGAACATTCTGATACACATTGCCCAAATTGCGGAAAACATCTGATCAGCAGAGGTTTTACCGGCATCGTAATAAAAGATCTCACTTCCGGTAAGTGCTCAAACTGCGGGACAACTATTTACGGTCGTTTTGATGCTTAGGACGAGATTGAGGAACATCACAGTTGCGGATGTCTTCCTTATTATAACCATCTTGTTTGGCGCTGCAGGCAGCTATTATTATCTAAATAACGGAAGATCAAACTCATCTGCGTATATTTATTACAGGAATTCACTGATCGGAATCTATTCTCTGGCCCAGGAGCAGACAATTCAGATTAATGCGGAATGTTCTGCAGAAATCATGAACGGCAAAATCAGAATAGCAAGTTCCGACTGTCCTGATAAGAGATGCGTCAAACAAGGCTGGAGTAACAAAATGCCCATAATCTGTCTGCCCAATCAGATAGTCATAGAGATCCGCAATCAGAAAGAGCAGCAAATGCATATTTTGCATTGATAGGCATAAATCAACATAAAACCATAGATATACTGGACAAATTTACAGGCCAATTTATTATGGAAAGCAAGGATAACTAACGTACTATGCAAGAAGATAAGCAGTCTCTGATCAGGATGTTATTGAGTGCAGAAGGGTTCAGCGTCATTGCTGGCCCGTGCACTATTGAAAGCAGAGACAGTCTGGATGAGATAGCATCCGCGCTGAAGGATCTGGGAATAAAATTCCTGAGGGGCGGTGCATATAAAATGAGGACTTCACCGCACAGTTTCAGAGGCTTGGGAGATATTGCCCTATCATATCTAAAAGAAATAGGGGAGAGGTATGATCTGATCACGGTGTCCGAATGCACAGATGTCAGAAAAGTCGATTTGATGGCTGACTACATCGACGTCTTTCTGATTGGAACCCGCAACATGAATAATTATCCTCTGTTGGAAGATATTGGTAAAACTCAGAAACCAGTGATCCTGAAACGGGGCATGAGCGCCACCTATGAAGAATGGCTGCAATCTGCAGAATATTTGTCAACTAATGGAAACGACAAACTAATCCTCTGCGAAAGAGGGATCAGAACATTTGAAACTCATACCCGTAACACCTTTGACATCTCAGCCATTCCGGCTGTGAAAGCATTATCCGGTTATCCCATAGTTGTAGATCCATCCCACAGTACCGGTACAAGAAATTATGTCAAAGCGATATCCTGGGCAGCAGTTGCTGCCGGAGCCAATGGTTTGATGATCGAAACCCATCTGAATCCAGATCAGAGTGTTTGTGACTCTGAACAGGCTGTCTCCATCAAAGATCTTTCAGAAATCATCAAACCTATCGAAGAAATGCGCAGGTTACTCCTCCCATGAAATTCATTATCGAGACATACGGCTGCCAGATGAATGTGGCAGACAGCGAACTGGTTACATCAATCCTTCTGGAAGCGGGACACACTGCTGTATGTAACATTGATGAAGCCGATCTTATTCTGTTTAACACCTGCTCGGTCAGGCAACATGCTGAAGACCGTGTTTTGGGCAGAATTTCCAATGAAAGAAACAGGAAGAAATCCAATCCCCGACTAAATATTGGCGTTATCGGCTGCATGGCGCAAAGAATTGGGACTGAACTGATGCAACAAGATCTGGGCATCGATTTTGTAGCAGGTGTGGATCAATATGATAAATTAGTACAAATCATCGATGAACATGACCAAAATGACTATTTGGACTTTGATGAAAACCAGATCTATGACTACATCCAGCCTCAGCATCAAACCGGTGTCTGCGGTTTTGTGACGATCATGCGTGGCTGCAATAATTACTGTTCTTATTGCATAGTTCCTTATGTCAGGGGCCGTGAACGCAGCCGTCCGTATGAAAGCATACTTAAAGAAATTAATAATGCCGTTCATAAAGGCATTAAAGATATAACATTACTTGGTCAAAATGTCAATTCATACATGTATCAGGACATGAATTTTGCCAAACTTATGAAAAGATTGAATAACGAAACCGGCATATCGAGACTGAGATTCGTGACATCCCACCCCAAGGACTTGTCTGATGATTTGATCGAAGTCATGGCAACCGCTCCTAAAGTATGCGAACATATACACTTACCGATGCAAAGCGGAGACAATGAGATCTTGGATAAAATGAGCCGTAAATATACCATTGAGCACTATCTGAGACTGATCCAGAAACTCAGATCAGCGATTCCGGAAATTGCCATAACCACAGACGTCATTGCTGGTTTTCCAGGTGAAACGGATTCTCAATTTAAAAACACTATAAAGGCAATGCGCGAAATTGCCTTTGATTATGCTTTCTGCTTTAAGTATTCCAACCGGGATGGAACTCTGGCTGCCGGCTTTCAAGATCAGATAGAAGAACAGGTGAAACTTCAAAGACTGCAGCAACTCATTGACATTCAGAGAAAATCAACCAAGCAGAAATTTGAGTCACAAATTGGCAAATTATTAGAAGTTTTGGTGGAGGGTAAAAGTAAGCAAGGCGGAAAGCAGCTTTCAGGAAAAACCCGTGATTTTAAGATCTGTGTTTTCGATGGAGAAGAAAACCGGATAGGACAATTAGTAAAAGTAAATGTTATAAGAGCGACAGCAGGTACTCTGATTGGTGAGCAGGCATAAGATGGCCAAGATAAACAAGGTTTGCAATAAGTTATGTTATGTAAACTTCAATAAATGTGCTTATCTTTCTGATCTGCTGTCTGTTGTCTCCCCCTCTGATTCAATAGAAATTTATTACAACAAAGGATTGATTTATGATTAGCATGACAGGTTACGGGAAAGCATCTTTGCTTAAAGATGAATATGAAATCGAAATTGAGATCAAATCCGTAAATGCGAAATTCCTGGATTTGAAATGTTATATTCCCCGGGATGTGAATTACCTGGAGCTTCCTCTCCGAACAACCATAAACCAGTATTTTAAAAGAGGAACCATAGAAATGAGGCTTCGCTTTGCGGATCGGACAAAACCGGAAGTCACTGTCAACAAAGATAAGCTAAAAGTGCTGAAACAAGCCATGCAGACAATTGTAAAAACATTACAAGCGGAAAAGATGCCAATTGAATATATTCTGCGTGAATATGACATAGTAGAATTCAAAAGCCATTTGTTTGAAATGATCGAGTTTAATAAAGATGTTGTAACTGTCTTAAAAAAGGCCATCCAGAATCAACAAAAGATGGCGAAAAAAGAAGGGATCAGCATCAGAAAGAACATTCTTGATTCAGTGAGCAGAATTAGTGATGCCTTGCATAAAATTGACGAATCAATTCCCGCTTTCAGAAAAGAACTGTTTGAAAACATGAAAACGAGAATTGAAGAAGTAATGCCCCAATCCACAAAAACTAATTTGGAGCAGCGCCTGATGCAGGAACTTGCCATTTACCTGGACCGCTATGACATTCAGGAAGAACTTAACCGCTTGCGTGAACACATAGACACACTACAAAAACAAATCAAAGAGCGGGAAGATTCCGATCTGGGAAAAACCCTTAATTTTATATTCCAGGAAATGCAGAGAGAAGCCAATACACTTGGTTCCAAATACTCCAATCATCACTCTTTCGGAGACATTTTGGTGATCAAGGAAGAAATTGAAAAATGCCGGGAGATCGTTCAGAATGTCATGTGAACCCTTGCTCGAATGGTACTCTTTGCCTTTTGCAGAAAGGCCGTTGACCTCTTTTTTACTGATCCTGTTTCTGATATTATTGGCATATGTCTTATGGCAGGTAGCAATAGTGAATTGGGGCTATCCGGTTTTCTACATCGGAGGTATGCTGTTGACCATAGGCAGCCTTCTCCCCTATTTCATTTCGACCCGATACAAACTTTTTGAAGACAGAATAGTAATGCAGTACCTGTTTGTCAAAGTGGAGAGAAAACTATCGGATTTCGGATGTTTCTATGCTGACAAACGCGGCATTATGCTCAGCACTTTCAAAACTCCCCGCCGTCTGGATGTCTTCAGAGGTCAGTCTTTGCGCTTTTCGGCTCAGCAAACTGAAAAGGAAGAACTTATCAGAATATTAAAAGAAAAGATCGGAAAAATGTACTGATGAAAAGAAAAAAGATCAATTCCGCTAATCTGGAAGACAACATCAGACAGCATTTTACTGCTCATCCAACCGTTCCATTCACGGTTCGCGATGTTCTGGATGCGCTCATTCTCACCCACAAAGCCTATCCTGGGGTAAAGGAAATTGTTATTAGACTGGCTGATTCGGGCTTTCTAAAAAAGGAAAACAAGAAATATTTATTAAATGCCACACCCGTAGAGGCAACCCTAAAACAAATATCCTCCCCCAACCTGATCGAAGGCATTTTTGATGCAACACCCCTGGCCAGAAATTACTCTTATGCTTTTGTCAGAACCGAGCAGGGAGATTTTTTCGTATCGTCGGAAGATACACTCAATGCCTTCCACGGAGATACTGTAGCCATCGAACCTTTTTTTCGCAAAGGGAAAAGCGATTACTGCTACGTTCGAAAAGTGATAAAACGCGCTTCTGAAAATCTCGCTGGTGATATTCAGCAGAGCCGGGACAGATACTATTTCATCTGCAGCAATCCCAAGATCCATCAATGGTTTGATGTCAGCGATCTTGGGAATGCGTCTCCCAATCAGAAAGTCATGCTCCAGGTAACAAACTGGGGCAATAGGACCTTAAGCAAACCCCCTGTCGGAAAGGTAGTAGAAGTCTTGGGAGAATCTGGAAACCCTGAGACAGAATTGCTTGCCGTGATCAGGCAGAACAATCTGCCACTGGAATTCCCTGACTATTTGACCGAAGAAATTGAAGCTTTGCCTGAAGAGCTGGATCCCAATGAGATCAGAAAACGCAAGGATTTTCGTAACCTGATAACCTTTACCATCGACCCTGCTTCCGCTAAAGACTACGATGATGCCATCTCTTTGGAAGATACAGAAACAGGTTGGCGTTTATATGTTCATATCGCGGATGTGGCTCATTACATAAAACCAGACAGCAAGCTTTTCAGCGAGTGTCTTAACCGAGGTAACAGCTATTATTTTCCTCGTAAGGTTATTCCCATGCTGCCAGAAAAACTGTCTAACCGCATCTGTAGTCTGAGGCAGAACGAGGACAAACTGACCATGACAGTTGTCACAGAGTTTGATAAAAAAGGTAATGTTAAGCGTCAATCCCTCTATGAAAGCGTCATCAATTCAAATGCCAGGCTGGCTTACGAACAGGTGGATGACCTCTTTGACGGCAAACCGGTTGAGCTGCCTGAAGCTGTTGTTAAAGCCATCTATTCTGCAAGAGAGCTATCCAGATTACTCACCGCCAAACGCCTTAAGGCAGGTTATCTTTTCTTTGACCTGCCTGAAACAGAGTATCTTTATGATGCAGAAGGCTTTGTCCATCAGATGAGTCAGTCGGTGGAGACAGAATCTCATAAACTTATTGAAAACTTCATGCTTGTGGCCAATCAGTATGTGGCGGAAAAACTTACGCAGCTTGCTCCGGTCGTCATGTATCGCGTGCACGAGCTTCCCGACATGGAGAAACTGGAAAGACTGAGTATCCTGCTGAGTTATTATGGCCTCAGCATCAGCTTCCGCGAAAGCATGAACCGCAGTCTGCAGGAACTGCTCTTATCTTTTCCGGATGAAACTTTTCATAAAGTGTTTGACAGGTTGATCCTCCGGAGCCTCAAAAAAGCCAAATACACTGTTGAACATCTCCCTCATTTCGGTCTGGCGATAGAAACCTACACGCATTTCACTTCTCCGATCAGGCGCTTATGCGATCTGGCAGTTCACCATTTATATAAAACTTATGTTCTAAAGTCAGCCCAACACCATTTCACAATCAAACAGGTAATCCAATACTCTGCCATCGCTTCCGAAAAGGAACTGCTGGCTGACGAAGCAGAGCGCGAGATCGAACGCGTGATGAACAGGATATACATGAAAGGGCACCTGGGTGAAATCTATGATGGCATCGTGGTTGGCACAAATTCATCCTCGATCTTCATCCAGCTTGATAAAATACCCATTTCCGGTGTCTTGAAGGTGTCACAACTGCCCAAGGGAAGATGGAATTACACTGATGAAGGCAAGCGCTTTCTGAATGAGCGCACCGGAGATTATTACCAGCTCATGGATTCTGTCCGGGTCAGGGTTATACAAGTTGCTGATGATGTATATTTTGACCTTGTTGACGATAACAACGGCCACAAACATCATGTATCCGGCTTGACACCAAAACCTGTGTTTCAAAAAAGGAAATCAGATTACAGAAAGCAAGGCGGAAAGTCTTATGGCAGGAAGAGGAAGTTAAATGAAAAAACCTATAGGCATCTTTGATTCCGGAGTTGGCGGACTAACAGTTTATAAAGCGATCCGGACCCATTTTCCGGAAGAGGACCTGATCTATTTTGGCGATACAGCCAGAGTGCCTTACGGTCCAAAATCCCCCAATACCATCATAGAGTATTCTTTGCAGAATGCACGATTTCTTCTGCAGAATCAGATCAAAGTTCTGATCGTTGCCTGCAACACTTCTTCCTCAGTTGCTTTGCCTCAATTGAGAACGATCACGAAAATTCCAATTCTGGACGTGATCGAACCCGGTGCCAGACAAGCTGTCCTGAAAACGAGAAATGGCAGGATCGGTGTTATAGGAACGGAGGGAACGGTGCGTAGCGATGCATATAAAACTGCGATTCAGAACCTCAAACCTGACGCTAAAGTCTTTTCCAGGGCCTGCCCTCTCTTTGTCCCGTTGGCTGAAGAAGGCTGGCATGACAACAAAGTAGCGCATGACATTGCCCTGGAATATCTTACTGAAATGCTTGTTAATCAGATCGACACTCTGGTTTTGGGCTGTACTCATTATCCCTTGCTGAAAAATGTGATCCAGAATGTCATGGGAAAAGAAGTTGCCCTGGTGGACAGCGCTGAAGCCATAGCAACCCATCTGAGCAGTATGCTTCCTTCCGAACAGGATGGCATTTCCGGTAAGGATGAATTCTATGTCAGTGATAATGAGAAGAAATTTTCCGAACTGGCAAGCAGAATTCTGGGCAGCAGTATGTCCTATCTTAAGCGGGTCCGCTTGTATGAAAGCTGGTTTGTAGATGCTTGAAAACATTAATGCAATACTTTTGATATGTATTGCTTATAAATTGTCTATCAATAATATATGATCATTGATGTATGCTTTATCTGTCTCTGCCAGACTTGTTCTTAGACCACCCTTAGACCTCGCAGCAACAATGCTCATTAAATGCTCGCCAGATAAAGCCAAAACTGGCTGTATCTGGCGAGGAATGCTTGATGGGTTATGGAGCAGGATATAAGAGCGGAGCAATTGTTACTAAATAAGATTTCTAATATTATATAATAAAGAGAAAAAGAGGATTTAAGAATGGAACCTTTGATCATTACCGCCGCCATCACCGGAGCGGAAACACTGAGAAAAGATCAGCCCAACCTACCAACCACTCCAATCCAGCAGGCGGAAGCCGCCAAAGAATGTTTCAATGCCGGAGCCAGAGTCGTTCATCTGCACGTCAGAGATGATGAAGAAAGGCCTACACAAAGCTTGGAACGTTTTCGAGAAGCCATGGAACGTATCCGTGATGCAGTTCCGGAAATGATCATTCAGATCAGCACCGGTGGCGCTGTCGGCGAGGATTTTGACAAACGCATAGCACCTTTGAAACTCAAACCAGATATGGGGACCCTCAATGCCGGAACCTTGAATTTCGGAGATGACATTTTTATCAATCATCCCAAAGATATTGTTAGACTGGCTGAAGCTTTCAAAGAATACGACGTAGCCCCTGAAATTGAAGTTTATGAATCAGGAATGATCGATGTGGTCGCCAAACTTGTCTCCAAAGGACATATCACACGCCCCCCCCTGCACGTGCAGTTTGTTTTAGGCGTACCGGGCGGCATGAACGGCTCTCCCGCTAATGTCCTATACATGAAAGAGCATCTGGCAAAAATGATCCCAACCGCAACTTGGGCTGTAGCAGGAATCGGCAGATGGCATATTCCATCCTCTCTGACTGCAATGGTCAACGATGGCCACATAAGAGTTGGTTTTGAAGACAACATTTACTACCATAAAAATGTGATCGCTGCTTCCAATGCGCAATTAGTGACGCGAATGTCACGCATCGCAGGCGAGATTGGAAGGCCGATTGCCACTCCAGAACAGGCACGTCAAATTCTTGGATTGAATCGGTAGAGGTGGTGAAAAAGATGAAGTTATCAGAGAATGCCTTGATCGTATTACAAAAAAGATACTTCAAAAAAGACGGTAAAGGAAAAACGATTGAAGACTGGAATGGAATGCTGACTCGCATTGCCAAGAACATCAGCGCCGGTGACAAAGAGAAGTTCAAACGCTATTATGAACTTCTGGACAGCGGAAAATTCCTACCCAACTCCCCCACACTGATGAATGCAGGGAGCGATCTGCAGCAACTTTCCGCCTGTTTTGTCCTTCCGATTGACGACAGTATGGAAAGCATATTCGAGACTATCAAGAATGCTGCCCTCATCCATAAAAGCGGAGGCGGAACCGGTTTCAGTTTCAGCCGTTTGCGTGAAGCTAATGCCAGAGTGCGTTCCACCAACGGAGTTTCCAGCGGTCCCATTTCATTTCTGAAAGTTTACAATGCTGCCACTGATGCGGTCAAGCAAGGCGGAACCAGACGCGGCGCTAATATGGCGATCCTTAATGTGACACATCCGCAGATCCTTGATTTCATTACCTGCAAGGAAGACACTACGCAACTGACTAACTTCAATCTGAGTGTCGGTCTGACAGAGGATTTCATGAATGCTGTCTATCAGGATCAGGAATATGAACTGATCTCACCTCATTATAAAAAAGTGGTGGATAAGCCAAAAGCCAGAGATGTGTTTGACCTGATCGTCGAGATGGCATACAAGAACGGTGAGCCCGGCATAGTGTTCCTGGACAGAATCAATAAATTCAATCCCACGCCAGAACTGGGGGACATCGAATCCACCAATCCCTGTGGGGAACAACCTCTTCTCCCATATGAAGCGTGCAATCTCGGTTCGATCAACCTTGCAGAGTTTGCCAATTCAGGAAAGATAGACTGGAAAGCGCTGCAGTCAACTGTGTATGACAGTGTGGATTTTCTGGATGACGTGATCGATGCTTCCCGTTTTCCTTTGCCGGAAATTGAAAAGATGGCAAAAGGCAACCGCAAGATCGGTTTGGGAGTAATGGGTTGGGCCGATCTTCTATTCCAGATGAACCTTCCCTATGCCAGCGATGAAGCGATCAGTCTGGCAGAAGACACTATGGAATTCATAGATTTTCATGCCAAGTCTCGTTCTGTCCAGTTGGCAGAAAAGAAAGGTAAATTCCCCAATTTTACCGGCAGCATATATCAGAAAGGAAAGTTGCTGCGTGAAAAGAATAAGCTTAATTGGTTCACATTAACCAAGGAAATTAGGACCAAAGGCATTCGCAACGCCACTGTAACTACGATAGCCCCCACCGGAACAATTTCCATGATTGTTGATACCTCAAGCGGCATAGAACCTCAGTTTTCACTTGTCTTCACAAAAAATGTAATGGACGGGGAGAGCTTGCTATATGTAAACAAATATTTGGAAAAAGCTCTTAAATCCGCTGGTATTTATGATCAGGAATTGCTTCAAAAAATCGCCCAGGAAGGCAGCATTCAACACATCAAAGAAATCCCCGCCAAGATCCGAAAAGTCTTTCAGACCTCTCATGACATCAGCCCGGAATGGCATATAAGGATGCAGGCCGCGTTTCAGAAATACACAGACAATGCTGTCAGTAAAACCATCAATTTCAGCAAGGACGCAACCCGTGAAGACATCCGGATGGCCTTTGAATATGCTTACAAACTCGGATGCAAGGGCGTTACAGTCTATCGGGACGGCAGTCGCGACAACCAGGTGCTGCAGACCACTAGCACTCCCAAGGAAAAAACTGAAACTGAGCGCAAGGTCGCTCCCAGAAACAGACCTGAAATCACACAGGGTATCACGCAAAAGGTGGAAACCGGATGCGGGCATATGTATGTCACCATAAATTCAGACGAACATGGAGCTTGTGAGATCTTCGTCCAGATGGGTAAAGTCGGTGGATGCGCTTCAGCACAATTGGAAGCCATAGCACGACTTGCGTCATTAGCGCTAAGGTCAAACATCAAACTGGAAAACCTGTTCAGACAGCTAAAAGGCATCCGCTGCCAATCTCCAATGTGGAACAAAGGCAAAATGATCTATTCCTGCGGAGATGCGGTGGGACAAGTTTTGGAACAGTACCTGGCGATCAATCCTAATGGCAGACAGATGCTTTCTGACATTACAGTAAGAGCTGCCGAGACTGTTGAATACGGAGCGCAAAGATTGATAGCCAATTGCCCTGACTGCGGCAGTTCCATCGAGCACCTCGAGGGTTGTCTCAAATGTCCATCCTGCGGCTGGTCCAAATGTTAGTAATTGACAAAAAGGCCCTTGAGTATTTTTAGGAAAGAACAAAAACAGAAATTGGAGTGAAAATGCGTTGTTCACATTGCAATGAAAAGCTGGCTATTCATGACCTTTGGTGCATTAAATGTTGTAAGCAAACAGAGCTGATCGCCAAAGACCTGTCTGCCATAAAGAATCTGAATGCTTCCTGGAAAAACTACAAGCCATATGAAGGAGTAAATCTGCCGGTTGGGATCTGGGCCACTTTAACAGGTTTTCTTCCAATGCTGATCTTGATCTGGCTGCTTAATCACACTCTGCCCGCCATCGGTTTATGGCCTTTTCTGGCTTTGCAAACAGTTGTATGGACCCTCTTTCTGCCCGTGCTGTTCGTTCCCTTTCATGCTGTTTGCAAAAGTGATGGATATAAGATTACCGTCAGAGATTTTTTTCAGTCGTTTACAAGTTATTTCCGGTATCTGCTATTCTCATTGATATCGGTATTCTTTTATCTGGCGATCTTTCTGATTTGCCAGGGAGATCCCATCTTGAATCTTGTGTGGCTGGTCCTTGTCCTGTATTGGGTTGCCATTGTTCTGCCCGTTCCGGTCATCATGGAAAGATACAACTTGAATGCTTTTCAAGCTGTTAAACTCTCCTATAAATATCTGGGTGACCTGCGCTGGAACATTTTTCTGATGGCACTAATCCTGGCTTCGGCCAATGTCCTTGCCCTGCTGCTTCTGATCATTGGACTGGCTGTTGTATTGCCTTTTACCTGGTTCGCTGTCAGAGATTATGTGGATAAACTCATCGAGAACGAAGTCATAGAAGTCAAGGCAGTGTAGATGAACCGTAAAGAAATCACTTCTCTGATAATTCTTTTGGCTGTGGTGGCTTTCGGTCTTTACAGATACGTCACCAGAAGCTATACG
Organism: uncultured Candidatus Cloacimonadota bacterium; assembly: GCA_964634035.1. Classification (GTDB taxonomy): domain Bacteria; phylum Cloacimonadota; class Cloacimonadia; order Cloacimonadales; family Cloacimonadaceae; genus UBA5614. Next base: position 23,270 of record CAZWJK010000006.1, on the reverse strand, counting down.
GCAGAAAAATCACAATATCTGATGGATACTATTGTGAGGATCTCTGCCACTTCCAAATCCAAGGACGTCAGCCAAAAGATCGATCAGGTGTTTGAGTACATCAAAAAGCTGGAAACAGATCTGAATGAGTATAAGCAGGGCGGTTGGCTTTGGCAGGTCAACAACACCAATGATTACAAATATCGCATGCACCCGGATGCATATGAACTGCTTGTTTTGGCAGACAGTTTGTATCGTTTCACCGATGGGAAATTTGACATCACCATCAAACCCGTGTTTGATCTCTGGCAGTTCAGTTCTGCCATTCCACAGCTTCCGGATTCTCTACTGATCAGGAAAACCCTTGCCCGCACCGGATTTGACAAACTCAGATTCGATCAGGAGTATTTGTACAAACCTTATGGTTTGCAACTCACTTTCGGTGCTCTGGCCAAGGGTTACATCATTGATAAAGCACGTGAATATATGCTCTCGCTTGATCTGTACAAAGGTTACATTGACTGCCATAGCAGCATGACATTTTTCGGGAACAGGATTTTACCTGAGATCGTAGGGATCCAGCATCCGAGAAAATTGAACGATATCATCGCCACTCTTCAGGTCAGAGATACATCGATTGGGACTTCTGGAGATTATCAGCAATATTTTGATATCGACAGCACGCGTTATCATCATATCCTTAATGCCAAAACAGGTTACCCTATCAAAGATGTTTATTCCGTAACTGTTTTGAATCCGTCTGCTTTGATGGCAGATGGACTGTCGACAGCCATTTTTGTTATGGATCCAGAGCAGGCGGTCGATCTGATCAAGCTGTTCCCTGATACGGAAGTAATTGTGTACTATCGCAAGAACGGCAGTATCATGTCTCTCAAATCACAAGGCATAAAATCAATGATTCAGAGTGAGCAGGGCTGATATGACCCCCAAAATCCACATTCCTGATATCCAGAATCAGAAGGATCACAGAAAAATCACGATAGACAAAGTTGGCGTAAAAAGCATCAAGTATCCCATTATTGTGTCAGACAGACGCAATGAGATTCAGCATACGGTGGCTGATATCAATTTCTATGTTGAACTCCCTCACTCGGAAAGAGGGACTCATATGTCACGCTTTGTGGAGGTCTTAAATCACTATCATCAGGAAGATATCATAAACAATCTGGATAAACTGCTGTCCGAGATTAAGAAGTCTCTCAAAGCTGACGCAGCTTACATAGAGATCAGTTTTGACTACTTTATTCTCAAACAGGCACCAGTTTCCAAAATCTCATCTTATCTTAATTACAAGTGTTTTTTCAAAGCATCCTTATCCTCTGGCTTTGATTTCTGGATAGGGGTCAAGGTCCCAGTTACCTCTTTATGCCCCTGTTCAAAAGAGATAAGTCAGTATGGCGCACATAACCAGCGTTCAGAAGTCACGCTGGCAGTTCAGTACAAGGATTTCATCTGGCTGGAAGAACTGATCGGTTTGATAGAAGAGACAGGCAGCAGTGAAGTCTATTCCCTGCTGAAAAGAGAGGATGAAAAGTATGTCACGGAACAAGCATACAATAATCCTATGTTTGTGGAGGACATAGTTCGTGAACTGACTGTCAAGCTATCTAATGACAAGCGCATCCTGCATTTTGAGATTGAATCCGAAAACTTCGAATCCATCCACAATCACAATGCCTATGCCTGCAAAAGAATATAATCAGGAGAAAAGATCATATCTTGATTCATGCCTCTGATTTCACTCTTCCCAACGGACTGAAAGTAATATCCGCCATTGACAGATCCAACCCCATTGTCTGTCTTCAGTTGCATGTCCGGACTGGCTCAGTCAATGAAACTGCTGTAACTTCCGGCTACTCTCATTTCATTGAGCATCTTACCTTTAAACAGACTGCGAATTATCCGGATAATAAGATTTCCGAAGTTATCCCACTGCTGGGAGGCATGATCAATGCCTACACTGAATTTGACTCCACCTGTTACTATCTCATGCTGCCTTCCGAACACCTGCAAGAAGGGCTCAGGATCCTTGCTGACATAGCCTTCAGGGCTCACTTTCTTGCAGCCGACATTGAGGTGGAAAAAGACATCATCATAGAAGAGATCAAGCAATATGCCAATGAGCCTGATTCTGGATTCATTGATTGGATCCAGACATCATATTTTCGCAGTAATCCACTCAAGAATCCTGTTCTGGGAACGCTTGAATCCGTCAGATCAGCCACTTTGACCAAACTCAGGAATTTCTATTATAATCGTTACAGACCCGATAATTGCTTTCTGGTAGTCACAGGATGCCTTGAACATAAAACTTTTACAAATGATATTCATAGCTGTTTCTCTGACTGGAAGCCCATTATCAAAAAAAGACAGTCCACCCTGTCTGTACCTCCTCCCGAAAAAAACGGGTTTCACTACTTTAATAAAATTTACAAAAGCAATGGAGATTATCTTGCTTTCATTTTACCTGAACTGGCAGAGACTGATAAACTCAGCCCTGCTCTGCTCATTATTACCAAAGCTTTTGCCTCAGGCAAGCAAAGCCGTTTGCATAAGAGACTGGTTGAGCAAGATAAAACTGCGCTGTCCATTCAATTGCATTCCATTAGTGGTATGAATAATGGCATCACCATTATCCAGATCCTTCCTCAGAAAACTCAACTGATTCCCGACATCGTTTATGCCTTTTACGATGAATGGCTAAAAGTCAGACACAGCTTTTTTTCATCTGAAGAGATTGAACTGGTGAAAAATGAACTGAGCTATGCCTGGCTTTATGATTTTGAATACATTGAGTCTGTAGCCGGCAGCCTTGCAGGTGAAGAGCTGATCGGTTCATATAAAGAGTTGTATGCCTACCCCGCTAAAGTTGCTCAGGTTAGTTACAATGATCTGCTTCATTGCCTTGAAAGTTATTGGCAAACTGATTATCTTGCTGTTTATCATCAGGGTAAAAACTCATTGCCGAGCAGGCTTCAGAGCAATATCAGAAAGCTCTTTTCACAATCTTTGGAGAGCAATTGCCATCCTGTGGTTCTTTTGCAAAGCACGGATCACGTTTCTGATAAGATAGGCAGTTTTGTTTCGGGAAAAGTCAGAATCAAAGCATCTGCTGATTTCTCTTTAATCACTTTGGATAACGGCATGACTCTGCTGATGAGAAAGATCAGCAGTAAACCCACTATCGGTCTCGCTTTGACCTCTTCCTTATCCCAGCTTTGCGAATCTGAAAATCAGGCCGGCCTGAACTATCTGACCTCGAATCTGCTCTTGTTTGGAACCAAGTACAGAAGCTTCGATGAAATCCAGAAAGAATGTCTGATGCATGGTTTCAATCTGAAGATCAGCCATACTTTAGAGACCACAACCCTTAAAGGAAAGTGTTTCCTCTTCAGCTTTGACAAGTTGCTGGCCCTGACTGCTGAGATCATTCAGACACCCCTTCTGCCTTTAAGCTATTTTCAGATAATTAAAAATGCTGTCATAGAAGTCATCAGGCGTGAAAAACAGAATCCCTTCAGTAACTCCTTCAATGGTTGGATGGATATGTTCTTCGGGAAGAACAGCAATCTCAGTAAACCATATGGCAACATCACAGAGACAATGAAGATTCGGCTCAGTCAACTGCAAAACTGGTATAATGAGCATTACTCTCTTCCGAATTTCAACATCTGCGTTACTGGCGACATCGATTTTCATAGAACCGCTGATCTCTGCAACACATATCTGACGGCTACAAGCAAGCATCGAGTTATCCCACAACCCCAACCTCGCATTCAGCACTCCATCTCAAATCTCAAAATCAGAAAGACAGCCTCCGATCAGTCAAATCTGATTTGGGGGGGATTGGGTTGCCCCTCTACTGATTATGAATCCAATACAGCTTTCTATGTCCTGGCTCAGATCATTGGCGGAGAGTTGTCTTCGCGCTTCTTCTACATTCTTAGAGAAAAATATGGCTATGCTTATCAGTCAGGCTTTGATTTCACTTCCATCCGGGATCTTGGTTTCTGGACTGCCTTTGCCATTTGTGACAAGGCTGATTATAAAGCAGTTCATAAACTCGTCTCTGAGATTTTTACAGATCTCAGATGCAATGGAGTCACAAGTGACGAACTGGAAAGTGCCAGGAATCATCTGAAAGGCATGCAGCGTTTTGATCTGGAAAGCCTTAGTTGGCAAGCATCCGCTATCTCCATTCTCTATGCCCTGGGTTATGATTATGACTATTTCCTGAACAGGGAAAAACGGCTCGAAGCAGTCAACCAAGACATCCTGAAGCACCTGTCAGAGTCATATCTGCAACCTCACAACACTTTCACTTATCTGGAAAACTGATCATGAAGTATGCACTCGGAATCGACATCGGCTCACGCAACACCAAACTTGTGTTGCTTGATGCAAAAACTTCTGACATTGCCTTCAGCACTTTTGCCGACAGCGGGATCAATCCTGTGGGTACCGTCTCAACTTTATTTGCTCAAGCATTGAACTCACTACATTGCATTGACACAGATATTGTTCTTTCCTGCATTACCGGTTACGGACGCAATCTGATGAAAGCTGATAAAGTTGTTTCTGAAATTAGTTGTCATGCGCTTGGGGTGCAGTTTTATCATCCTAATGTCAGGACCATCATAGACATTGGCGGGCAGGACTCTAAGACCATCAGTCTGGATGAAAACGGTCATATAATAGACTTTGTCATGAATGATAAATGCGCCGCTGGAACAGGCCGTTTTCTGGAAATGGTGGCAATGAAACTTGGCATCACTTGTGACAAACTGGACAAAACTGCTGCTGAATCAAATCAGGATTTTCACTTGAGCTCAACCTGCGTGGTTTTTGCCGAATCCGAGATCATCGGTCTGATAGCAAAAGGAGTTTCTGCAGCTGACATAGCCCGTTCCGTGCATCTTTCCATCTCGGATAGAATTATCTCTCAGCTCAATCAGCTTGCCTGGAAGCCGCCTCTTGTCTTCACAGGAGGAGTTGCTCTCAACAATGATCTGAAATCTATTTTCTCCAAAAACCTGAACACAGATGTCATCGTTCCTCCGGAACCTGAGCTCACCGGCGCTTTGGGCGCTGCTCTCATCGCTTTGAGAGAAACAGCCAAATGAGTAGTTGGCCAAACTAGTAGATGTTTTTTATTGATGTCATTCCTGCGCAAGCAGGAATCTTAGCAGGAAAATGAAACAAGACTATCATCTTCACACCGATTTCAGTGCTGACAGTCAATTGAAGCTGTCTGAACTCATCCCTCACGCCATCACACTTGGCTATGATGAGATTGCTGTCACTGAGCATCTTGACCTGCTGCCACAGGAGCTTTCGGTCTTTGGTGTCCCCTCTCTGGTCAAATACAAAAACCTGGTCGATCATCTTCGCAAGCAGTATTCAGAGATAAAAATCATCTGGGGCATCGAAGTCGGTGACTTTCAGGATGTGAAGTGCCAGGCCGACCCCTTGCTGAGTCAGATGCTGTTTGAACTTGTCCTGGGCTCAGTGCATTTTACGGGTGATCACATCAATGTCGCCATCCCGCTCAAGAAACCCTTGTCCAAAGATGAGATCAGCCAATACTATGATAATAATCTGCGCCTTGTCCAGACCTGCGATTTTGATGTATTGGCACACCTTGGTGTCTATAAGAGATATTACACCTCAATTCCTGATGAAAAACATTGCCTGCCAATAATTACAGACATTTTCAGAGCCATGATCGACAAAGGAATCGCTCTGGAACTGAATCTTGCCTGCCTGCGCAAACCTTACAAATCACTGATCCCGGAACCTGTTTACCTTGAGCTCTATCAGAAACTGGGCGGCAAGCTTGTCACCATCGGTTCTGATTCTCACTCGCTTGAGCAATTTGATTTTATGTATGAAACTGCTTTTTCTGCTATTATCCAATACGGTTTTGAGCACCTAAAAAAATAACTCTTTCCTGCTTGGCTCTTGCTTGATTATCAGTATTGGAATATGCTTCCGTTGGTGAATTCCCTGATGATGGAATTATAAGGTACCAAAGTTTCCGGGATGTCCTTAATGTAGTAAAGCAGGGTCAGCAGACGCTGTGTTTCAGTATAGACAGGTGACTTGGGCGCGATCTTCTGAAGCATTTTCCAGGCATATTTTTTGAATACTCCCAGCTCATAGGTCAGGCTGCTGTTGAACATGATATCAGCATTTTCCTGAAATGGGAAGATGTTTTTCTCTTCGCCTTCTCTGACATCGCGCCAGCGCAGCAGAGTCTCTTCCGCTGTGTATCCGCGGTACCTGTAATCGCGCACCATGCGTCTGATCAGTCTGCAGTCCGTGGTTGGGACCCGGTTGTGATTATCGATGTTGAGCTGATTGAGGGCACTGACATATATTTTCACTTTATTCTTTGCTGGTATGTCAGCAGTTAAAATATCATTCAGGCCGTGGATGCCTTCCATTACCACAATTGAATCCTTGCCAAGTTTGACAGGCGGGTGAACTCTCTGGCTGCGGCCCTTGGTAAAATTGAATTTCGGCAGTTCCACAGCTTCGCCATTCAGAAGCTGGGTCATTTGTTTATTGAGCAGATCGATATCCAGAGCATATAAACTTTCAAAGTCATAGCTGCCGTTTTCTTTTTTGAGAGTCTTTTCACGAGCGAGAAAATAGTCATCCAATCCGATGACCATGGGAGTCGCTTTACTGGCCTGGAGTTGAACAGACAGACGCTTGGCAAAGGTTGTCTTGCCTGAAGATGAAGGACCTGCGATCAGGACAATTTTCCAATCCGGATTGGCAACGATCTGAGCGGCGATCTCGGCGATCTTTTTTTCATGCAGAGCTTCTTCCACCAGGATGAACTGCGAAATGTCATAGGTGTCTATCAGTTTGTTCAGATCCACCATGTTATGCACTTTGAGGATATTGAGCCATTTGTCATGTTCCTGGTGCATATTAAATAGCTTGGCAGGAATACTGAAAGGCTGGCTCATCTTGCATTGCTTGCCCGCCGGAAAGCGGAGAATGAATCCCGGAGCTTTATAAACCAGTTCAAAGCTGTCTATGAACTTTGTATTATCCGCCAGCGGACGAATGTAGAAATCGTAAAATTTCCCGCATTTATAGATGTGAATCTTGCGCTGGGAGTAGTATTGGAAGTTCTTCAGCAGATCACTTCTGCCCATCGAGCCGAAGATCTCTTCCGCTTCGTCAAAGCGGACTTCGATTTTATCAATGGGAATTTCACTTTGCACGATCTTGCGCATCTCATCCGAAATGCGCTGGCAGTCTTGTTCCGTAAAGGTTTCCACCCCAAATAATTCACAAAACACCCCGTCTCCTATGGAGTGCTCTGCCACCAAGTCATGCTCACTGCCAAAGATGCTGTAGAGCGCTTTGGCAAGTATGAACAGGGCTGAATCCTGATAAATCCTATAACCTTCCGGATGCAGGAACGTGATGCCGTCCACCAGTGTGTCTCTGTCCAGCAGGTATTCATCATTGACATAATGGCTATGGTTGATTTTGTAGGATAAGACAGGGCAGGCAAGTTCAGGCACATTTTTCATGATGTCCTGAATGGTAACAGGTTCTTCTGTCTCAAAGACCTGAAAGGGACTACTGTCGATTCTGAGTTCTATTTTCATAACTCAGGACTTTTCTGACTGACCGGTGAATTCGTCAAGCAAAACCAAAAGAGGTGAAACATGAAACAGCACAAACTCAATCTCAGACGTGAATTAGGCCAATACCTGGGCATCCTGATCGGGGCAGCCATTTTCGGGATTGGCTATTCCTGGTTCCTTATCCCCTATAACATCGTCCCGGGCGGCGTTGGCGGCATAGCGCAGTTGTTTCATTTCTTCTTTGGATTTCCAGTCGGCATGACCATGATCGTCATCAACATCCCTCTTTTCATCATCAGCTTTATCTTTATCGGCAAGTCATTTGGCGCTAAATCGTTATATGGCATGTTTGCCAGCTCAATGATGACCGACCTGCTCAGTCTGCCGTCCCTGTACAGACTAGGCCTGATCGAGAATCTGGAGAAGTATACATTTCTGGTCAAAGGCAAACTGGCCTATGCCATGCTCGCTCCTAATGACATATACCTCAGCGCGATAGCCGGAAGCGTTCTCTTGGGACTGGGACTCGGCATAATTTTCCGATTCAGAGGTTCCACCGGCGGCACGGATATCCCCGTAGCCCTGATCAAACAGAAGGCAGGGCTCAGCATCGGAACCGGCTACTGGCTGGTGGAAACTTTCATCATTTTAGGTGTCGGGATTATTCTGCATGACCTCAAACTTGTCATCTGGGGATTTTTGAACCTGTTCATTTCCACCAAGATCACTGACCTTGCCAGTGAAGGCCTGCCCTACATCAAAGGCGTCTATGTCATCTCAGACAAGGTTGCGGAGATACGCGACGACATCTTTGAGCGCCTGGACAGAGGCGTAACCTTCTTTAAAGGCACCAGCGGTTTTCACAATAGAGACATCAACGTCCTCTTCTGTGTGGTCAACCGGCGTCAGGTTCCGGAGCTGACCGACATCGTCAAAGACATCGACAAGGAAGCTTTCATGATCGTCACGGATGTCAATGATGTAATGGGCTACGGTTTCAGGACCCGCCAGTTTACCTTGAAAGACAGTTAAACAGCGCCGGGAATCTAACTAATCCTCTGTTTGATTTATCACTTTATATCAGCTAAAATTCGAATTGTTCTGCATACATGCATCCCGGGCACTTCCCGGGCAGTTCCCGGGTCAAGCCAAGGAAGTGCCAGGGAATCTTAAGAAAATAAAACACATATGATGCATCAAATGAATTGGAAAGGCAATAGACAGATAGATGGGCTAAGGATGGTATTTATGGGTTAGATATCGATTTGAAGCAGGTCCCGGATCACGTAGGAAGCTGCCATCATACCCATTATGGCAGGCATGTAACTGATCGAGCCAATGGTCTGACGCTGCCTGCCGCGCTGGATGATGATCTCATCGGCTTCGTCATCTTCCTCGCTGTCCGGCTTGAGCGGTTTTTCGGAAGAATATACCACAGGCAGATCGATCGGCATTCCGCGCCGTCTGAGATACTTGCGCACCCTTTTGGCAAGCGGGCAATTCCAGCTTTGGGAAAGTTTGCCGATATGGATCTGGGTCGGGTCAAGGCGGTTGCCTGCCCCCATCACGGAGATGATGTTAATACTGCTTCTGATGGCATATACCAGAAGCCCGACCTTGGGACCCAGGCTGTCGATGGCATCGATGATATAGTCCAGGTCTTTAAGATAGCGGCCACGATTGTCCTGAGCCAGGAATTCATTCACGATTTCCACTTCCGCCGAAGGATTGATCTCCAGAATGCGCTGTTTCATCACCTGCGTTTTGGGCTTTCCGATGGTGCTTTGCAGAGCTATTAACTGCCTGTTCAGATTGGACAGATTGACAAAGTCAAAGTCAATGATCAGAAATGAGCCCACACCCGCTCTGGCAAGCGCTTCCACGGCATAGGAACCAACTCCGCCCAGACCAATGACGGCAACCCTGATCTGGTTCAGTTTCTGAACATTTTCAGGGCTGATGAGTATCTCGGTTCGGGTGAACTGGCTATAATTCATAGCTGTTAAGACGCTCTAAGTAAAGTATTGCTTTGCATTATTAGCCAGAACCATCTGCAATGATTCAAGTTTCACGCCATTCATCCGGCTCACGATCCTGGCATAGTTGACCAGTTCAATCAGCGGATTTAGCTGATCAGAACTGCCCTTTTCAGGTTTTCTTAGGTTGAAGGGAGCGTCGGTTTCGATCAGGAAATTGCCATATGTGATGATGTCGTTGATGATGTCATGTTTCAGCGAGTCGATCAGAACCTTGCCCATGGAAAAGGTCAGATCAAAAGCGCTGAATTGCTTCACCACCTCTTTGGAAGCGTAAAATCCATGCCATATACCACGCACAGGCAAATCTTTCAGAATCTTGAAAAAAACATCATAATGCCCTACGATGTGAAAAACGCAGGGCAGATCATAAGCTCTGGCCAGCGAGATCTGGTCCCGGAGCAGTTTCACCTGTTCATCCAGACGCCGGTTCCTTTTATCCAGTCCGATTTCGCCGATGGCATAAAGCTGCTTGTCTTTGGCCAACTGCTCCAGATCATCCAAAGAAAGTTTCGTTCCTTCATCATAAACGGGATGAATTCCTGCCGAGAATTTTATCTTGTCATTGCGGTTTAGCTGATGCCAACGCACCTCTTCCTTGCTCAAAGCGCAGGACAGCCAACCCTGAATGTCACGTTTTGCCGCTGTTGATAGGACTTCCTGAAAGTCATACAGCTTTGCAACTTCTGTCAGATGGCAGTGCCCGTCATACCAATTCATTCTTACCTCGTGCTTGGAGCAGTTTTATGATCTCTGCGGCTGCCCGCTCTCCGGCTTTGCCATCAAGTTTGTCAAAAAAGATCTGATTGGCTTGGGCTCTGGCTTCAGCCAATTCTGTTTTGTGCGCCAGAGCATGCTCAATTGTGCCTGACAGTTGATCAAATCCGGAAACTCTGTAACTGATGCTTTTGATCAAGGTGTCGATTTCATCCAGGCTGCGCTTTGCCTTGTTGATTTCAAATGTGATCATCGGCTTGTCCAGGGCACAGCTTTCTGCCAGAATGGAACTTGTGTCACCCACCACTACATCAGCAATTTTAATGTATGGCAGAATATCATAATCATCTATAAGATATACGTCAGGCGTTTGTTTAATGGTTTGTTTATAGATTTTATCGATCCAGGGATGTGTGGTCACCAGCACATTGTATTTGTTTGTAAGACCGGACAGTTTATCATGCCACATCCCGATGGCTGACATTCCGGAAGCGTCATAAGTCGCTGTAAAAAGAACGGTTGGTTTGGCAGGATCATGATTGAGTCTGCTTTTCAACTCATCCAATACGCCATCATTAATAGTGTTATCAAAGGCGGGATCCAGTTTGGGAAATCCGACTGCTTGGGCAGATTTCACGCCATGACTGTGACCAACTTGAACGTCTTGTTCAGATGTCATCAGATAAAGGTCAAACTCATTGTAGGAAGCGGAAGAAGTCATTCTTTTAAAATGATAAGCGCCATGCCTCATGCCGATCTTGATGATGGCGGAACAGGGAAACTTATGAGTGGAGTGCCTTGCCATGATCACAACTTCCGGAAAGGCAGGCCAGTTTATGAACTTAATCCCATGGCCTTGCAGGAATTCTTTGGCTGCTTTTTTATCAGCGACATATGTAACAATCCCCAGATGTTTCAAAACCGGTGCAAAAACAAAATGGTCCAGGGGATCGCCACAGTAAAACACCATAGGCTCCAGTTTATTCAGCAGTTTCAGCAAGTGCCAGACAGCGCAATATGGAATTGTGAGCAGATACTTGGAAAACACCATCAGAACAACTTTTTCTTGTGCAGATAGGTCAGCAAGGCATGGCTGAGCTCTTTTTCGAAGACAGGTTTGTGATTGACGAATGACCAGTTTCCGCCGGAGTTCAGATAATATCCTTTGCCTCTGACAATGGCGTTGATGCCGAAATGCAGGGCTTGAAATTCAAACAGGAAAAACTCGTTGTCCTTGACGCCGATATCCAGTGACAGACAGGGGCTGTCAAATTTGTCAAACAACTCTTTGGAATATGTCAGCAGTTCATCAGGCGCCTGAAAATCAAAGGTGAAACGCTTGGCACCGCTGGCTCTGAAATCATCCTTACGGGTCAAACGCTTGGTTACGTAGTAATGCTCACCGAGGATGATGACCCTGTAGTCAAACTGCAGGCCCGGAACGAATCTCTGCAGCACAAAGCAGATTTCCGGCGTTATGTAGTCCCTGTATTGTTCAAAGTCTTTTTTGCTGTCAAACAGGTCATAACCCATGAACTTTTTGGGCAGCCGCAGATATTTTCGTCTGAACAAGTCCAGCTTGGTTGTAATAGACGCCTTGGGTTCAAGTTTTCTGATTGTATCCAGCAACTGCTCCTTTGATTTAATGAGAAAGACGCCTTTGCCGTTGGAACCTTCAATGGTCTTTAAAACAACGGGATAATTAATCACATATTCTTCCAGTTCACGTTTACTGCTGAAGTAAAGCGAGGGCAGATTGGTGATGCCCAATGCTCTTTTCTGGCTTTCCTGGTAGCCCTTGTTCTCGTGGCAATGCAGAAGCTCATACGAAGGAATTAGAACATTTCCATTGTTCTGAAGAGCATAAACAGTGTCCTTTATGTAGTGGCGGAGGTTCTCTCTTTGGCTGAAAGTGTAAAATACGACCGCCTCTCTGATTTCAATTTCACCATTCATCACTTTGTGAAACGGGTACTCAGTCACCTGAATACCATGTTTTTCCAGATCTTCTATCAGCGCCTTGGTGTTGAGGCTGACCCACGGTTTTCTGGTCTGGCCGAAAAAGTGGTCATAACCAGTCAGCAGAGTTATCTTTCCGTTCATCCCATCTCCAATGCAGCTAAAACTTCTTTCAGGACAGTATCAGGAGTGATGTTTTTCATGCAATTAAAATGTTTGAGAGGGCACTTTTTGTGTCCGTGTTTGCCGCATGGACGGCAGCCGAGATCAAGTTCCACAACTCTGTCATTGGCTCTGAAAGGATAAAATCCGAACCTTTTCACTGTCGGTCCGAAGATGGCGACCACGTCTGTCTGGACAGCGTTGGCAAGATGGAGCGGGGCACTGTCATTGGTCAGAATTAGTTTCAGTTTCTGGATCAAAGCAGCGGAGCCAAGCAGAGAAAGCTTTCCTGCTATGTTTAAAGCTTCGGAATCAGCCAGCAGGGCAATTTCCTGGCAGAGTTGAAAATCTTCTTTTCCGCCGATCAGAATTGCCTTGACATCTCTTTTATCAAGTTCCCTGATCAGTTCTGCAAAGTATACAGGCAGCCAGCGCTTGGTCGGCCAAACTGAGCCGGGAGCAATTCCTATTACTGTCTTATGTTTTCTGAGAAATTCGCCGGCTTCGCTTTCAACCCTTTCATCAGTTTCATCATCCCAAAACAGCTCTGTCTGGTGGTCATAAACTTGATCTGTCAAAGCAGTCATCAGCCGCAAATAACGCTTCACAACGGGAACGCCTTTGGGCAGGTCAATGGTCATCGTCAGTAGTTTTTGTCTGGGAAAACCCAGCCGGTTGGGAATGCCTGCCATCAACATTAGCAAAGATGATGTAAAATGCAGTTGAGCTGA
>CAZWJK010000006.1:7577-9952 GCA_964634035.1 uncultured Candidatus Cloacimonadota bacterium | reverse complement strand
TGTGTGTCAATCCCGCTGTGGATTACCGAAAGCTTGTTATCTGGAACACCGTCTCTGTGCAGAACCTGTCTGATCTCTTCAGAGATGCAAACTATGTGATCAAGCAATTTTGTATTGTATTTCAAGACTGAAAATGGGTTCTTTTTAATGGAGAAATCCACTCTTCGGGTGGCGACAAGCTTCAGTTTGCGGTTAAACAGCTTTGCCCAGAGCCCGCAGCTTACCGAGTGCCCGCTGTGCAACTGCAGAATGGATGCTGAATAGCTGTCCGCTATTTTGGCTGCGGCCTTTCCGGATCTATAGTCAAGTTCATGAGCAAAATCAAAAAGCTGAAAGGGCAGATTTTTCTTCTGACAATAATTTTGCATGGCTGAACCGGAAGGACAAAGCATCAGAGTGTCAAAACCTCTTTGGAGCATGCCCTCAAACAGATAGACCGCCTGCTGCTGCCCGCCCCGCCAGGTTTTCTCCGTGTCTATATGGATGACTTTGATCGGTTCATTTCCCATAGCAGCAGATACTTCAGATAGACACCCCAGGCGGAATTGTATGATAACAGGAAGCCGTGCTTCCCGTCCAAGAAGCCAAGTTGAAAGATATACATCTTGATGAACTTAAAAATACCCCTGATAATTGCCATGCCTGGATTTGAGTTTCTCCCTTTTTGATACAGGTTCTGAGCACCTATATCAGCATACCTTTTCATTTTCACATAGTGCGAATCAATGGTCGGATATGTATAGTGCAGCATCATTCCTTTCAGATGGCCAATATCACCGTTTATTCGAACAGACTCGTGCACAGGCTTATCATTGAATGCACCATGTTGACGATTGAACAAACGAAGGGTGTAATCACGATCCCAGCCGCAGAAACTGATTCGCTTTCCCAGATAAAATGACCTTCTTTTAATTCTGTACCCGAACAGAGGCGGATCGTTGCTGAGCAAGCTGATGATCTCATCTTTCAGGTCTTCTGTGATAATCTCATCTGCATCCACTGAGAGTATCCAGTCGTTAGAAGCGTTGTTCACGGCGAGCTGTTTGGTTTTTCCGAAACCCCGCCATTCGGTTTCTATGATTTTGCAACCATACTCTCGGCAGATATCTATAGTCTTGTCAACTGAGCCTGAATCCACAATGATGATCTCGTCGGCCCATTTAACAGAGTCCAGGCAGCGTTTGATGTTGTGTTCTTCATTCTTGGTGATGATTGTGATGGATAACTTGTGCATAAAAGGAATCAGATGTTCTTGAGCAGATTATAGTTCTTGAATTCGCCGATCTGCCTTCCGCCGTTGAAGTTTTTTTCAAGCCAGCTCAAAAGTCTGTATTTAAACTTTTCATGCTTATGCGGAAGCCTGTTCTGATCAGGTTTTCCATTGTATTGCAGTTTGTCCTGCCAATCGAGTTTTTGGATCAAATCCTTCATAACAGCAGGATGAGTGCCATTGAAGCGGGCCAGATAATTGAGCGGTCCGTAGTCAAACCAAGCATTTTCCTTTTCATAATACTCTTTGGCGCGTGAAATGCCCCAATGCACAGAATCAAGAGACTTGCGCTTGTTCTGCATCAGGTGCGGCGGCCTTACCCAGCCGTAATGATAGATTTGAGCATCGACGGTTGCCACGTTCAATTTTCGGGTTCCGGTTTCCTGGCGCGGATTATCATAAAAATCAAACCAGCGGAAGGATTGGGCACTCTGATAAGAATGGATGTTGGGCAGATTTCGTACGATCCTGATCTCATGCGGATACCAGCCATGTCCCTGATGATAATGGTCGTAGTCGCCCCAAAAGTGTTTATAGTTGAAGACAAGGCCTTCCACTTGTGATTTATCAAGAAGTTGTTCACATCTCTGTTGGATGATGGGCAGATCATTTTCATGCACAACTTCATCCGCCTGAACATAAAACAACCAGTCTCCGCTGCAGGCTTTCATCGCTATGTCTGTCTGAATGGAATTGATGATCCCGCGCTTGAAGTACTTTTCTTCCCAGACTGTGTCAATGATCCGGATTTTGGGATCACCGATGGCTGCCACCAGTTCGCGGGTCGGGTCGTCATCGTCGCCCTTGCCTATGGCAATGACAAACTCGTCACAGATCGGCAGGATGGATCGGATGGATTCCACGACCGGATAATAGAGTTTAACTCCGTTTCTGACAAAGGAAAATCCGCTGATCTTCATGCCTGCCCCACGATTTCCAGTTCAGGATTGAACTGCAAATTGTAAAGATGCTGGTATCTTTCGCAGTTCTGGATCAGTTCTTCGTGATTGCCGATTCCTACAATCCTGCCCTTCTCCAGAACCACTATCTTGTCAGAATTGAGAACTGTGGACAGCCTGTGAGCGATCACAATGACGGTTCTGTT